>JAAWAR010000055.1 GCA_022792295.1 Lachnospiraceae bacterium
ATAATTTAAAACCGTGAAATAAGAGATATTCCGCTGCCGCAAAAAAAGATGCGGGTAAGAATGTCGAATATATGAAGGAGGTTCATGTAAGATGAACGAGATTATTAAAAATATTGAGGCGGCTCAGTTAAAGGAGACCGTACCGAGTTTTAACGTGGGTGATACCGTACGTGTATCGGCAAAGATCAAAGAGGGAAACCGCGAGAGAATTCAGGTTTTCGAGGGAACAGTAATTAAGAGACAGAACGGCGGCGCGCGCGAGACCTTCACCGTCAGGAAGAATTCCAATGGAATCGGCGTTGAGAAGACATGGCCGCTGCATTCCCCGGCTGTGGTGGACGTTCAGGTCGTAAGACGCGGTAAAGTTCGCCGTGCAAAGCTGTATTATTTAAGAGACAGAGTCGGCAAGGCGGCAAAGGTAAAAGAATTAGTAAAGTAAGGCAACCGTTCAGATAGGTCTGCACAGAAGCTTTTTATATTTCGTTTGGGGCGTTGCAAAACAAGTGCCGCCGGTGCTTGGGGCCCGGCAAAGCGGAATCTTTTTCTGTGTTTGCCCTGGAGCAGCGGGTAAAAATCTTTCTGCACTGGGTGTCGGCCGGTTCTTAACAAGCGCCTCTGACGCCTGGTTCTGCCTTTAGCAGGCTGGAGTGGATTTTTGCTTGTCAGAAGAAAGGTATCTGAACCGTTACAAAGTAAACGGATTCAATGTAACAGAGGACGGACGAAAAAGGGACAATGAAAATTGTCCCTTTCCTGCTATTAGAAGGGAGTTAGTCTGTGGGCTTTCATTTATATGAGGAGCGGGAGCCGAAGAAGCTTTATCAGACTGTCAACTGGATCGTGGACATCATCGCCATGATTGCGTTTGCATATTTTACGGTCTATTCGTTTGGAAGCCGTGTGGAGGTGAGCGGCGGCTCTATGAATCCGGCCCTGAACTCCGGGGATGTGGTACTGCTGGACCGTCTGTCCTATGACCTCGGACGTCCGGAGCGCTTCGATATTGCCGTGTTTATGCGTCCTGAGGGGGGTCCTAACATGAAACGGATCATTGGTCTTCCGGGGGAGACGGTGCAGATCATAGAAAATCGGATCTATATCAACGGGACACTATTACAGACAGAGGGAATACCGGACACCGTCACGATCGCGGGCGTGGCGGAATATCCGATCGAGCTTGGAGACGATGAATATTTTCTTTTGGGAGATAACAGGGAGTCGAGTGAGGACAGCCGTTTTGCAACGGTCGGAAATGTAAAGCGTGAGCAGCTGATCGGGAGAGTCTGGTTCCGTTTCCAGCCGTTTTCCGAGATGGGCCTTGTCCGGTGAGGAGGAATGAAATGAATATCCAATGGTATCCGGGTCATATGACAAAGGCAAAACGCGCCATGAAAGAGGATATAAAGCTGATTGATTTGATCATCGAGCTGGTGGACGCGCGCGCGCCTCTGTCGAGCCGGAATCCGGACATAGATGAGTTAGGGCAGGGCAAGGGCCGTCTGATCCTTTTAAACAAGGCTGATCTGGCGGACGAGGCGGTAAGCGCCCTGTGGAAGGCATATTTTGAGGAAAAAGGGTTTGAGGTAATGAAGCTCGATGCGCGCTCGAAGGCGGGGCTTGCAAAGCTTCAGCCTCTGATTCAGAAAGCGTGCAGAGAGAAGCTTGAGCGTGATAAGCGGCGCGGCATTCTAAACCGTCCCGTCCGCGCGATGGTGGTGGGTATTCCGAATGTAGGCAAGTCCACGTTCATTAACAGCCTGGCGGGAAGGGCGGCGGCCAAGACCGGCAACCGGCCTGGCGTCACGAAGGGCAATCAGTGGATCCGCCTGAACAAGCAGGTGGAGCTTTTGGACACGCCGGGGATCCTGTGGCCAAAGTTTGAGGATCAGACGGTTGGGCTGCGTCTGGCATTTCTCGGTTCGATTCATGATGAAATCCTGAACCTGGACGAGCTTGCCGCAGAGCTTTCCCGGTATCTTTTAGAAGAAAAGCCGGGACTTTTGGCCGGATATTATGGAATTACGGAAGAAGGTAGGCCGGTTCATGAAGTCCTGGAGGAGCTTGCGAGAGTGCGGTCCTGTTTAAAAAAAGGCGGGGAGCTTGACTGTATGCGTGCGGCAAGGCTTCTGCTTGATGATTTTCGTGCAGGAAGGCTTGGACGAGTCACACTGGAAGCTCCGAAGGAGAAAGCAGGAGATGGAGGAGCGCGCGATGGGGGCTGTACTTAAGGGAGAACGTCTGGAAAAGGAGCTTCTCCGGCTGGATGCCATGCGGGAATATGAACGGAAATATGCAGATTATACGCTGATCTGCGGAGTCGATGAGGCCGGGCGCGGACCGCTTGCGGGCCCTGTGGCGGCCGGAGCAGTCATCCTGCCCAAGGAGGCGCAGATTTTGTATCTGAACGACTCAAAAAAACTCTCCGAAAAACGTCGAGAGGAGCTTTTTTTGGAGATCCGGGAAAAGGCTGTTGCCTTCCATGTGGGGCTTGTAAGCCCAAAACGGATTGACGAGATCAACATCTTACAGGCCACCTACGAGGCGATGCGCGAGGCCGTAGGGGGCCTTTCGGCCGTTCCGAATCTGCTTTTAAACGATGCGGTGACAATCCCGGGCCTTTCCATGAAGCAGGTCAATATTATAAAGGGTGATGCAAAAAGCGTTTCGATTGCCGCGGCAAGCATCCTGGCGAAGGTCTCAAGGGATCATATCATGGCTGAATATGACGTACAGTATCCGGAGTACGGTTTCGCGAAGCACAAGGGCTATGGGACGGCGGCACATATCGCGGCACTTAAGCAATTCGGCCCGACGCCGATTCACAGAAGGAGCTTCATCGGGAAATTTATCAGGCAGGAGCCCGGAGAGGATCTGCCTCATACGGGGGCGGACGCTTGAATACACGCCGGCTTGGAGCCGGCTATGAGGCCGTGGCGGCAGAATATCTGGCCGGCCGCGGCTATACGATTTTAGAGCGCAATTACAGGATACGCGGCGGGGAAATTGATCTTATCGCAGAGAAGGACCGCATGCTCGTTTACATAGAAGTCAAGTTCCGGAGCAGCAGTTGCTTTGGTGACCCGCTGGAGGCGGTCGATAGGAGGAAACAAAAAAGGCTTGGCCGCGCTGCCGCATTTCACTATGCACGGTATGGCGCCGGGGAAGGAAAGGCGGTACGGTTTGATGTAATCGGTATTTACGGGGACGGAAGTGTCAGGCATGTAGAAAACGCGTTTGATTACCAGGGGTAAAGCTTTTGCGAATCTTCAAGAGCAGCTTCCTTCCGGGCCCTTTCAGGCTCCCCTGTATTTGCTGCTGCATTTTATCGCATTTTCTGCTGTTTCACGGCGGGTACTGCACCCTGGAAGGCCGGGGCAGAAAATAACGGAAATCTCCTGTCAATCGTATATGTGGTGTCATATGTGGCCTCAATCGTGTTGTGAATCCATTTTTCCGGCAGCAAAAAACTCTGCAAACTCAAAGAAGGCCAATGTGGAGGCGGTACGCATGCGGTAGCCTGCAGTCTGAACGGGGAGATCAAAGTGCCTAAGGACTCGGGCCAGGCCAAATTCAGCGCCGCCTACGGAATCGCAGTGGCGCTGTATGAGCGGGGCTTTGGTGTGTGCCATTTGAACCCCGCATATACGAATGACCCGAAATACCTTGCTCTCACACAGAAGGTGAAGGTGGAGCACGATCCCGAGGTGCAGGCACAGTATCCGAAGTGGCGCGGTGCGAAGGTGTGCGTACATTTGAAAAACGGCCAAAAGCTTCAAACGGAGGTGTATGACCTTAAGGGCTCGCCGAAGCACCCGGTCGGGTTCGAGGAGCTTCGGAATAAATTCACTGCCAATGTGGCCCCGCTTCTTTCGGAAGGAGAGACGGAGCGCCTGATCGGACAGATCATGACGCTGGAGCAGGCAGAGTCGGTGTGGCCGCTTGTGGAGTTTTTAATGAAGCCGGTTATCTGTCGTGCCTGAGAGCCGGCCGTGCATGAAGGAAAAAGTCAAGATAGGCTTTCATTTCCGTGCGCATGGTGGAGTCGTTTCCCCACAGCCTGCACTGCGAGAAAGGATTCCTTAAAAAGTCCGAAAGCTTGCATTCCGGCTCGCTTTGAACGAGTACTGGCTCCTTTGTTTTTACGCCCCTTCCCCCGTATTCTGCCTGTAAAGGATCAAAAGGCCGGAGAGAAGAAGATCCGGCACATATGCGATCTCATGGCGGCAGAGGGGCGTGATAAACCGTGCCATGCCCCCCGTGGCGACTAACGTGGCGGGGGCGCCCAATTCCTGCTCCATGCGGTCAATGAGGCCGTCTAAGGAGGCGGCATTGCCGTACATGATGCCGTTTCGCATACATTCGATCGTGTTTTTCCCGATTACGCGCTTCGGCACATCCAGGTTGATGCGGGGAAGCTGTGCGGTGTTGCTGACAAGAGAATTAAGGGCGACGTTGATGCCCGGCAGGATCACGCCCCCGATGTAGCAGCCGTTATTGTCCACGACATCCAGCGTCGTCGCGGTCCCCATGTCGATGACGATGACGGGGCTCTTGTATTTGGCGATCGCGGCTACGGCGGCCACGATTCGGTCTCCGCCGACGGTCTTAGGGTTGTCCATCTTGATGTTTAGGCCGGTTTTCATGCCGGAGCCGACCAAAAGCGGCCGCTTTCCGATGATTTTTTTGACAGCAGAGGAGACGGGCGCGTTTAACGGCGGGACAACCGAGGAGAGGATCGCGCCCTCGATGTCACCTCTTTTTACACGGTGGATCTCCAATATATTCTTAAACATGATCGCATATTCCAGACTGGTCTTTCGGTCATCAGTCGTGATCCGCTCCTCAAAATAGGTGCGGGTCTCGTCGATACCGCCTACGACGATATTGCTGTTTCCCATGTCAATCGCTAAAATCATTGCGAAAACTCCTTCCACATTTGGCTCTTAAGTGCTATAATAAAAAATCAATATAGGAAAGTCCTGAATAGTTTACCATATAATTCCGGGAAATACAACGGAGGAATCCAAGATGCTGAAAGGAAAAACCGTACTTTTAGGCGTATCGGGCAGTATAGCGGCTTATAAGATCGCCTACCTGGCAAGCGCATTAAAAAAGCTTTCTGCCGACGTCCATGTCCTGATGACGAAAAACGCCGTCAATTTCATCAATCCGATCACATTCGAGACGCTGACCGGCAACAAATGCCTGGTGGACACGTTTGACCGCAACTTCCAGTTTTCCGTGGAGCACGTGGCGCTCGCAAAGAAGGCCGATGTGGTCATGATGGCCCCGGCGACAGCCAACGTGATCGCCAAGCTTGCGCACGGCCTGGCGGACGATATGCTGACGACGACGCTTTTGGCCTGTACCTGCAAAAAGCTTATCAGCCCGGCCATGAACACGCACATGTTTGAGAATCCGATTACACAGGAGAATTTAAAGATCTGCGAGCGTTTCGGCATGGAGGTGATTGCGCCGGCAGACGGGTATCTGGCCTGCGGCGATATGGGGGCCGGGAAAATGCCGGAGCCGGAGGTCCTTTTGGAATATGTGATCCGGGAGCTCTGCTATCAAAAGGATCTGGCTGGGAAAAAAATACTCGTGACGGCCGGGCCGACGAGAGAGGCGATCGACCCGGTGCGCTATATTACGAACCACTCCACCGGCAAGATGGGGTACGCGGTGGCGAAGGCGGCGGCGTACCGCGGGGCCGATGTGACGCTCGTGACGGGGCCCGCAGCGCTTAAGCCTCCGATGTTTGTGCATGTGGTGCCGGTGGAGAGTGCGAAGGAGATGTTTGAGGCCGTGACGGCAAGAAGCGCCGGCATGGACGCGATCATCAAGGCGGCTGCGGTGGCCGACTACAGGCCGAGATTCGTGAATCCGGAAAAGACAAAGAAAAGGGACGGCGAGCTGGCGATTGAGCTGGAGCGGACGGATGATATTTTAAAATGGCTCGGGGAGCACAAGAAGGCAGGCCAGTTCCTCTGCGGCTTCTCGATGGAGACGGAGCACATGCTGGAAAATTCCAGGGCAAAACTTGCAAGGAAGAATCTGGACATGATCGTCGCGAATAATCTGAAGGTAGAGGGCGCCGGCTTCGGCACGGATACAAATGTAGTGACATTTATTAGGAAGGAAAAGGAAATCCAGCTTGAGAGGATGCCAAAGGAAGAAGTGGCGGACCGGCTGCTGGATGAGATCTTTGCCGGATAAAAGGCCCTGCGTGGGGCCGGGGGAAAGCAGGAACGGAGAGGAGAGAGATTATGAAAGGAAACAGAAACATGGCAGCGGCAGTTCTCGCTCTTTTGCTCGCCGCGTCGGCGGTGACAGGCTGCGGAGGCGGTAAGGACAGCCAGGGGCAGGGCCAGGCAGGCCAGACGCAGGCGGCCGGTACAGAGACGGCGGGCGGCCAGAGCGCGGCTCCTGAGGGAAACGCGTATAAGGACGAGATCCATGCCGTCATCCAGAGTACGCCGTCGCATCTGGACATTGCGATGACGACCGAGGATGTGGCCGCGACCGTGGCGCAGGGGACGATCTTTGAGCAGCTTGTCGCGATCAATGCAAACTACGAACCGATACCGGAGCTTGCGGAGTCGATCGACGTGAACGCCGATACGACCGAATACATCTACCACCTGCGTCAGGGAGTCAAATTCCACAACGGCGAGGAGATGAAGGCGGATGATGTCGTGGCGTCTATGAACCGATGGATCGAGGCGGCCAGCAATGCACAGGCAATGGTTGGCGATGCACGCTTTGAGAAAGTGGATGCGTATACCGTGGCGATTCGGCTGGGAGCGCCCTGCGCGTACTTAAACGAGCTGATCGCAGGTCTTGGCAACCGCGCGGCCATCATGCCGAAATCCGTCATTGATGCGGCCGATGCGCAGACCGGGATCGTAAAGGAGTACATCGGCACCGGGCCGTATAAGCTGGATACATGGGAGCAGGATCAGTATATCCGTCTTGTGAAATTTGAGGAGTATGCACCGTACGGGACAGAGGGCGATTATTCCGGCTGGGCCGGGTACAAGTACGCCTATACGCCGATTCTCTATTTTGACATCGTGACCGATCCGGGCACCTTGACGGCGGGTTTACAGACCGGGGAATATGACGTGGCGTTTGATATTAACTACGACAACATCGACATGTTTAAAAATAACGGTGATTTTCAGGTAAAGCAGACGCTCGGCGAGGAGGCCATGCTTATTTTTAATAAGAAGGAGGGACTTGGTGCGGATGAGAAGATCCGCCAGGCCGTGCAGGCGGCGTTAAACTGCGACGACATCATGCTGGCCGCCTACAGCAAGCCCGAATTCTATGAGCTCTACGGCAGCTACATGTTCAAGGAGCAGAGCGACTGGTATACCGAGGAGGGCAGTGAGTATTTCAATGCAAAGAATCCGGAGCGTGCAAAGGAGCTTCTCGCAGAGGCTGGGTATAACGGCGAGCCGTTTAAGCTGCTTGTGGCCTCGGACAGCGATGATTTCTACAAGATGGCCGTGGTGGTCAAGAGCCAGCTCGATGCGGCAGGAATTCCCTGTGAACTTTTGACGTACGACTGGTCCACCTTCGTCGGCATCCGAAACAACGAGCCGGATCAGTATCATGCATTTATTACCTCCTTTTCTCCAAAAGTCATTCCGACCATGAATCTGTATCTTTCGGCTGACTGGGCTGGCTGGTGTACGGACGAACAGATCCAGGAGGGCTTAAAGTCTATTAATTCCGATACCTCGAAGGAGAACGCAGTAAAGACCTGGACCGGGCTTCAGGGCTATATGCTAGAGACCTCCGTGCCGGTTGTCAAGTTCGGAAGCAATTTCCGTTTTATGGTGGCAAAAGGCGGGTTTGACGGCCTGGAGTTCTTTGAAAGGCCGCTTCTCATCAACGCGAGACTGTACGAGTAAAAGAAGCGAACCCGTGACGCTGTTTGAACAGGCCGCCGGAGCAGAAAGGACCGTTTATGGGGCCGTGCTCCGGCGGCGTCTGTGTTATAAAAGGAGTTCCAATGAAAAAATATATCATAAAACGCCTGCTGGCGCTGATTCCCACCCTGTTTGTGGTATCGGTCGTGATTTTTTCCATCATTCATATGACGCCCGGAGATCCTGCGGCCATGATTCTGGGCGACAAGGCGGATGCCGCCGCGGTGGAAGCGCTCCGGGAAAGCATGGGGTTGAACGACCCGCTCCCGGTTCAGTATGTAAACTGGGTAAGCCGGGTGCTCCGTGGAAATCCCGGCCGTTCGGTGTTCATTGATAAGCCCATGACAGAAATTTTAAAGGATTACATGGGACCGACGTTTGCATTGACCGTCTATGCGATGCTCCTGGCAACCGCCCTGGCGATTCCGCTTGGTGTCCTGGCCGCGAAACACCGCGGTACCATGGCCGATCAGGGTATCTCCTTTGTTTCCATGGTCGGAATCTCTATGCCGAGCTTTCTTTTGGGGCTGCTTTTGATTCTGGGCTTTGCGGTGAAGCTTCAGTGGTTTCCGGTCGGCGGCTACAAGGAGTTTGGGAGCGTGGGTTTTTTTGTGTATATCCGCTATTTGACGCTCCCGGCTCTGGCGCTCGGGTTTATGGAGGCGGCATTGATTATCCGCCTGACGCGTGCTTCGGTGCTGGAGGTTTTGGCAAGCGATTATGTGAAAATGGCGAAGGCGAAGGGCGTCTCCGAGTTTGCGCTTGTGATGAAGCATGCATTTAAAAACGCGCTGATTCCGATTCTTACGGTTCTCGGGCAGACCTTCATGGCTCTCCTTGCCGGAGCGGCCGTTGTGGAGAGCGTGTTCAATATTCCCGGTATCGGGCGGCTTACGGTCAATTCCGTGGCGAGACGCGATTATGAGGTGATCCAGGCTGTCGTGCTCTTGGTTTCTCTGATCAACGTGGTGATGTGCCTGGCCGTCGATCTGCTCTATGGACTCGTGGACCCGCGTGTCAGACTGGAGGATTAGCCGATGACTGATTTATATGCGATCCGGAAAACGCTTTTGAAGGAGCAGCGGCGGCTCCTGGTGCGCAAATTTTTCAAAAACCGCCTGGCCGTGACCGGCGGGACGATCACGTTCGTCATGCTGTTTCTGGCGCTCCTGGCGCCGGTTTTGGCGCCGCAGGGCCCGCTTGAAATGATCGTGACAGACAGGCTTTTGGCGCCGTCCGCAGCGCATCCGTTCGGCACGGATACCTTCGGGCGGGACGTGTTTACGCGAATCTTATACGGGGCCAGAGTGTCGATGACGATCGGCTTTTTCGTGGGCCTGATTACGATGGCAGCCGGGATGCTTTTAGGCCTTTTGGCGAGCTACTTTAGGCTCCTGGATGAGATCCTCATGCGAATCTGCGACGGGCTCAACGCGATCCCCTCTACACTCCTAGCGATTGCCTTCATGTCGGCGTTAGGCGGTAGCACTACAAATGTAATTGTGAGCCTTTCCATTGTCTCTATTCCGCGGATGGCCAGGATCGCCCGCTCGGCGGCGGTTGTCGTCAAGGGGCAGACGTACATCGAAGCGGTTTCGGCTGCCGGAGCAGGTCCGTTCCGCATCCTTTTTCGCCACATGGCGCCGAATATCCTGTCCCCGGTCATTGTCCAGGCGTCTTATGTGTTTGCCAATGCGATTATCACCGAGGCGGCGCTCTCCTTTTTGGGAGTCGGAGTGCCGATCCCGCAGCCGAGCTGGGGAAATATCCTGTATGAGGGGAAAGATGTTATCTACAATGCCTGGTGGCTGATCGTCTATCCGGCGGCGTTTACGGCGCTTACCGTATTCGGGTTAAATTTGTTCGGGGATGGGCTGCGTGATCTTTTGGATCCGCATACAAGCTGAAGGGGGTCATGGGATGAGTGAAAAAATATTGGAAATAGAAAACCTTTCTACCTCCTTTCAGACGGAACGCGGTATCATGAAGGCCGTTGATGGTGTCTCCTTCCAAGTAAAGAAGGGGGAGGTTCTGGGTTTGGTCGGTGAATCGGGCTGCGGGAAAAGCGTGACCTCCCAGTCTATCCTGCGGCTTTATGACGAGAAATACACGGCGAGGTATGAGGGGAAAATCCTTTTTGACGGGCGCGATCTCTTGGCACTTAGTGAAAAAGAAATGAGAAAGATCCGCGGCCATGAGATCTCCATGATTTTTCAGGACGCGCTAAGCTCCTTAAACCCGGTGTTTACCATTGGAAATCAGATCATGGAGCCGCTTTTAATCCACCAGAAGCTCTCAAAGGAGGAGGCAAAAAAACAGGCCACAGAGCTTCTTAGGCTGGTGGGAATCCCGATGCCGGAAAAAAGAGCAGAGCAGTACCCGCATGAGCTTTCCGGCGGTATGCGCCAGAGAGTCATGATTGCGGTTGCACTGGCGTGCCGGCCGAAACTTCTGATCGCAGACGAGCCGACAACGGCCCTGGACGTGACGGTTCAGGCACAGATCATGGATTTGATTCTCTCCTTAAATAAGAAGTTTTCGATGGGTGTGATTCTGATCACGCATGATCTCTCGGTTGTGGCCGAGACCTGCAGCCGGGTCGCCGTTATGTATCTGGGGCAGATTGTCGAGGAAGGAAACGTCTGCGAGATTTTCGATTCGCCGTCGCATCCGTATACAAGGGGCCTGATCCAGTCGATCCCGCGCATGACGGGCGAGCGCGCAAGAAGGTTGTACATGATCCCGGGTACAGTGCCGTTGCTGAATCAGATTCCGTCGGGGTGCCGGTTTGCACCACGCTGCCCGTATGCGCTTGAACGCTGCAGAAAGCAGACGCAGGAGCTTTTAGAAACAGGGACAAAGGGCCATAGGGTGCGCTGTATGCGATTTACGGAGCTGGAGGCATTCCATCGGGAAAAGCAGGCGGACGGAGAGGAGTGCGGCATATGAGAGAGGAAATTTTACGGGCCGAGCATATAAAAATGTACTTTCCGATCCGCGGGGCCCTGGGAAAGATCAGGAATTATGTGAAGGCTGTGGACGATGTATCGTTAAGCCTCTATAAGGGGGAGACTTATGGCTTGGTCGGAGAGACCGGCTGCGGAAAGAGTACGCTCGGACGTACCTTAATCCGCCTGCTTAAAGCCACCGGCGGGACGGTTACGTATAAGGGAAAAAATCTGTTTACAATCAACGAAAAGGAGCTTCGGAGGCTTTGCAGAGAGCTCCAGATGGTGTTTCAGGATCCCTATACCTCCTTAAACCCGCGTATGCGTGTCGGGGAAGCCCTGACGGAGGTGCTGAAAATCCAGGGGATCGGAGATAAAGACGCGCGGATGGCCGATGCGCTCTCGGTATTTGAGAAGGTAGGGCTTCTGCCGGAGCACTTTTACCGCTTTCCGCATGAGTTTTCCGGCGGGCAGCGGCAGCGGATCGGGCTCGCGCGCGCCCTGATCTTAAATCCGGAGCTTATCATCTGTGATGAGCCCGTGTCGGCGCTCGACGTCTCCGTACAGTCCCAGATCATCAACCTTCTCCTGGATATGCAGGAGGAACGGGGGCTTACGTATTTGTTTATTTCGCATGACATGAGCGTGATCCGCTACATCGCAGACCGGGTAGGCGTGATGTACCTGGGCCATCTCGTCGAGGAGGCGCCGGTTGACGATTTATTTCTAAGCCCGTCCCATCCGTATACGCAGGTCCTTTTGTCGGCAGTCCCTTCGGATGACCCGCATGTGAGAAAGGAGCGGGTTATTTTAGAGGGGGATCTGCCCTCGCCGGCAAACCCTCCCGCGGGCTGCGTATTTTCTACGAGATGCCCGTATGCAAAGCAGATATGCAGAGAGAAAAAACCGGAGTGCACGGATATAAATGAGACGCATCGGGTATATTGCCACTTGACGAAATAAGTGTTTGCTGGCAGAATGGTAAGAAAAGATAACAGTTCAGGCAAGAAAGCCCTTATGCGGGCCGTGAGAAAATCCGGAAAGGCAGGTAAAAATCCATTGCCAAAGGCAATTCAGGCCGGATTTTTGCCTGCAACAGGGAAGGTGCCTGAATTGTTACAATAGAAGATAACAGTTTGGAGGAAAACAGTTTGGCAGGCTTGGCAGAGGAGATAAGAAGACGGCGGACCTTCGCGATCATTTCGCATCCGGACGCCGGTAAGACGACATTGACGGAGAAATTCCTGCTCTACGGGGGCGCAATTAACCTTGCAGGTACCGTTAAGGGCAGGAAGGCTACAAAGCACGCGGTATCCGACTGGATGGAGATCGAAAAGGAGCGTGGGATCTCGGTTACATCATCCGTTTTACAGTTTAATTACGATGGCTTTTGCATTAATATCCTGGATACACCGGGACATCAGGATTTCTCGGAGGATACCTACCGGACCCTGATGGCTG
>JAAWAR010000056.1 GCA_022792295.1 Lachnospiraceae bacterium
ATTTTAAAGAAGGCCGGTTATCTGACAAGAGATCCGCGTATGAAGGAGAGAAAGAAGTACGGCCTCAAAGCAGCCCGTAGAGCGCCGCAGTTCTCCAAGAGATAAGAAATTTCTGCAAATGTATGGAAAGCCTGCAAACGTCAAGTTTGTGGGCTTTTCCGTATCTACTCTTAGCCGCCAAAAGACGGTGCCTGGGAGGTGTTTCCCTTGCCCATGGAAGGTATGATACAGGTGGCAGTCCGAGAGCACTGGAGGGAGAGTTATGTTTAATGAGTTGACAGAGAATGATATAAAAAAGATGGAGGAGGAGATCGAGTACCGAAAGCTCATCGTGCGGAAAGAAGCGCTCGAGGCAGTGAAGGAGGCCAGGGCGCAGGGAGACTTAAGCGAAAATTTTGAGTATTATGCGGCGAAGCGTGACAAGAATAAAAATGAGAGCCGGATCCGGTACCTCGAGCGGATGATCCGGACCGCCAGGATCGTCCGGGATACTTCCGGTGCGGATGAGATCGGGCTTTATAATACAGTAGATGTGTATTTCGAGGAGGATGACGAGACGGAGACATACAAAATCGTGACGACGGTCCGCGGGAATTCTCTAAAGGGGCTTATCAGTTCCGAGTCCCCCCTTGGCAAGGCACTTCTGGGACACAAGGTTGGAGATCGGGTGCATGTGTCCCTGGGCGGTAAAACCGGATATGATGTGGTGGTAAAGCGGATTGAAAAGACGACAGATGACGGAAGCGACGCGCTGCGGAGCTTTTAGAAAGGTGGTATGGGGACTATGGGCAGAGAGAATGCGGAGAACGAGAAAAAGATGGTAAAGATTGCGGGATTTCCTCTGCCGCTGTATTTTGCGGTTCTGGCCCTGACTTTGGCATGCATGTTTGCAGGCTGCATTCCCAAAAGCCTGGTTCCGGCGTTTTTCGTTCTTATGATATTTGGGGAGGGCCTTAACTGTATCGGAAATTCGATACCGTTTGTAAAAACATATCTGGGCGGCTCGGTGATCTGCATTCTGGGTGCGGCCATGATCCAGGCAACAGGTCTGATTCCGCAGCAGACAACGGAAACGCTCTCCTATTTTGTGAATGACAGCGGCTTTTTGATTTTTTATATTGCGGCTTTGATTACGGGAAGCCTGTTTAATATTGACCGAAATCTTCTTTTGCGGGCGACCGTGAAACTTTTGCCGGTAGCGGCGGCAGCTTTGGCGGCCGGCCTTCTTGTGTCCGGGCTTATGGGAATGGTGCTGGGAGACGGCTTTTGGGGCGGAATCCTTTATATCGGAGTGGCCATGACCAGCGGCGGCATGACGGCAGGGACGGTTCCGCTTTCTTCGATTTATGCGCAGGAGCTGGGAGTCGAGGCATCTGCCGTGTTGACAAAGATGGCACCGGCGACGGTGCTTGGAAACTGTGTGGCGATCGTGTACGGCGGTCTGCTAAACGATTATGGAAGAAGACATCCAAAGACGACGGGAAACGGAGTGTTAATCAACGACGGGAAGCCGGTGAAGAAAACGCCGCCGATGAAGCCTACCTTCGCGCTCTTAGGAACAGGGATGCTGATTGCCTTTGCGTTTTATCAGCTCGGAGCCCTTTTGAACCGTTTTGTGCCGATTGTCCCCACATATGCCTGGATGATCCTCGCAGTGGTATTTGTCAAAGGAACCGGAATCATGTCAATGGAGCTGGAGGATGCGGCAAGAGAATGGGGGCAGTTTGCAATCCATAGCTGGACCGCGGCGGCTTTGGTGGGAATCGGTTTCACACTGATTAATTTGAATGAAATCATGAAGACGCTGACGCCCTTCTATCTGTTCGCCATTATATTGATCGAAACGGCGATTACGCTGACTGCGGCCATACTTGGGAAGCTCGTGGGCTTTTATCCGCTCGAATCAGCGATTGCGGCAGGCATGTGTACCACCAATATGGGCGGCTCCGGAAACGTGGCGGTTTTAAGCAGCGCACACCGAATGGAGCTTTTGCCGTTTGCGCAGATCGTGACCCGCTCCTGCGGGGCATTAATGCTGACGCTGGGAGGGGTCCTGGTTCACCTTGTAGGATGAAAGAAACCATATAAAATTAAAACAGCCGGTTTTCTGCCGTATGAAGCGGAAAACCGGCTGTATGTATGCCAGGCTATGAGAGCATAAAGCCGTTTACCCAGTCGGCCAAAGCCCGGAAGTCGTCTTCATCCGGATGGGATTCGGCTTCTGCGTACTTCTCCAAGAAGCCTTTTGCCTTGGTATTTTCCGGGTCAATAGAAAGCTCGGCTTCGCATTTGGCCTTGACCTCCGGCCGCATCTTCCCCAGGCACATAAAGCCGGGAAGAACGGTGTTGCTTACGTTGGCCTGACGAGCCGCCGCGTTTAAGACTTGACGGAAATACTCTGGGTCCGAGCTGTAGCCGGCAGTGCCGAACAGGACAACGGTCCGATTATGAAGCTTTTTCAGGAAAACGCGGGTCAGAGAATCACAACTGTCCTTGTCGGTCCAAAAGCCGACAAAGGTGATGTCGGCATCAATGGAGACAGCTTCACGCGAGGTCTCTCCGAAATAGAGGCAGGATTCGGCCGGGAGCAGGCTGTGCAGCCGGTCTGCCAACGCAGCAGTGTTGCCAGTCATACTGGAAAAAACGATTGAGTATGTCATGTAACCCCTCCCCAAAGAAATTTATTCGACTGCCTTGAAGTCGTCCTTCCCAACGGAGCATAGAGGGCAGACCCAATCATCAGGAAGATCTTCCCATTTAGTGCCGGCAGCGATCCCATTATCCGGATCTCCGGCCGCCTCGTCGTAAATGTATCCGCATACTTCGCATTCATATTTTTTCATAGCTGAATACCTCCTTGTTTTGATAGAGATTATTATAGCACAGGCAGAGGGGTTCGTCTATGAAGAAAGTATGTATGATTCTTAAAATTTTATACATAAAGGAACGGATACATGGGTGAGGAAAAAGGGAGGACTCTTTGCCCTCCCCATCAGTGTGCCATAGAAGCGCACAATGCATCCGCCAATTCCTGAACAGAGGCAGCCTGTCCGGCCTGCAGGGACGATTTGACGGAGATTCCGGCTTCCAGGAACGTGTTGTTTTTGAGGCCGGAGAGGCCCTCTTTCATGAGCTTTGCGGATACCGGAGCCCAGGACCCGTTTTCAATCAGGGCAATTACGCGGTTCTGGAGATTATGGGCAGCAAGCTGATGGACCAGTGTGTCCATGTTACAGAAGATGCCATTGTTGTATGTGATGGAAGCGAGCACCAGATGCGAGCAGCGGAAGGCCTCCGCCAAAATGTAGGAGGGGTGTGTCTTAGATACGTCAAAGACAGAAATCCCCTTTACGCCTCTCTCGGCAAGCTCTCCGGCCAGGATGTCTACGGCATTTTGCGTATGGCCGTAAACCGAGGCATAGGCAAGGACAACAGACGGTTCCTCCGGTGTGTAGGAGCTCCACTTGGAATAGCAGTCAAGGAGCCAGGAAAAATCCTTCCTCCAGACCAGGCTGTGAAGCGGGCAGATCATGCAAATGTCCAGCCCGGAGGCCTTTTTTAAGAGTGCCTGTACCTGCATGCCGAATTTTCCGACGATGTTTGTATAATATCTCCTGGCCTCGGCGTGCCACTCGCTCTTATAGTCCGTCTCATCGGCAAAGATATTGCCGTCGATTGCGCCAAAGGAGCCAAACGCATCGGCTGAGAACAGAATCTTTTCGGTCTTTTCATAGGAAACCATGACCTCGGGCCAGTGGACCATAGGAGCCATTACAAAGGTAAGCTCATGTGCGCCGAGAGACAAAGTATCGCCCTCTTTGACCGGCATGACATGGCTGTCCACATGAAAGGTGAAGAACTGCTTCATCATAGCAGCGGCCTTGGCAGTGCACACAAGCTTTACGTGCGGATAGTGGTCGATGATGTCGCTGATGGAAGCACAGTGATCCGGCTCCATGTGGTTGATGACCAGATAGTCGAGGCTGCGGCCGTTTAAGGCGGCCTCGATGTTCTCCATGAGCTGATGCGTGAAGGCAGCGTCCACAGTGTCAAACAGAGCGCATTTTTCATCCAACAGCAGATAGGAATTATAGGATACGCCCTTCGGGACCGGATAAACGTTTTCGAATAACGCGATACGCCGGTCATTTGCCCCGACCCAATATAAAGAATCGGTTAGTTTTCTGATAGAATGCATAATTGATTCCTCCAATTTTAATCTATATATCAATGAAAGAACAGGGAATACTTGTTGTATTGTAAAGGGTAACGGCGGGAATTTCAAGCCGTTTTTTTAAATTTATGGGAAATCCCAAAATGAAATTTTTTTAACCGGTAAAATTTCTATTGACAAGACCGACCGGCAGAGATATAATATACTTGAAATTGATATTCGTTATCAATTAAAACGAAAAATAATTGAATTTTGTGAGGTGAGTGATATGAGTCTGGCAGACGGGATTGTCCTTTTGATGATCTGTTTAGTATCTGCAGGGATCCTTGTTTACATGCGCAGGCAAAAAAAGGAAGGAAAAGGCTGCTGTGGCTGTGCCGGATGTTCGGGCGGCTGTGAGCAGAGAATTTCCCAAAAGGAGGGGACGAAATGCCGATGAATTTTTTGCGCCCCGGAGAAAGAGGGGTAATCCGGCGGATTGGAGGAGCAGCTGATACGAAGCGGTTTCTTGCCAATCTCGGTTTTACCTGTGGTACAGAGATCCGCGTCATCTCCAGGCTCGGCGGAAACCTGATCGTAAACATCAAAGATTCAAGAGTGGCGATCAATCATGAAATGGCGAAATGTATATTGGTGTAGAAGCCGTTTTAAGGCGGAATTCTGCACCAATCTGTTTCCTATATAGTTAGTCAAAACAAACCCAGAAAGGAGAAACAATATGACATTGCGTGAGGTTCCGGTCAATACGACGGTTTCCGTTTTAAAAGTTGGCGGGGAAGGGGCGTTTCGCCGCAGAATTATGGATATGGGCATCACGAAAGGCGCCCAGATCTATGTCCGCCGGGTAGCGCCGCTCGGAGATCCGGTCGAAATCACCGTGCGCGGATATGAACTGTCTCTGCGAAAAAACGATGCGGAGAGTATTGAAGTAAAAAAGGCTTAAAGGCAGGAGGATAAAAGAATGGCTTTACGAATTGCATTGGCGGGCAACCCGAACTGCGGGAAGACGACGATGTTCAACGCTCTTACAGGGGCGAATCAGTATGTCGGCAACTGGCCGGGCGTGACTGTCGAGAAGAAGGAAGGGAAGCTAAAGGTGTCCGGGGATGAGGAGATTGTCATCACGGATCTTCCGGGAATCTATTCGCTTTCTCCGTATACGCCGGAGGAGGTGGTCAGCCGGGATTACCTTGTGAAAGAGAAGCCGGACGTGATTATCAATTTGGTGGATGCGACGAATATTGAGAGAAATTTGTATTTGACGACGCAGATTCTGGAGATCGGAATCCCGGTTGTAATTGCCCTTAACATGAGCGACCTGCTTGCCAAAAGAGGGGATATAATCCAGCTTGAAAAGCTGCGTTCTATCTTCGGATGTGAAGTCGTCGAGACATCGGCGCTGAAGGGAACAGGGCTTAAGGAAGTCGTTGCATGCGCTGTAAAGGCTGCAAGGGGCGGGAGCCAGAGCATACCGGAGCATCTGTTTTCGGAGCGTCTTGAAAAAGCGGTCGAGGAGGTAGGGGACAGTCTTGCCGAACACGTGGAGAAAGGGCAGAGGCGCTGGTATTCGATCAAGCTTCTTGAGAGGGATGAGAAGGTAATCGAACAGCTCAAGCTTCCGGCCTCTGTGGTGGCAAGGATAAACAGCGAGGCGTCTGCAATCGAAAAGGATTTGGGAGACGATATAGAGAGCATCATCACCGACGCCCGCTACGGCTACATATGCGATGTGATTGAAAAAACGGTCCGGAAGTCGCAAAAAGGCCTTACGACCTCGGATAAGATTGATAAAATCGTAACGAACAGATTACTTGGTCTTCCGATTTTTGCGCTGGTGATGTGGTTTGTCTATTACATTGCTGTTTCGACGCTCGGAACGATGGGAACAGATTGGGCCAACGATACTTTTGGAGGTGGTATTCAGGAGATGGTGGGATCTGCGCTGGAGGGCGCGGGCGCAAGTAGCCTTGTGCAGAGCCTGGCAGTAGACGGGATTTTAGGCGGCCTGTTTGCTGTGTTTGGATTCCTCCCTCAGATGGCGCTTTTGTTCCTCCTGCTTTCCGTCCTGGAGGACTGCGGCTATATGGTGCGGATTGCGTTTGTCATGGATCGTGTATTCCGCCATTTCGGGCTTTCCGGAAAAAGCTTTATTCCTCTTTTGATCTCCTCCGGCTGCGGCATTCCCGGCATCATGGCCTCCCGGACGATTGAGAATGATAACGATAGACGCTTGACGATTATGACAGCGACGTTCGTCCCCTGCGGAGCGAAGCTTCCGGTCATTGCGCTGCTTGGCGGGATCATGGCAGGCTGGTCTACAGGGGACTATTCTTCGGCTGGCAATACAGCATTTTTGATGTATTTTATCGGGATCGCCTCCGTGCTTGTAGCAGCGATCCTGTTAAAAAAGACGAAACCGTTTTCAGGGGAGGCAGCTCCGTTTGTCATGGAACTTCCGGCTTACCATATCCCATCCGCCAGAACAGTCTTCATGCACACCTGGGAGCGGCTGTGGGGCTTTATAAAAAAGGCGGGAACAATCCTGTTTTTGGCATGTGTAGTCATGTGGATTTTGTCCACGTTTGGCTTTGAGGATGGCAGCTTTGGGATGGTCGAGGATACGTCGAACTGCCTGATGGCGATCTTAGGCGGTGCGCTTGCCTGGATCTTCGCCCCGCTGGGATTCGGCTCCTGGCAGCCGGTTGCAGCCTCTATCTCCGGCCTTACGGCAAAGGAGGCGATTGTCACCACGATGGGTGTGCTGGCGAATGTAAATGAGGAGCTGGTCGAGGAGGCGGAAGTAGTCGCCGCGGCGGTCAAGACTTGGTTCCCGAGCGCAGTGGCAGCGTTCTCGTTTTTGACCTTCAACCTGTTAAATTCTCCATGCCTGGCAGCGATTGCGGCAATGGCGCAGCAGATGCAGTCGAGGAAGTGGTTCTGGTTTGCAGTCGTGTTCCAGAATGCGTTTGCCTATGCGGTTTCGTTCTGCATCTATCAGCTCGGTACGGCACTTACCGGCGGCCCGGTGGGAATCGGTACGGCGGCGGCGGGAATTGTCCTGGCGTCCATGCTGTATATGCTGGTTCGCCCGAATCCGTATAAGAATCAGAAAAAGACGGCGCTTCGTTCTGTAACAGCCTGATAGAGGCCCTATAATAAAAGGTCCCCCTAAAACGGGTTTTATCACCGCTTTGGGGGGGGGGGTGAGCCAGAAGCTTACACGGCGGCTAAATCGGTACTCAGCAAAGCTGCGGAAGCACGGAACCGCCATGCGGCATGAAGATTACGGAGCTTTCTTTGCCGAGGCAGGAAAATGCTTCCGAGAGTGCCGCTTCCACAGAGGAAAACGGCTCCATGAAGAAGGAACGGACCAGATGAGGCTTCATGTCGGACACGAGAAAAATCCGGTTTTTCTTTAAAACCATGGCAATGGCCGCCGCCTTATGGCCGCCGAGGCGAAAGTCCGTCTGAATACGCGAAAGGAGGTCATCCAAAGAAGCGGCGGCCTTCATCCATTCTTCAAAAATATCGGAGCCGGCCCCCTCGGTGCACGCGGCCGCAAGGATAAGAATGCCTCCCTCCCGGACTGCATATTTTGCATTGTCAAGTGCTTTTTGGGCCTGATAGAGGTTTAAATCCTTGGGAAAACCGCCGGGTGTGGTAACGACGATGTCTGCGGGTGCCGGAAGAAAAACCTTATAGAGCCGGTCCAGAAATGCACAGCCTGCCTCATGCGCCTTTTTCACATCCCCGGCCACAGCCCGGATTATGTTCTTTTCTTCGTCTAACACTACATTTAGGATAAAATCAATCCCCAACATCCCGCCGGCTTCCTCGATGTCCTGCCGCAGGGGATTATCGAGAAGATTTCCCGCTCTTGCACTATCAAGCACCATCCGGCTGTGATTTTTCTGAATCGCCTCCCAGGTGGAGACTCCGGGCATGACAGCTTTTGCCCCGCCGCTGTAACCGGCAAAATAATGGTATTCGATATTGCCTACACAGATCAAAAAATCGGCTTCTGCGACGGTCCTGTCGATGTCCACCGGCGTGCCGAACGTGGTTTCCCCAAGCCGGACAAAGCCATTATGCCCCGAGTCAACACAGGAGACCCGGGAAAAGACTTCTTCCCCGACAAGCTGTTTCCTTTCGTCTTCCGTATGGCGGCGGTGGCTTCCGAGCGCAAAGACCACGGCGATCTGCGAATCCTTGACGCCTCCGCAGGAAAGCTCTCTTAAAAGTTCTGGGAGGATCACGTTTGAAGGACAGGGCCGTGTGATGTCGCTGGTCACGATGACGATTTTTGCGTCTGCATGCACCATATCCCGCAGAGGCGGTGTTCCGATCGGCTGTGCCAGGGCATTTTTTACCGCCTGGACGCCCGTTGCATCGACAAAGACCGGGTTCTGTGTCACTTCACATAAAAGATTTGCATCCGGAAGCGAAAAGCTCCGCGTTTCTTTTCCATATCCAAAACAGAGTTCCAACGATATTCCTCCTTTAAAATTTTTTCCAGGTGCCCTTTACAAATAAGAGCAGAAGCGGAAAGATCTCAAGTCTCCCGGCCAGCATGTTGAAAATCAGAACCAGCTTAGAAAGGGGCGAAAACAGAGCAAAGTTCTGAGTCGGCCCGACGAGCTCAAGTCCGGGGCCAATGTTATTTAGAGTGGCGGCAACCGCTGTAAAATTCGTCGTCAGATCAAAACCGTCAAAGCCGATGATCAAGACAGAGACGGAAAAGATCAGTGCATAGGTGATGAAAAATACATGGACCGAATGGAGGGTTGCCTGTTCGACGGTCCGCCCCTCAAGCGTAACCTTGTTGACGCTGTGCGGATGGATAAATTGATGCAGCTCTCTGGAGACAGAGCGAATCATAAGAAGAATCCGTGAGACCTTGATGCCGCCTCCGGTGCTGCCTGCACAGGCTCCGATGAACATTAAAAGTACCAGGATCGTCCGCGGCACCTGCGGCCAAAGATTAAAGTCCGCAGTCGCAAATCCGGTTGTCGTAATGATGGAGCCGACCTGAAACGCGGCATGGTGGAAGGCCAGCAAAAGGCTGGGATAAAGGTCGCGGATAAAAAACGTGATGGTAAGTGTGGAGGCGGCGATAATCCCCAGATACCAGCGGGCCTCCTCACACTCGAAAGCCGCTTTGGGTTTTCGAATGGAGAGGAAGAAAAATACATTAAAATTGACACCGAACAGAATCATGAAAATCGTTGTGACGGCCTGCAGATAGACGGAGTAGCCGCCGATGCTGTCGTTTTTGATTCCGAAACCGCCGGTACCGGCAGTGCCGAAGGTGGTGCAGACCGCATCAAATACCGGCATCCGACCGGCGAGCAGTAAAATAAGCTCGGCAACGGAAAGAACGATATAGATGCCATAGAGGATCTTAGCGGTAGAGCGGACCTTTGGGACCAGCTTGCTGACCGATGGGCCGGGGCTTTCCGCCTTCATGAGATTCATGTGATAGCCGCCGCCCGTTAAGGGGAGGAGGCAAAGCAGGAAAACAAGGACGCCCATGCCGCCGATCCAGTGTGTGAAGCTTCTCCAGAACAGAACACAACGGGGAAGCCCTTCAACAGCGGGCAGGATGCTGGCCCCGGTTGTTGTAAAGCCGGATACGGTTTCGAACAGTGCATCGACGAGATTGGGAATTGCACCGCTAAAAACAAAGGGCAGCGCGCCCATGATACTCATACACACCCAGCTTAAAGCGACGGTGACAAAGCCCTCACGCGTATAAAAGACCTTGTTGGGCGGCGCTTTCCTGGAACGTGGGAGGCCAAAGAGCAGGCAGAGGACGATGGAAGCCAAAAAAGCAAATCCTTCCGTCTCTTTATAGAGAAGCGCAACGATGCAGGAGGGAACCATCAAAGCCGCTTCGACATTGAGAATCCAGCTTATGATATAAAAAATCATGGAATAATTCATGGAAAAACCCCTTTACTCCTTCAGAATATCACGGATGTCGCGCAGACCCTCATTGGTGGTGACAATAATGACCGTATCGCCGACCTGGATCTTATTCTGACCGCGGGGAGTCAGGATAGTCCCTTTGCGGTTGATGCAGCAGATCAGAAGGTTATCCTTTAAATTGAGGTCCATGAGCGGGACGCCGGTCACGGCCGAAGGCTCCCGGATGGAAAATTCAAGGGCCTCAGCGCGGCCGTCCAAAAGTTTGTAAAGCGTTTCTACACTGCTGCCGATGGAATTCTGACGGGCACGGACATACTGCAGTATGTAATCGGCGGTCAAATATTTGGGATAAATGACGCTCCCGATGTCAAAGCTCTCGATCACATCATCAAAGGATATTCGATTGACTTTTGTGATCAGCTTGGCATTAGAATTCTTTTTCGCATACAGAGTCAGGAAAATATTTTCCTCATCCATATTGGTCAGAGCCACGAAGGAGTCAGCTGAGGCCAGTCCCTCCTCTAAAAGAAGCTCGCGGTTGCTGCCGTCCCCGTTGATAATATCGGCGCCGGGAACGACCTCACTTAAATATTCACAGCGCTCCGGCTTTTGCTCGATAATCCGCACGCGGAAGCCGATCTTTAAAAGCGACTGGGCTAGATAGTGGGCGATCGTACCGCCTCCCACGATCAGTGAATTGCGGACCCGCTTGGAGCGGATCCCGATTTTTTCAAAAAATTGGGCCGTATTCTCCAGGGAACCGACGATGGAAAGAATATCGTTGTCTTCGATGATAAAGCTTCCGTTCGGGATCACAACGGTTCCGTCGCGCTCGACGGCACAGATTAAGACGTCTATTTTTAACTTGGCGATAAGTTCCATGACGCTTTTTTTGCCAAAACCGATCTCGGGCTTGGCGCGGAAGCGCAGAAGCTCTACGCGCCCCTTGGCGAAGGTATCAATCTTAATTGCCGAGGGAAACTTTAAGAGTTTTAGGATTTCCCGGGCCGCCGTGAGCTCCGGATTAATGATCATGGAGATCCCCAGCTGCTCCTGAATAAAGCGGATCTCCTTGCTGTAGAGGGGATTGCGTACACGGGCAATCGTCTGGCACCGGCCGCTTTTTTTGGCCATCAGGCAGCAGAGAAGATTCAGTTCATCCTCGCCGGTGACGGCGATAAACAGGTCTGCATCGTCTACGCCGGCCTCCTGCTGGATATTGAAACTGGCGCCGTTTCCGATAATACCCATAGCGTCGAATCGGTTGGATACATCATTTACCTTTTTCGCATTGAGATCTACCATAACGAGGTCATGATCTTCGCCGCTTAAGCGCTCGGCAAGGCTTGTGCCGACCTTTCCGCAGCCGACAATGATAATTTTCATAATCGTATAGTCCTTGTATTATATAGTATAGTAAAAAGAATGCTGGTTCACAGGCTTTTTCCCGCGCCGGGCCGTTCAAATGACGCGATTCCTTTGCAATCGCAGGATAGCCTGTGGGAACATCTGAAATATATCACAGGACTTAGAAGGTTGTCCATACCTAAATGAAGGTTTTTCGAAACGCACCTTTTACGCTTCCCAGCGCCCGGAAGCCCCGCAGGGAAGAATAAGCCCTGTGGAGGAGACGGGAAGCCCGATTTCTTCTGCTTTTGCCCTGCCGCCGTGTTCTGCACAGACGGTATTTCCCAACATGTAAGCGAGCACCGCCGGGGCAAGGCCGGTCGTATAGGAATTGATGAGGAAAAACAAAGGGCGGTCCGAAAGAAGACTTTTACAAAGCTCAATCAGGGGAAAGATTGCCTCCTCGATCTTCCAGATTTCCCCTTTCGGGCCGCGGCCGTAGGAGGGCGGGTCCATGATGACCGCATCATAGCGGCTTTTGCGGCGCAGTTCACGCTCGGCGAATTTGACGCAATCGTCCACGATCCAGCGGATCGGGGCGTCATGAAGACCGCTTGCACGGGCGTTTTCTTTTGCCCATAAGACCATGCCTTTTGAGGCGTCCACGTGGGTCACGGCGGCTCCGGCCTTTGCTGCGGCGAGCGTCGCCCCTCCGGTATAGGCAAAAAGATTCAACACTTTGACAGGGCGTCCGGCCGCGCGTATTTTTTCTCCGAACCAGTCCCAGTTGACAGCCTGCTCGGGGAACAGGCCCGTATGCTTGAAGCTGAAGGGCTTTAGATGAAAGGTCAGCTCTTTATAACGGATGCTCCACTGTTCGGGCAGATCAAAAAACTCCCATTCACCGCCGCCTTTAGAACTCCTGTGATAATGACCGTTCTTTTTTTCCCAATGCGGGGAGAGTCTTTTTGTATCCCAGATTACCTGCGGGTCCGGCCGTACTAAAATATAGCGTCCCCACCGTTCGAGCTTTTCCCCTCCGGAACAGTCGAGAACCTCGTAATCCTTCCATCCATCTGCAATCCACATATCGGTTTACCGTCACTTTCTGTTTGCTTATGAGGTCATACCCTCTATCTGCCGAGGGTAGAAAACGCCAGATTTATCTGCCGTTCCCTATAGTATAAGACAGATTGCAGGCCATGTCAAACAACAAGAAGGATTTCGGCGAAACTGTGGCAAAGGCTGTCAAAATGTAAGAGAAACGAAAGATAATAATTCTTGCAAATTTTGTAATATATGATAAAATATAGAAACAGACTATGAGCGTGCGGCTGTGATAGACGTATAAAATGCGCAGTGGCAAGGAGATGGAACGATGAAGAAAAGGGGTTTAAAGGTACTGGCTGTAGCTGCCGTGTTAAGCTTCGGTGTCCTCACGATGCAGGCGTATGCAGAAGGCTGGTCTCTGTCCAGCAATACCTGGATTTATCTGGACAAAAACGGAAACCGTGTGACGAATGAGTGGAGAAAAGGCGCCGATAATCTGTGGCGGTATCTGAACGGAAGCGGTGAGATGGCTTTAAATTGCTGGGCCGACGGAGAGTATTACGTGGATTCCAACGGAATCATGATGACAAACAAGTGGGTCCAGACGAATTCTCCCTATGATGACTACGGCGATCGCTACTGGTTCTATTTTGGAAACAACGGAAAAATGGTCAAGGACGGCTGGAAGAAGATTGACGGGAAGAATTATCTGTTTGACAGTGACGGCGTAATGCAGACCGGTTGGACAGACGACGGAGTCTATTATCTGGGGACGGACGGAGCCATGAAGACGGGCTGGAGATATTTGGAGGCGCCGTCTACGGAGGATGACGATACCTGGGGCCCGGAGGGCGGAGACGGAGAATACTGGTACTACTTCGCGAGCAACGGAAAGAAACATTCTCCAACAACGAGCAATGACGGAGGAGATTATAAGGTCAGCCGGATTGACGGAAAGTATTACTGCTTTAACGAGGAAGGCCAGATGCAGACCGGATGGGTGTATATGAACGGAGATCCGGAAACGGCAGACCGGGACTCAATCGAGGAGTGGAGATATTTCGCCGAGGAGGGAATTCGGAATGCAACCGTAGGTGCAGCCATTTCAGGATGGCTCTCTCTGGAACCGCCGGAGCGCCTGCAGGACAATGTGGACGAGCCTGTTGTGTGGTATTATTTCGAAAAGGATGGAAAGCCGAAGATGGGCCCGAAGTTCGGCGAGGCGTCTACGAATGATTTCGTCCGTGTGGACGGAAAAAGCTATCTGTTCAATCAGCGCGGGAATCCGGCCTCCGGCCTTCAGAAGGTACAGATTGGGACCACGGATGAGTATACCGCTTACTATTTTGATTCTTCCTCAAAGACGGCGCTGAAGGGAAAGCGGACAGTCGAGGAGGGAGACGGCACAAGATCGGTATTTTACTTTAATGAGGGGACCTACGCGGGGCGCGGTGTAACCGGGGTCAAGAATGGCTATCTGTACTATATGGGCAAATGCCAGGTCGCGGACAGTGACAGCCGGTATGCGTTAATCAGCCTCCCGAAGTCAGATGGAAGTTATAATACCTACGTGGTGAATACCTCCGGGCGTGTCTCTAAAAACACGACGGTCAAGGATCGGGACGGAAATCAATACAAGGTAAATAACAACGGGATCCTTCAGACGATTAACGGGGAAGATGCCGGAACAAAGAAATACGGGGATCCGGTGGAACCGATCTTCGAGGAGACAGAATAACAGCAGTGAAGAAGGAAAGAAAAAGGCCCGGTATGTCGGCAAAAAACCGCCGAGTACCGGGCCTTCTTTTTGTTCCGATTGTCAGGAAACTACATTCTCCGGTTTCCCGTCAAGGAATGCACGGATATTGGCTGCGAGGATAGAAACAAGGCGCTGCCTTGTCTCCAGGCCTTTCCAGCCCATGTGCGGGGTCAGAATCACGTTGGGCAGTGTGTAGAGGGGGTTATCCTCTACGGGCGGCTCAGTTTCCTGGACATCAAGTCCGGCGCCGGCGATCGTACCATCCTTTAAGGCTTGAATCAGAGCCGCCTCATCCACAAGCGCTCCGCGGGAAGTATTGACGAGAAACGCCGTGGGCTTCATCAAAGAGAGGGTCTTTTGGTTTATCAGATGCTTAGTCTGCGGCATCAGCGGACAGTGGAGAGAGACATAATCGCTGTTTTTGAGTACGGTTTCGAGATCTGTATAGCGGATGCCTTCCTCGTCGGCCCGCGGTGTCCTTGTGAAGACAAGAACCTGCATGTCCAGCGCTCTTGCGATCTTCATGACTTCGCGGCCGATATTTCCGGCCCCGACAATGCCGAGCGTTTTTCCGTTAAGCTCAACGTGGGGGACCTGAAGATTTTTTGTAAAATTGTCGTGGTTGCCCCGGGCCAGCATGGCAAGCTGCGTCTGCATGGTGGAGCTTAAATTGAGCATGAGCATAACGGCGGTGTGTGCCACGCGCTTTGTGCTGTAGGCGGGAATGTTGCAGACAGTGATCCCCTTTTTTCTGGCGGCATCGAGATCGAGATTATTGTATCCGGTGCCGGCTTCACAGATGAGCCGGACAGAATCGGGAAGGCTTAGGATCAGTTCCCCGCTTACGGGCATCTCTTTGGTGACGAGGACATTGGCTCCCTCTGCGCGGGAGAGGAGCTCGTCCGGGTTCGTATCGTCATAGGTGACGACCTCGTCGGAGAGAATTGAGAAATTCAGGTTTTGGTCGAAATTCATTTTGGCGGTGTTTAAAACTACGGTTTTGATGCTCATGGCTGCTACCTCTTTTCGTTTGCTGATTTTATAGGGACAAGGCTTCCAGGAAGCCGGAGAGCACAGGCGCGGGAAGCTGACCGGGGGCCGAAGCATTCCCCGCCGTGCCGAAAGTGGCACAGGAGCCGAAAAGCTCCCCGCATATCCGGCTGGCCGCGCCCATGCGGCCCATGGACATAGTGATAACAGGAGTGCTGTCATGTTTCTCCTTCATAATCAATGTCGCTTCTAAAAGCGTCAGGACGTCTTGTGCACACTGCGGCATGGCGGCAAATTTTGCCACGTCGCAGCCGAGCGCCTGCATGCGGCAGAGACTGTCCGTTATGCACCCTTTGGCAGGAGTGGCGGTGAAATCATGACGGGAACCGATGACCTTGACGTCGGCCTTGTGCGCTGCCTCTACAAGGGCCTTAACAGCTTCGTCCCCGCGGGAGAGCTCTGCATCGATTAAATCGACCAGGCCGCTTTCCAAAACGGCAAGATTCAGCTTCAGGTAGGCGTCGGTGTCGATGGCAAGCCGGCCCATTTCGACGCTGGTGCGGAGGGTAAAGAGGATCGGGACTTCACCGAGGGAATCCCGAAGCAGGGAGAGGGCCGAAAGGCGGCCCTTTGGGTCCGCTATCATGCGATAAAAATCAGCGCGCCATTCGACAAAATCGAAGGGGCCGCTTTTTAGCACATCTGCGTCCGCCTGCAGACCTGCAAGGTCGAAGGCGGTGAGAGGGACGCAGATTTTCGGCCTGCCCTCACCGAGCGTTAAGTTTCGAATTTTGACCGTACTGCCCATAGGAAAATCTCCTGATCGTTGGTTTGCGGCAGCTTCCCCTTTTTCCGGGCGCTGCTGCTTTTATTTTCAGTATAGCCGTTCTTTTGAGGAATGTCAACAGATAGGAGACAGGCCTTCTGCCTGCATTTTAGCCGTCGATTTTGACCATTGAGCCGCATTTTTTGGCATTTCGTAGGAGATTAATTGTGGGGAAACGGGAAAAAGATAAAATTTATATATAGGCAGAGGGGAGACTCGCAGGAGGCTCGAAAAATTACGGTGCTGTGTCCGGCTTTGCAGGCTTATATCCGTAAGCATATGCTCCGATCACTTTGCGGGGAAAAAGACGCGGCAGGCGGCAGAAACGGCGCATACTTTTTTTACAAAAACAAGGGGATAAAGATGCTTTTTCAGGCCGTTTCCGGCATATGTTTTAATATCTGTTTGCTGGGTCATACCTGCCTTTTACATGACAAGGCTGGACATTGTGAAGCGGCTTTCGGGGACACAGATTATTTTTGTAATGGCAGTTCAGGATTATGCAGGCGAGGTATTTGGGATCGGAGCCATGGATACCTCCTGAAGCCATTTGATTTTAAATGGGCCAAGAAACGGTGGAGCGGTTTAAGGAGTAACAGTGCGAGAAATGGCCAAAACCGGGCTTTGGGATCAATAAGACGATGATGAATGCAGGTGACAGCTTCCGTGTACTTGATGTGACAAAGAATGCCTTCATTGAGACAGAAAAACGTTTCTGTACGATCCACATGGCAGATGGGAATTTTTGTCTGCAGAGTGAATCCCTCAACAATTAGGGGAGCAATCTGCAAAAATGGTTTCCAGAATGCATACGAGTTACCGGATTAATCCGGATTATGTGAAGAAAATGCGGGTAAGCTATAACAGCGGGTATTGTGTGAGCATTTAGCATTACGAGAACGAATGCCTGCCGATCGGGCGCAGCCGGATCAAAGAATTTTGTCGGATTTTCGAGAGATGAGAAAGGGAGGCGTTTTGACGCATGTGTACGGCAATTACTTATCAGACAAAGGATTTTTACTTTGGGCGTACGTTGGACCATAATTGTACCTATGGGGATGAGGTTACGATAACACCACGCCGTTATCCGTTCTTTTTTCGAAACGCGGGCAGCATGAGCAGCCATTATGCGATAATCGGAATGGCATTTGTGACAGATGAGTACCCGCTTTATTATGACGCAGTGAATGAAAAGGGGCTAGGCATTGCCGGCCTGAATTTTGTGGAGAATGCCGTTTATACGGATGTAGCGGATGACAAAGATAATATTGCCCAGTTTGAGCTCATTCCATGGATTCTTGGGCAGTGCGCCTCGGTCAGGGAGGCAAGGCGGCTCTTAGGACGGTTAAACGTTATAAAGACCCCGTTTAACGAAAAACTTCCGCCTGCTGAGCTTCACTGGCTGCTCGCGGATGCGAATGAGGCAGTCACGATCGAATCTGTGGGCGAAGGGCTTAAAATTTATGACAACCCGGCAGGCGTGCTGACGAATAACCCGCCGTTTCGCGAGCAGATGTTTCAGCTGAATAATTACATGCGGCTGTCACCCAAGAATCCGGAGAATTGCTTTTCGAATAAGCTTCCCCTCAAAACATACTGTGTCGGTATGGGGGCGCTCGGGCTTCCGGGAGACCTTTCCTCGGAGTCGCGGTTTGCACGGGCGGCTTTCACGAAAATGAATTCGATCTGCGGGGAGTCGGACAGCGAGAGCATCAGCCAGTTCTTTCATATATTAGGTTCTGTCGAGCAGCAGCGGGGCTGCTGTGATCTGGGTGACGGAAACTATGAGGTCACCTTATACACCTCCTGCTGCAATGCGAGCCGGGGTGTCTATTATTATACCTCCTATGGCAACCGACAGATTACCGGTGTGGATATGCGAAAGGAGCTGCTCGACGGGGCAGCGCTGATCCGCTATCCGATTATTAAAGAGGAACAGATCCGGATGCAGAATTAATAGACGGACGGCTGAAATGTTCCAGCCGTCCGTTTGCATCAGGTAAAATAGTAAAGCTGCTGCGGCAGCAGGCCCTTGTCGAAGCTCTCCACGGCTTTTTCGACAAAGCTTATGCCGTTTTCCAGACAAAAGACACCGTGACCGGGGAAGATGGCCTCGATCGGCAGCTTTGCAATACGCCGCATGGCCTCCGCATACGGGCTGAGTGACACATCAGGCAGACATTGGATCAGCACCTGGCCGTGTGCGAACACAAAGTCGCCGGAAAACAGGCAGTTTTTTCCGTCAATCTGCGCAAACAGAACCATGTCCTGCAAACTGTGGCCGGGACAGAGATAGGCTTTTAAAACCAGATTTCCGATCGTGATCATCTCTCCGTCCTTTACGCCGGCGACATGGTCGGATTTCGGATATACGAAGTCTGCGGGATATAAGCTGCCCTTTGCGAGCCCCACGCTTGTCGCCTTTTCGTCGCCGGTTAAGATGGCTTGGGCTTCCAGCTCGGGCGCGTAGATTTCACAGCCGGAAAGCGCTTGTATCCTAGCGGCACCGCAGGCGTGGTCGCCATGATAATGAGTCAGTACGACTGCCTTGACATCCTTTACGGAAAAACCGTGGCTTTCAATGTTTGCATCCAACCGTTTTGGATCGAGGCCAGTCCCCGCATCAATTAAGACCAGCCCGCTGCCTGTGTCAATCATGAATACGTTGCAGTCGATCTCATGGGAAATTCCGAATCCCCATTTTCCGCCTGCGACCACGTAGATATGTTCTGTAATTTTCATTGAATCGCTCCTTTCTGTATCCCCATTTTACTCTAAAATCACGGAGCCGTCAAATGTAACCATAAAATTCCCGGATTTTAAGATTGACGAACGTTTGTTCTTGTGATATAATCTCGAAAGAGATTATCTCTTTTTAAAGAAAAACGTGACAGGGAAGGGGCCGGCATTCTATGCGGTATATCGGCGGCAAAAGTCTGCTGTTAGACAGAATCAGCCAGGTGATCGGGGAAAATATGGGACAGGCAGACTCTGTGCTGGATATTTTTTCCGGCTCAGCCGTCGTGAGCGATCACTTTAAGCGGCGGGGAGTGCGGGTGGTCAGCAATGACTTTTTGTATTTCTGCTATGTTCTCGCGAGAGGGACCGTAGGTTTGAATAAAAGGCCCTCGTTTGCGAGGCTTGGAATTTCCGACCCGATTGGTTATTTGAATGCGCTGTGCGCCGGGAAAGAGGGAGCGGATCTCTCCGATTGTTTTATTTATCAGAATTATTCGCCGAATGAGACGTGTGATCGCATGTATTTCCAAAAGGAAAATGCCCTGAAAATCGACCGGATCCGACAGAAGATTGAGGCCTGGTATAGGGAGGAGCGAATCAATGAAAACGGATATTATTACCTTTTGGCGGCACTTTTAAACGCTGTGCCTTATGTGGCGAACATTACAGGTGTATATGCGGCGTATTTAAAATATTGGGATGCCCGTACGTATCGTAGCCTTATGCTTACGGAGCCGGAAATTTATTCCAATCAGAGGAGAAACCGCTGCTGCAGCGAGGACTATACGGCTCTTTTAAGGCTGCGGTGCGATCTTTTATATGCCGATCCGCCTTACAATTCCAGAGAATATCTGCCGAATTATCACATCCTGGAGACGATTGCCCGGTATGACAATCCTGCGATTTCCGGCGTGACCGGTATGCGGGGATATGAGGAGCAGAAAAGCGCATTCTGTAGAAAAGGAACGGTCTATGATGCATTCGAGCGTCTGGTGCGCGACTGCAAAAGCCGCCATATCCTGATCAGCTATAACAACGAAGGGCTCCTCTCTACGGCCGAGCTGTGCGAAATATGCACAAGATACTGTGTGCCGGGGACGTTCCGGCTGTATGAGTATGATTACAGGCGTTATAAAAATAAAATCCCCAACGATACAGAGGGACTAAAGGAGCAGCTTTACTTTCTGAGGAGGCGCTGATGGATTATATCAAGTCGCCGATGAATTATATCGGCAACAAATATCGGATCATCGGGCAGCTTGAGCGCTGGTTTCCCAAGCGGATCGGGACAATGGTCGATTTATTCTGCGGAGGCGGCGATGTGGCGGTCAATACGGCTGCGGCTCGGATCATTGCCAATGACATCAACGTCTATGTGATCCGGATCTTCCAGAGTTTCCAAAAGCTCGGCCTTCCTGGGGTTTTAAGTTACATAGATGCAACCATAGAGACTTGGGGGCTTTCCAAAGAAAATAAGGAGGCTTATTTAAAGTTCCGGGATCACTATAACAATAGCAGCCGAAACCCTCTGGATTTGTATATTCTCATGTGCTACAGCTTCAATTATCAGTTTCGCTTTAATGAAGCGCACGAGTACAACAATCCGTTCGGAGCCAACCGCAGCAGCTTTAATGAGGTGATGCGGGCGAATCTGGTACGTATGATTCCGCGCCTTATGGGAATCGAATTCATCTCCGCGGATTTTACGAGGCTCGACCTTACCGGTCTTGGGCCAGGCGATTTCCTGTACGCGGATCCGCCGTATCTTTTGACCTGCGGAAGCTATAACGATGGCAAGCGCGGCTTTAAGGGCTGGTCCGATAGGGATGAACAGGCGCTTTATGCACTGTTGGACCGTCTGGATGCGCAGGGCGTGCAGTTTGCACTTTCAAATGTCTCGCACCATAAGGGAAAGCGCCATACGCTTTTGCTGGACTGGAAGGCGGCACATGGCTATCACATGCATCGAATCGCTTTTAATTATGATAACTGCAACTATCACGCAAATAACCGGAACGCAGTCACGCGGGAGGTGCTGATTACCAATTATTAGAAGGAGGTGCGGCCTTTGGCGGAGCGGACATTCGGCTGGGTGCAGGAGGCGTATACTATCAGCCACTTAAAGCGTGTGGTCTCCCTGTTTGTGCAAGAGTCCGAGGTAAATACATGCCTGCGGACGGATAAGATTTTGCGTCTTATAAGGCCGGAGTATGGGCGTGACGAGTTCCTCTCGGAGCTGGCGGCAGAGGAGATCGTGATTCCATATGGGCACCTAAAGGGAAAGGGTATCCTGCCGGGATATACGAGATCGGATTCCCCCTGCACGGGGATCGTGCAGGCTGTGCTTCCGGGGCAAACGAAGGAATATCAAAGCGACTGGCCGGCAGATTCGTATCTGCGATGGGCGATCAGCGTCGGTTTCCTGGAGTATGACCGCACCGGTGACACGTGCCGGCTGACGCAGATCGGGCGCCTGTTTGCATCGGCGCCTGCAGGGAGCCTTGAGGAGCTCGAGACACTGGAACAGGCGCTCCTTTCAAGTCCGCCGGTCTGCCGCATCCTGATGCTTCTTGATGAAAACGGCCACATGACGAAATTTGAGCTGGGTTCACAGTTAGGCTTTATCGGCGAGGCAGGCTTTACCTCCATCCCGCAGCATATGATCTTGGAAGGGCTTTTCGAGACCGCATCTGCGGCGGAGCAGGCAAGACTTTTACAGGATACGGAGGGGACCAGTGATAAATATGTACGGACGATCTGCAGCTGGCTTAAGCAGATGGGCTGGATTGTGCAGGAGGGAAAAGAGGTAAGCGGCCGGGGGCGGCGCGGTGAATGCCGGTATACGCTTAAGCAGGCATACCGACTGACGCTTGCGGGCCGGCGGGTCTTAAAATATATAAGCGGTTCCTCAAAGTTCCCCCGAATCGCCAAACGGGTTCCCTGGGAGATGCTAGCCACAAAGGCATCTGGCAGAGACTATCTCAGGAACCGGCGTACGTATCTGATCCAGTATCTTTTATGTGCGGAGCGGACCATTCCGCAGATGCTGGCATTTCTGGAGTCTCACGGGATGACGGAGACGTCTGAGACGGTGGAAGACGATCTAAAAGGCCTTGTGAAGATTGGCCTTCGGGTACGGAAGACGAGAAATACGTATCAGCTCATGGATGAGATTACGGGACTTTCGATTCCGGAAAAGGCGATACAGACCGGAAAGGATGAGGCGGCGGCCTTAAAAGACAGGCTGAGGCAGGAGCTTACGCATGTGGACCATAAGTATCTGCTGCTTTTGGATCTGGGCTTTGACGGGAAGGCAGACCGGGATTACGAGATCCAGACCGCGGAGCTTTTAACTGTGGGCCTCGGGCTCAAGGGCGGCCGGCTCGGGGATACGAGAAAGCCGGATGTGTGCGTTTACCATGAAGACTGGGGACTGATTCTCGATAATAAGGCATATGCAAAAGGATATTCGCTGCCGATCAAACAGGCCGACGAGATGGCGCGGTATCTGGAGGAAAATGCCGTGCGGGATGTACGGCTGAATCCCAACCGGTGGTGGGAGATCTTCGGAGACGACGTGAAGCGGTTTCATTTTGCATTTGTCTCCGGGAGCTTTAAAGGGGCTTTAAGGATCGGCTTGAAAATCTTTCAAGGCGGTCAGGGATCACGGGAGCTGCCGTCAGCTCGGAGGCCCTTTTGCGGATTGCCGAGAAGGTTCTTTCCGGATGCATAACGTATGAACAAATGTTTGAATTATTTGGAGGAAATGATTATGTACATGGTGTGTCTTGACTTGGAAGGTGTTTTGGTACCGGAGATTTGGATTGCGTTTGCCGAGGCCAGCGGGATACCTGAGCTGAAACGGACGACGCGCGACGAACCGGATTATGATAAGCTGATGAACTGGCGTCTGGGGATTTTGAAAGAACATGGCCTGGGTCTTAAGGAAATACAGGAAACGATCGCCGGAATCGAGCCGCTTCCCGGAGCACGGGAATTCCTCGGCGAGCTGCGCCGGATCACGCAGGTGATCATCGTCAGCGATACATTTACACAATTTGCAATGCCGCTTATGGAAAAACTTGGATGGCCGACTTTGTTCTGCAATTCCCTCACAGTTGCGCCGTCCGGGGAGATCACAGGATTTCAGATGCGCCTGGAAAATTCCAAATTTAATACGGTGCGGGCGCTGCAGTCCATCGGTTTTGAGACACTCGCGGCCGGAGACAGCTACAACGATCTGGGAATGATACGGGCAAGCAAGGCCGGCTTTTTATTCCGGACGACAAAGGAGATCCGGGCGGCAAATCCGGATCTGCCGGCTTTCGAGACATATGAGGAACTGGCGGGCAAGATTCGGGAAATTGTGCTTGCATGAAAATGAAGCAGTGTAAATGACTGGTTATTAGCACTCGCCTCTTGACAGTGCTAATAATATATGCTATATTCCTTCTATAACAGATGAATGCCTGTTTGCAAAGGAGGTTTATAGATGAATATCAGCAAATTTACGCAAAAATCCGCGGAGGCCGTACAGGGCTGCGAGAAGTTAGCATATGAATATGGGAATCAGCAGATCGACCAGGAGCACCTTTTGGTCAGTCTGTTAAAGCTGGAGGACAGTCTGATCCTGCGCCTTGTGACGAAGATGGGGATCCCAGGAGAGCAGTTTTTAAATGAGGCGAAACGGGCGCTTGAGAAGCTGCCGAAGGTATCCGGAGGCGGTCAGGTCTACCTGACAAAAGAGCTGAACCGGGTTTTAATAAGCGCCGAGGATGAGGCAAAGGCCATGGGGGATGAGTATGTCTCCGTGGAGCATTTGTTTCTGTGTCTTTTGAAGGAACCGAACCGGGCGTTAAAGGATTTGTTCCGGCTGTACGGAATCGATCGGAATCCGTTTCTGCAGGCGCTGTCCACCGTGCGGGGCAATCAGCGTGTGGTAAGCGATAACCCGGAAGCCACGTACGATACACTGAATAAATACGGCGCTGACCTTGTGGAACGCGCCAGGGAGCAGAAGCTGGATCCGGTGATCGGCCGTGACTCGGAGATCCGGAACGTGATTCGGATTCTGTCCAGAAAGACGAAGAACAATCCGGTTCTGATCGGAGAGCCGGGTGTCGGGAAGACGGCTGTCGTAGAGGGACTGGCCCAGAGGATCGTCCGGGGGGATGTGCCGGAGGGCTTAAAGGATAAGAAATTGTTTTCTCTGGATATGGGAGCCTTAGTAGCGGGCGCAAAGTACCGAGGCGAGTTTGAGGAACGCTTAAAGGCCGTACTCGAGGAAGTAAAAAAGAGCGAAGGGCAGATCATTCTATTCATAGACGAGCTGCACACGATCGTCGGCGCCGGAAAGACCGAGGGTTCCATGGATGCAGGAAATATGCTGAAACCCATGCTTGCCAGGGGAGAGCTGCACTGCATCGGGGCGACGACATTGGATGAATACCGAAAATATATCGAAAAGGACCCAGCCTTAGAGCGTCGGTTCCAGCCGGTAACGGTTGACGAGCCGACCGTGGAGGATACGATTTCAATTCTGCGGGGCTTAAAAGACCGTTATGAGGTCTATCACGGTGTGAAGATCACAGACTCGGCTCTGGTATCGGCGGCTGTGCTCTCAAACCGCTACATCAGTGACCGGTTTTTGCCGGATAAGGCCATTGATCTGGTCGATGAGGCTTGTGCGATGATCAAGACGGAGCTGGATTCCATGCCGACAGAGTTAGATGAGCTTTCGAGAAAAATCATGCAGATGGAAATTGAGGAGGCGGCTTTAAAAAAAGAGACGGATCACTTAAGCCAGGAGAGGCTGACAAATTTACAGAGAGAGCTTGCCGAGCTTCATGACATATTTGCCTCGCAGAAAGCGCGCTGGGAGAACGAAAAAGCTTCTGTGGATAAGCTTTCCGGCCTGCGTGAGGAGATCGAATCTCTGCACCGGCAGATTCAGGATGCACAGCAAAAATATGATCTCAATAAAGCAGCCGAGCTTCAATACGGGAAGCTCCCGCAGCTTGAGAAGGAGCTCTCTGAGGAGGAGGAAAAGGTTAAAAGTCAGGACTTGAGCCTGGTGCATGAGAGTGTCACCGAGGATGAGATTGCGCGGATTATCTCGCGCTGGACCGGGATCCCGGTGGCCAAGCTGACCGAGAGTGAACGCAACAAAACGCTTCATCTGGATGAACAGCTTCATAAACGTGTGATCGGTCAGGATGAAGGCGTCGAAAAGGTGACGGAGGCGATCATCCGCTCCAAGGCGGGGATCAAGGATCCGACGAAGCCGATCGGTTCCTTCCTGTTTCTCGGTCCTACCGGTGTCGGAAAGACTGAACTTGCCAAAGCACTTGCCGAGAATCTGTTTGATGACGAGAATAACATGGTGCGTATCGACATGAGCGAATACATGGAAAAGCATTCCGTATCACGCCTGATTGGGGCGCCTCCCGGATATGTGGGCTATGATGAGGGGGGCCAGCTCACGGAGGCGGTGCGAAGAAAGCCATATTGTGTCGTGCTGTTCGATGAGGTGGAGAAGGCGCATCCGGATGTATTCAATGTTCTTTTGCAGGTACTTGACGACGGAAGAATCACGGATTCGATGGGGAAGACCGTGGACTTTAAAAATACGATCCTGATTTTGACGTCGAATATCGGTTCACAGTATCTTCTGGAGGGGATTGATGCAGCGGGGAACATCACCAAAGATGCAAAAAATCTGGTAATGAACGATCTGCGTGTGCATTTCCGCCCCGAATTTTTAAATCGTCTGGATGAGACAATCCTTTTCAAACCGCTCACGAAGGACAACATAGGAGGTATCATCCGGCTGCTGGTAGAGGATGTCAACAGACGTCTGGCAGATAAAGAACTGTCTCTCACCTTATCGGAGCAGGCTATGCAGTTTATTGCAGAAAATGGTTACGATCCCGTATTTGGCGCAAGGCCCCTGAAGCGCTATCTGCAAAAGCATGTGGAGACGCTGGCGGCGAAGCTGATTCTGTCCGACGCGGTCCGCACCGGGGATACGATTTTTATGGACGTGGAAGACGGCCGGCTGACGGCGGCTGCAAGATGGTGAGAAAAAGCGTCTGACCGGACACATGGTCAGGCGCTTTTGCATATACTGGTGAGAAGCGGTTTGCTGTAAGGTGGTTTTTGTGGCAATCTATGTTGTGAGGACCGGAGATAATGTGGATCGGATCGCGGCGGCATATGGAATCGACGTGCAGGAACTGATTTGGGCCAATCAGATCTCTTACCCGTACCGATTGGCTGTGGGCCAGGCGCTCTACATCCCGTACGTGCCAAAAAACGAAGAAGGCGTGCGTCAGCCTTTATATTCCTTTGGCTATGCCTACCCGTATATTGCTGACAATACGTTGGCGGCTACCCTTCCGTATCTGACCGATCTTTATGTGTTTTCTTATGGTTTTACGACAGAAGGAGCCCTGCTTTCCCCGGCTGCCGATGACACAAGAGTAGTGCAGAAAACTCTGGCCGGAGGAGTTCGGCCGATTATGGTACTGACCCCATTGGACGAAGGGGGACATTTTAACAATCATCTGGTGACGGCGATCGTGAGAGACCGAAAAGTGCAGGCCAGACTGGCCGGAGAGGTGCTTGTGCTTTTGCAGCAAAAAGGGTATCAGGGGCTGGATATAGATTTTGAATACGTGGAGGGGGCCGACCGGCAGGCCTATGCAGAATTTGTAGGCCGCATGCGGCAGACGCTGAATTTGTATGGGTATCCGGTAACCGTGGCTCTTGCGCCCAAAACCTCGGCGGGTCAGGCGGGACTTTTGTATGAAGGGATGGACTACAGACTTCTGGGGGAGGCAGCCGACCGGGTGATGTTAATGACATATGAGTGGGGGTATACATACGGACCTCCTATGGCTGTAGCCCCCATCAATATGGTACGGCGGGTCGTGGAGTATGCGGTGAGTGAGATTCCGAGGGAGAAGATCAGCCTGGGGATTCCGAATTACGGGTATGACTGGCCGCTGCCCTATGAGAGGGGGAATACACGGGCCGAATCTATCAGTAATCTGGAGGCGGTGCAGCGCGCGATCGACCACGGAGCCGAGATTTTCTTTGACGAAACGGGGCAGTCCCCCTACTTTCATTACTGGCAGTATGGGATCCGGCATGAGGTCTGGTTTGAGGATGTGAAAAGTATCCGCGCAAAGTTTGCTTTGATCCGTGAATTCGGACTGACGGGGGCCGGATACTGGCAGTTGATGAATTTGTTTCGCGCAAACTGGCTTCTGATGGAGGAATTGTTTTCGGTCAGGCGATGGATGAATTCCTGAAAACAAAGAAAAGGCCCGGACAGCGTATACAGAATACGCGCCCGGGCATGGTATATCCGATTACCATTCTGCAATCGAGCCGTCTTTATGCCGCCATACCGGATTTTTCCAGTTATGCGGGTTCTTGTTTTCCTCGAGAACAAGCGCTTTATTTACATCGACACCGAGGCCGGGAAGCTTCGGAAGGTTTACATAACCGTCGATGAAATCAAAATCCGATTTGTTGTTGACATAGTCGAGAACGGTTTTGCCAACATTGTAGTGGATGCCCATACTCTGCTCCTGGATGACAGCATTGTAACAGGTGGCGTCCACGTTCAGGCAGCTTGCAAGAGCGATCGGACCTAATGGGCAGTGAGGCGCTAAAGCCACATCATAGGCCTCAGCCATGGAACCGATCTTTTTCACCTCGGTAATTCCGCCTGCGTGGCTTAAATCCGGCTGAATAATGTCCACGCCGCCGATTTTTAACAGCCGCTTGAAATCATAACGGCTGAACAGACGTTCGCCGGTGGCGATTGGAATGTTGCAGGCCGCGGCGATTTCCGGAAAGGCTTCCATATTCTCGCAGAGGACAGGTTCCTCGATAAACATTGGGTCGAATTCCTCAAGCTTTTTGGCAAGAACTTTTGCCATGGGTTTGTGGACACGCCCATGGAAGTCAATGGCAATGCCGAAATATTTTCCGCAGGACTCACGAATTGCAGCCACACGCTCTAAAACGGCGTCTACCTTATCGTAGGTGTCCACCATCTGCAGCTCCTCTGTGGCATTCATTTTAATCGCGGTAAAGCCGGCGTTCTTTTTCTCAAGAGCCGCCGCGCCGACATCGCTCGGGCGGTCTCCGCCGATCCAGCTGTAGACCTTCATACGGTCATGGCAGGCGCCCCCCATGAGCTCATAGACCGGTGCATGATAGTATTTGCCCTTGATGTCCCAGAGCGCCTGGTCGATGCCGGAGATGGCGCTCATCAAAACACCACCGCCGCGATAGAAGCCGGCACGGTAAAGTGTGGTCCAGATGTCTTCGATGCGGGCCGGGTTGGCTCCGATGAGATAATCTTTCATCTCCTCGACGCAGGCCAGAACGGCCCGGCAGTGTCCTTCAAGAACAGCTTCGCCCCAGCCGGAAAAGCCGTCATCGGTGAGAATCTCCACGAAGCCCCAGCGAGGGCGTACAAAATAGGTATTGACCTCTATAATTTTCATTTGGCTCCGTTTCCTCCTTTGATTTTATCGACGAGCCCTTTGATGTAGGCAGAGCCCTTTTCCCAATCGCCGGAGGCAACCACATCCTTTGGCATCAGGCTGCTGGCAAGTCCGGCCGCGATGCAGCCGGCGTCGAAGAACTCCCGGATGTTATCCGGACTTACGCCGCCGATGGCCATATAATTCGTGTCGTCGAAGGGGCCCTTCAGATCCTTGACGTAGCTTCTTGGCATGCTCCCGGCTGGAAACAGCTTCATGGTTTTAAAACCGAATTCAAGCGCAAGTGCCACGTCGCAGGGGCTTAAAACGCCGGGCAGAAGTTTTATTTCATTCTTTGCACAGTATTCGAGGACATCCGGGGGAGTGCCGGGAGTTAAAAGGAACTGTGCTCCGGCATCCAGAGCCGCTTTTGCGCGCTCTATGGTGATTGCAGTCCCGGCGCCGATCAGGCAGGAATCGCCGAAACGGTCACGCAGCATGGAGATCTGCAGCAGGCCGTTTTTGCTGTTTAGGGCAACCTCAAAGAAGGAAACGCCGCCGTTTACCACAGCCTGTGCGTAGTCGATTGTTTTTTCGAGAGGAACGTTTCGCAGGATTGCGAGAAGCGGATGTGTGGATACGATTGAATACATGTCCATGTTTACATTTCTCCTTGTCATAAAAATCTTCCGTTTAACGATACACAACAGAGGTTCCTGAGAGTGCCTGCTCCATCTGGCGGCAGTCGGGATAGCCTTCCACATCTCCGGGAGTCTGCGTCGCGAGCGCGCCACAAACGGCGCCCATCTTTCCGGCCATTTCAAGGCCTCTGCCCTGAAGGACTCCGGCAAGGAAACCGGCGTTAAAGCCGTCTCCGGCACCGATCGGTTCGATGCATTTACATGGGTAAGGCGGGATGGAAAGTATCCGATTCCGGTCGGCGATGGTCGCGCCCTTTCCCCCATCCTTGATGGCGATCATGGACGCATTGCCTTCTTTGCATAAAACGGACACAATCTCGTTCATGTCCCTTGTTTGAAAAAGGACCTCAGCCTCGTCAAGCCCCAAAAGAACAATCTGGCTTTTTAAAGTCAGCTCGCGGATCAAGCCGCTATAATCCTTGTCCTTCCAAAGCTTTTTCCTGATATTGGGGTCAAAGCTGATCGTAAGTCCATGTTTGGCAGCAAGCGCGAACGCCTGCTCGGTCATAGCCATGCAGTCTTCGCTTAAAACGGGTGTGATGCCCGTCATATGAAGGAGCCTGGCTTCAGAAAAGAGCGCCTCGTTTAGATCCTCTGGTGTCATGTGGCTCGCGGCGCTGCCTGCGCGGTAGTAAAAAACCTTTGTTTCTCCCGCGCTTGTTTCTTTAAACATGATACCGGTGGGATATTCGGAGGTAAAAATCAGGTGTCTGCAGTCTACGCCTTCGGCACGGGTCTGATTACAGATAAAATGGCCGAACTCATCCTCGCCGAGCTTGCTGACCCAGGCGACATCGACGCCTAATTTTGCGGCTCCAATCGCGACGTTGCTCTCGGCGCCTGCAATCCGCATCTTGAAGTCCGGTACATAGCGCAACGGTCCAGAGGCCAGGGGCGTGAATGCCGCCATCGTTTCCCCGATGGTAATCATTTGTGGCATGTTTGGAAGCTCCTTTCTTTAAAAACAATAGAATTAAAAAATGATGTCGTACAACTTTTGACAAAAAATGAGGAGAATCCTCTATTTTCGCAAAGCCTTAACTTTCTTTACATCTATAATATACAAGGAAGACGGAAAAAAGAAAATGTTAAAAGTGCACAAAAATATATTTAAAATTTGTATAAAAAGTACGAAGATAGTTTGAAAGGCTTGGAAATGGAAAAAATATATTGACAAACATTCACAATTCCACTATGATGAAAACACAAATAAATTTGTCTGACAAATTAATTGCTGACACAGCAGGACTTGATTTGACACAGTCTAGTTTGCTGTAAGGCAAGGCGGTCTTGGCGCAGATGTAAAAGGCGCTTATGAAAAGGTCAGATGAATTTTTCATGCTTTGACTGGCCGGTCATTGATTCAAGGAAATAAGGAACATATGAAAAAGGTTTTGAGACAGGAGGTAATTGAATGTTAGACGCGAAATATGTACCGATATTTGTCGGAGGCTTCCTTGCTTACATCTGCTTCATGATTTTTGTAGGCTGGTTTTCCTCACGCGGGAAAAGTGACGGCTCGAACTTCCTTACTGGCGGCGCTAATCTCGGATTTTTCCTGATTTTCTGTACGGTAGGCGCTACGATGATTGGAACGGGCTCCTCGATGGGAGCGATCTCTAATGGCTTCAACAGCGGCTGGGCAGGTGCGATCTACGGCCTGGGCGCGAGTACGGGTATTTTGACGATGCTTATGTTCGTTAAGGTCCGTAAAAAGAATTTCATAACCATGTCTGAGGAGGCACAGTATTATTACGGCGGCAAAAAAATTGTCAGACAGGTCATGGGCTTCATGATGTTTGTGATCGAAATCGTATGGCTTGGTAACCATATGAACGGCGGCTCTAAATATCTTGCTTACATTACCGGTATGGATGACGTGCTCTGTAAGGTCATCACCGTTCTTGCGTTTGCCGTATATGTATTCATCGGCGGATACCTCGCCGTTGTCGTTACCGACGCCGTGCAGTTTTGTGTAATCGTTGTGGGGTTTGCCCTGATTGCGGTCCGGGCTATTCCGGCGGCAGGCGGCTATGCCAATATCGCGGCTACCTTTGAAGCGGCGGGCAAGCCGGGCGCAATGGGATTTTATGGCCTTGCACAATATGGGATCATGCCTGCGATTGCCCTAGTGCTGTCGACCTATATGGGCGTAATCGGCACGCCGACCCACCGCACCAGAATCTATACCTCCGCGGATGAGGGCGTTGCCAAGAGAGCATTCCTCACCTCCGGCGTTATGCTGTTTTTCTGGAGCTTTGTCACTGCAATTATTGGTATGAGTGCCTTCACGATCGCGACGGCGCAGGGCGATACGCTTGCATCGAGCGACTATGCATTTTCCTACATGGCGACGAACGTCTTAGGACCGTCTATGGGGCTGATGCTTATGATTGCCGGCCTTTCGGCGACGATGTCATCCGGTGACTCCGACGCGATTTCCGGCATCACGATCCTTTTGACCGACGTATATCCGAGCGTGACCGGTAAGACGATCAAGGAGGAGGATTATCCGAAGTTTTCCCGTATCGCCCTGGTCATGACGCTGGGCGTGGCGTTCCTTATTACGCTGCTCGTCAATGACGTCATCACGTATATCCAGTCGGTTGTGGGTTCCCTGCTTCCGGGCGTCGCGGTCTGCATGTTTATGGGGCGTTTGTGGAAACGCGCCAACTGGCAGGGCGGCCTGGCGGCCATCGCCTCCGGAACGGCGTTCGGTGTGGTCTATCTGCTAAGCTCCGGCTTACAGCAGTGGGTCGGCGCGAACCTGGGTGGTGCGGCGGTTCCCGCTACCATAATAAGCCTTATATGCGGTGTTGTGGTAACACTCGTAACGCCTGAGGATACGACGCCTGAGAAAGAACGCATTGAGCATGTGTTTGCTGCAAGACGCGGACAGGATTAAGAATTTTTGAAAAAGCAGAGGATGAGGGGGCGGGCAACCGTCTCCTCGTTTGTCTGAACGGAGAAAAGCGAATTATGAAACGAGTATTGATAAAAAACGGTACGGTTTATGATGGACTGGGAAGTCCCGGTGTGAAAGCAGATGTGCTTTTGGCAGACGGAAAAGTCGAACGGGTTGGGAGACTGGATGCAGCCGGGGCAAATGCGGATATGGTTATCGACGCGGCCGGAAAAACAGTTTGTCCGGGCTTCGTAGACATCCACAGACACTGCGACGCGAAGCCGCTAAACGATCCGAATTTTGGTGACCGTGAGCTTTTGCAGGGGATTACGACAACCGTGGTCGGAAACTGCGGCATCAGTTTAACGCCCTGTCCGGCGGATGATGCGCGAGCGAAAGAAATGTATGATTTTGACGAGGCAGTGCTTGGCCCGATAGCGCTTGATCTGCCGCGTACCTATGAAGCGTATCTAAAGGCGCTTAAAGAGACGAAACTCCCCTTGAACTTTGCGTCGATGGTCGGTACAGGCGCGGTGAAGATTACGGTCAAGGGCTTTTCCGATACGCCCTATACAAAAGAGGAGCTTACGGAGGCCAGGGACCTGATCGCGGATGCCATGAAACGCGGCGCAGCAGGAATCTCCCTGGGAATCATGTATCTTCCGGAATGTTATTCGAAGACGGATGAATTTGCCTATATCCTGAAGCCGGTCGGCGAATACGGGCGTGTAATTACGACGCATATCCGCGGTGAGGGCGACAGCATGGTAGAGAGCGTGCAAGAGGTCATTGAGATCGCCAAAAAGGCAGGCTGTGCGCTGGAGATCAGCCATTTTAAGAGCTGCGGGATTCATAACTGGAGAAAGGACATTCACAGAGCAGTAGAGCTGATTGAAAAAGCCCGGGCCAAAGGGCAGGATGTGACCTGTGATTTTTATCCCTATGAGGGCGGAAGCACGGCGCTTACGACAATGCTGCCTCCTGTTTTTGTGCGTGGGGACATGACACGTGCGTTAAAGGCGCTGGGGACTGAAAAAGGGGTTGCAGAGTTCAGGCGTTTAAGCCGCGTTCCTTATGACGACTGGGACAATTTCTGCGTGACATTAGGCTGGGAGCGTATTATAATAAGCGGTGTATGTACGCCTAAATTCGTTCCGATGCTCGGAATGACCGTGACGGAGGCGGCTGAAAAATTCGGCTATGCGGATGCGGAAAGCCTGGCGGCTGATCTGATGCATACCGAGGACGGAAAGACAGCGATCATCAACATGAGCATGTGTCAGGATGATATTGATTTTGTCGCGAAGCTGCCGTACAGCAACGTGATTTCGGATGCGATCTATGCCGATACCGATACGCCTCATCCGCGGATGTACGGTGCGTTTCCGAAGATTATCCGTGAATATGTAAGAGAACGCGGCCTTTATACGATGGAGGAGGCGATCCATAAGATGACCGGACAGCCGGCCGCCCGCATGAAGCTTACAGGGCGGGGAACGCTCACGGAGGGAAGCTTTGCGGATGTGCTGATCTTTGATCCGGCCGAATTTTGTGATCACGCGACATTTACGGACCCGGCGAGGCCGGCGACGGGCCTTTCGTATCTGTTTTTAAACGGCGAAATGGTCATTGAAAAGGGAAAACGTCTGCCCGAGTCGCGGTACGGAGTCTGTATTCTGGCAGAATGAGGGACGCGGCAACCGGCCGGGCAGGCATGCGTATCCGCTGTGCAGACAACGCAAATGCGTAAAAAACGGATAAAAATCCGATTAAGAAAAGAAAATCTAAAGGAGGAATATTTATTATGGCAAACGTATATGACAAGCTGAAAGAAAAGGGAATCACATTACCGGCACCGCCGCCGAAAGGAGGCGTTTACACACCGGTACAGGAGTTCGGTGACCACCTGCTTTACTGCAGCGGATGCGGCCCGGATCTCGGAAACGGCAATACGGTGCTTGGAAAGCTTGGCAGGGACTTGACCGTTGAGGAGGGGCAGAAGGCGGCCTACAACTGTATGCTGAATCTTCTGGCAAATCTGGACGCAAAGCTCGGGGACTTAAACCGGATTAAGCGTTTCGTAAAGGTTCTGGCCTTTGTCAACAGCGCCGATGATTTTGACAAGCAGCCGATGGTTGTAAATGGCGGCTCGAATCTGATTTTTGAGCTGTTCGGCGAGGAAAAGGGACTTCCGGCCCGCACGGCGATCGGGACAAACGCGACGCCGGGCAACATTGCCTGCGAGATTGAGATGCTTGTAGAATATGAATAAATCGGGAGGACACCCCCTTGCAATACGAATATTCGTTTGAGGGACAGGAGAGGATCCCGTCCCCACAGCTGATCTGCTATCAGGATGCGATCGAGAGTAACCTGAAGCATATGATTGTACTGTCACACGGGGCCGAAAAACTTTGGCCCCATGTGAAGACACATAAAATGATAGAGGTTGTGAAGCTGGCGATCTGCCATGGGATCACAAGCTTTAAATGTGCGACAATCGCAGAGGCCGAAATGTGCGGTATGGCAGAGGCAGAGAAGGTTCTGCTCTCGTATCCGCTTCTGGGACCGAATGTGGAGCGCTTTTTTTCACTTATGAAACACTTCCCCAAGACAAAGTTTTATGCGATGGAGGATGATTTTGTAGCGGTCTGCGCCTTGAGCGACGCGGCTGTCAAGGGAGGCGTTACGGTTTCCTTGCTTATGGATGTGGATCTCGGGCAGGACCGGACGGGGATGGCAATGGATAAGGCTGCGGATGCCTATGAGGAATGGACAAGGCTTCCGGGAATTTGTATGGCCGGCCTGCACTGCTATGACGGACACCGGCACGAATCGGATCCCAATGAGCGGCTATCGCTTGTCGCGGCCGAGGATGAGGGCGTAAAAAAACTGAAAAAAACGCTTTCGGAACGCGGGCTGGCCTGCGAGTTTGTAATTCTTGGCGGGACACCTTCGTTCCCATGCCATGTAGAACAGATGCCGGATGATTTTTATAGCCCGGGGACGTGTGTACTGTGGGATTTTGGATATGATAAGGCGTATCCGGATCTTGCGTTTACGCCGGCGGCAGCCGTTTTGGTCCGTGTCGTGAGCCGGAGAGGGGATGACCGGATGACGCTTGACCTGGGAACCAAGGCGGTTGCGAGCGATCCTTTAGGAGAACGTGCGTCGCTTGTGGGCTTTGAGGATGCGGTTACGGTCTTGCAGAATGAGGAGCATTGGGTGGTGCGTGTGCCCAAAAAGAAGGGAAGAACACTGCCGCCTGTGGGGACGGTGCTGTTTGCGATCCCTGCACATGTCTGCCCGACCAGCGCGCTGTATCCGGAGGCCTGTGTTGTGGAGAACGGTAAATGGACCGGAACGTGGAAGGTGACGGCAAGGGACAGAAAAATTACGATTTAACGGCAGGTATGGGGGAAGGACACAATGGCAGAGAGGGAGCAGACGCTGGCCGAGAAGGCGGCTGACCGGATCATTGAAAACATCAGGGAACGAGGTCTGGGACCGGGGGATAAGATCGGGACCGAGATGGAGCTGACCGACGCACTGGGTGTGAGCCGAAGTACGGTGCGTGAGGCGATCCGACTTCTTGTCTCGCGAAACGTTCTGGAATCCCGCCATGGCTCGGGAACCTATGTATCCGAGAAAAAGGGCGTGGCAGATGACCCGCTTGGGTTGAATCTTCTTCATGACCAGGTCAAGCTGGCCTGGGATCTTTTGGAGGTCCGTTATCTTTTGGAACCGCAGCTTGCCTACGCAGCGGCGCTCAACGCGACCGACGAACAGCTTGCAGAGCTGAAAAAGATCTGCGACCAAATGGACAGCCTGTCGGCATCCGGTCAAAAACGTCTGGATGTGGACATTCGATTCCACATGGCGATTCTCGAGGCGAGCCGGAACCTGGTGGCCTCAAATCTGTATCCGATTCTTGAAAAGGCTGTGGAAATGTTCATCCATTATACACAGAGAGAATACGAGCCGGAATCTGTGGCGACGCATCGGGACATTTTGGAGGCGCTCACGCATCGGGACCCGGATTGGTCAAAGGATATGATGCGGATGCATCTGGAACTGAACCGCCAGTTATTAAGGCGTGCGGCTTTAAAAAATGGCGAGAATCTGAATTCCCTGAAAGGAGGACGTATATGTTAAGAAGCCAGGAAATGCGTAAGCTGGCGCCGGAGATGGACCCGCTTCGGATGGGAATGGGCTGGAAGAAGGAGGAGCTGGGGATTCCGCAGATTTTAATCGAGAGCACCTACGGAAACAGTCATCCGGGATCCAGCCATCTGGACGGCTTTGTGGAGCAGGCCGTGAAGGCCGTAGACGCAAACGGCGGCAAGGCGGCCCGCTACTTTGCGACCGATATGTGCGACGGCATGGCGCAGGGACATGACGGGATCAACTATTCTTTGGCACACCGAGACGCGATCGTAAATCTTGTGGAAGCCCAGGCAAATGCGACGACCTTTGACGGCGGAGTCTTTATCGCCAGCTGTGACAAGGCGGTTCCGGCGATGCTCATGAGCATCGGCCGTTTAAAAGAGATGAGTGCAATCGTTGTAACCGGCGGTGTCATGGAGGCGACCGCTGTGGTTCCGGAATATGTGGAGAATGATCCGGGCTGTGCGATCAACGAGCTCCTGACTCTGGAGCAGATCGGAAAGTTCAGCGCCCAGTATGAACGCGGAGAAATTCCGGAGGAACAGCTTACCTATTATAAGCAGCATGCATGCCCAAGCTGCGGCGCATGTTCGTTTATGGGAACGGCCTCGACGATGCAGGTCATGGCCGAGGCGCTAGGGCTTATGCTGCCGGGTACGGCTCTGATGCCAGCAACGGCTCCTGAGCTTTTAGAGGCGGCCTATGATGCCGGAAAGCAGCTCATGGAGCTTGTTGGGCAGGGAATTACGGCTGCGGACATTGTAACCTTAAAGAGCTTTGAGAATGCAATCATGGTCCATGCGGCAATCTCCGGATCGACCAATGCCGTTATGCATATTCCGGCGATCGCACATGAATTCGGGATCGAGATAGATGCGGATACGTTCGACCGGATGCATCGCGGCGCGCACTACCTTTTAAATATCCGTCCGGCAGGCGACTGGCCGGCGCAGTATTTCTACTATGCAGGCGGAGTCCCGCGGGTCATGGAGGAGATTAAGGACATGCTTCATCTCGATGTCATGACCGTCACGGGAAAGACGCTCGGGGAGAATCTGGAGGAATTAAAGAAAAACGGCTTCTATGAACATTGTGACGGGCTTTTGAAAAAGATGAGCGGTGTAGTCGGCAGAGAAATCAGGCGGACAGATATTATCCGCGATTTCGCCCATGCGATCGGGACCGACGGTAGCATTGCGATTCTGAAAGGAAATCTGGCCCCCGAGGGCGCGGTGATCAAGCATACGGCCTGTCCGAAAAATATGTTTAAAGCAGTTTTGAACGCGAGGCCGTATGACAGCGAGGAGGAGGCCATCGACGCGATTCTCCACGGACGCGTAAAGCCGGGGGATGCGGTCTTTATCCGCTACGAGGGCCCGCGCGGCAGCGGCATGCCGGAGATGTTTTACACCGGCGAGGCCATCTGCTCCGATCCGAAGCTTGCGGCGAGCGTAGCGCTCATCACGGATGGACGATTCTCTGGCGCATCCCGCGGCCCCGTAGTCGGCCATGTTTCTCCCGAGGCGGCAGCAGGCGGCCCAATCGCGCTTGTCGAGGAGGGCGACTTGATCCAGCTTGACGTGGAGAACCGCGTTCTTGCGATCGTGGGGATTGCGGGAGGGGAGAAGACGCCCGAGGAAATCGAGGCCGTGCTCAAGGAACGGAAGAAGAACTGGAAGGGCTTTACGAGCAAGTACCAGAGGGGCCTTTTAAAACTGTTTGCCCAGCACGCGGTCAGCGCGATGAAGGGTGCGTATATGGAATAAGCGGGATTAAGGCCGTGCTCATTTACGCCCGATCAGTGAGCAGGCAGATCCCGAAGCAGATCGTGTCATAAAAGAAAGCGAAAGCGCCGGTCAGGACGCTTTCGCTTTTTCGCAGGATAAAAAGGGGGGAGAACATGAAACTCATCATTTCGCCGGCCAAGCGGATGGAGGAGTGCGACGACCTGTTTGAGGCAGGCGGATTTCCGGTGTATCTTTCGCAGGCGCAGGCGCTGTGCGGACGGTTGAGAGAGATGACAAAGGAGGAGCTCCAGAAGCTGTTCGGGGCGAATGATAAAATCACACATGAGAATTTCCTGCGGTATCAGCGCATGAATCTTACCCGGGCGCGGACACCGGCGCTCCTTGCGTACATAGGGATTCAGTACCAATACATGGCCCCGAAGCTGTTTTCCGAAAGACAGTGGGACTATGTGCGGGAGCATCTGCGTATTTTGAGCGGGCTCTACGGGATCCTTAAGCCGGACGACAGGGTGACGCCGTACCGGCTGGAGATGCAGGCGAAACTTTCGATGGGAGAAAAGCGGGATCTGTATGCGTTCTGGGGCGATTTTTTATATCGGGAGCTGACAAAAGGGCAGCAGCCCGGCAAGGAGACCGTAATCGTAAATCTGGCCTCCGTGGAGTACAGCAGGGCTGTGGAGCCCTATCTTGCGCCCGGCGTGCGGTTCGTGACCTGTGTGTTCGGGACGCTAAAGGACGGCAGTGTGAAGGTAAAGGCAACCGAAGCGAAGATGGCCCGCGGGGAAATGGTACGATTCCTGGCCGAACGGGAGGCCAAAGAGCCGCAGACGTTAAAGGAGTTTGACCGGCTGGGATACCGGTATGAGCCGGAGCGGTCAAAGCCGGATTTGTTTGTGTTTGTGAAAGGAAAGGACCACATCCGGAATTAATCTGACAGAGGCCGGCAAGATCAAAGAATAACCGGAGGCTATGGCAAACATGAAAAGAAAATACTTGCTTTTTTTTTCGAACAATGTATAATAGGATGCAAAGTTAGATGCGAATTTTGAAAAAATGGGGAAGGGAGAACGCAGGTACATGGCATATTTGATTCTGGCTGTTGTCGTGATTCGAATTATTGTCAGCATTATCGTCGTGGGCGGGAATGCTTATTTGCGTTGTGCTGAACCAAAGAGGATCTGACTGTGACATGCCGAACATGGAGCGGAATGAAATGGAGCCTTGCAGCACGCGCTGCGAGGCTTTTTGGATGGTGCGTCCGTCGCACACGATTTATCGAAGGAGCAGACATATGAAAATGAGTGGTTCACGAATACTGGTGGAGGAGCTGATCCGCCAGGGTGTGGAGGTGATTTTCGGCTATCCGGGCGGGGCCGTCCTAAATATCTACGACGAGCTTTACCTGGCCTCCGGACGGATCCGGCACGTCCTCTCGGCCCATGAGCAGGGGGCGGCCCATGCAGCCGACGGCTATGCAAGAGCCAGCGGGAAGACAGGTGTGGTTTTGGCGACGAGCGGCCCGGGGGCGACAAATCTTGTGACAGGGATTGCAAACGCGTATCTGGATTCGGTCCCGATGGTGGCAATTACCGGCAATGTGGCGGTGGAGAATCTCGGAAAGGACTCGTTCCAGGAGGTTGACATTGTCGGCATTACCCAGCCGATTGTCAAGCATAATTTCATGGTGCGGGATGTACGGAAGCTGCAGCAGACGATCATAGAGGCGTTTGAGATCGCCAATACAGGGCGAAAGGGGCCGGTGCTCATTGATATTCCAAAGAATGTGCAGATTGAAGAATGCGAGTATGTGGAGAACCTGCGCGTTCCGTCCGTGATGAAGAAGCAGGAGACCTGCCTAAACGGGCTTTCCCAGTATTTGGACATGGTAAAGAAGGCAAAGAGGCCGTTTATTTATGCGGGGGGCGGCGTGCTGGCTTCGGGTGCAGAAAAGGAGGTCTTAGGGCTTGCCAGGCGCATAAACGCTCCGATCGGCCTGTCCATGATGGGGCTCACTTCGGTTCCGGCCTCCGATCCCTTAAACGTGGGGATGTGTGGTATGCATGGAAAATATGCTTCGATCAAGGCGCAGTCGGAGTGTGATTTCCTTCTGGCGGTCGGAGTCCGGTTCTCGGACCGTGCAACCGGAGACCTGGAAGAATATACCAAGAAGTGCATGACGGTTCACATCGATATCGACCGCGCGGAAATCGGCAAAAATGTGAATCCCGATGTCAGCATGTGGGGCGATGTAAAACAAATCTTAGGCGAACTTTTAAAGGTAACACCAAAATGCCCTCATCCCGAGTGGCTTTCGCAGGTTGAGGAATATAAGAATGCGGCGGTGCTGCCGCCGGCAAAGGAATTTGGGCCGCAGACGATTCTGGAGGAGGTTCACAGGCACACAGATTCCGATACGGTTGTCGCGACCGACGTGGGGCAGCATCAGATGTGGACCATGCAGTATTTTAGCTTTGAAAAGCCCAAACGTCTTTTGACATCCGGCGGACTCGGGACAATGGGATATGGCCTAGGTGCGGCGATCGGCGGCTGCATTGCAAACGGCAGGAAGCGGACGGTCCTCATCACCGGGGACGGGAGCTTCGGCATGAACTTAAACGAGCTGGCAACCGCGGTCAGCCAGGAGCTTCCGCTTACAATCATCCTGATGAACAATGACGTCCTGGGAATGGTCAGACAGTGGCAGACCATTTTCTATGACTGCCATTACTCCAACACGGTCTTAGATCGCGCGACCGATTTCCCGGCGCTTGCGGAGGCGTTCGGCGCACGGGGCTTTGCGGCTTATACAATCACAGATCTGCAAAACGCTTTGGCCGCTGCGGACAAAGCCGTTGGGCCGGTATTGATCGACTGCCACATTGACATGGATGAAAAGGTTCTCCCGATGATTCCGCCGGGACGCTCGGCCAGGGACATGATCGTTGAGGACTAAAACGGGCGGCTATTGGAAAGGAAGGGAGACTATGGTAGAAAGATTTGCAGTGGGCCTGATTCTGAACAACCGCTTTGGGGTCCTGGACCGGATTGCCGGACTGTATGCCAAGCGGTGCTATAACATCGACGCCATCTCGGCAGGTGTGACGGAGAATCCTGCGTATACGCGCATGACGGTCGTCTCCACCGGGGATGAATATATGAAGGATCAGGTGATCCGCCAGCTTGAAAAACTGATCGACGTTCGGTCGGTGACGCTTCTTGACCCGGAGAGCACGGCCTTTGCCCAGCACATGTTTATCAAAATGCATTTGACGGGAAGCCACAGGGGCTCCTCCAAGCATCAGGTTTTGGAGCTGATCAACGAGTATGGCGGTAAGATTGTGGATTTCGGCGAGGAGTACCTGACCGCTGAGATCACGGGAAGTATGGAAAAGGTGGATTCCTTCATTGAGAAGGTCCGCGATTTTGGAATTTTGGAACTTAGCCGTTCGGGAGACATCGCGATCGGCTTAGGGATAGAAAACACATTGCGTGTTGAAAAAAATAATGAAGAATAAAGGAGAAAACGAGCATGGCAACAATGTATTATGAGAGAGACTGTAACTTAGGACTTCTGGACGGCAAAAAGATCGCCGTGATCGGGTATGGTTCCCAGGGACATGCCCATGCGCTGAATTTAAAGGATTCCGGCTGTGACGTGATCGTCGGCCTCTATGAGGGATCGAAATCTGCCGAAAAGGCAAAGGAGGATGGCTTTACGGTCATGAACACTGCGGATGCAGTAAAAGCGGCCGACATCATCATGATCCTTGTAAACGACGAAAAACAGGCAGCTCTCTATAAAAACGACATCAAAGACTACATCACCGACGGAAAGACGCTGTGCTTTGCCCACGGCTTTAATATCCACTTTAAGCAGATTATCCCGCCGGCCGGTGTCAACATTATTATGATCGCCCCGAAGGGACCGGGCCATACCGTCCGTTCCCAGTATGTGGCCGGAAAAGGCGTTCCCTGCCTGGTTGCGGTAGAGCAGGATCCGAGCGGCAATTCGATGGAAATCGCCAAAGCGTATGCGGCGGGCATCGGCGGTGCACGCGGCGGCATCCTGGAGACCACTTTCAAGGAGGAGACGGAGACTGATCTGTTCGGCGAGCAGGCCGTACTCTGCGGCGGCGTGACGGCTCTGATGGAAGCGGGCTTCAATACACTTGTCGAGGCGGGATATAAGCCGGAGAATGCGTACTTCGAGTGTATCCATGAGATGAAGCTGATTGTGGACCTGATCTTCAACGCGGGCTTTGAGGGCATGCGCTATTCAATCTCTGACACCGCAGAATTCGGCGACTATATGACCGGCTCCCGGATCATCACGGATGCGGTGAAGGCGGAGATGAAGCAGGTCTTAAAAGAAATCCAGGATGGAACCTTTGCGAAAAACTGGATTTTAGAGAATCAGGTTGGCAGGACGACCTTCAACGCCAAGAGAGCGGCTGCGGCCGAAACACTGGCGGCAAAGACCGGGCAGGAGCTGCGTGCCAAGATGGGCTGGAAGCAGACACAGAATCTTGACGAGGCAAAATAAGCATACGATTTCAGGAGGAGAAAGCTATGAATTCAGATCAGGTCAAGACAGGCGTGGAGCATGCTCCGCACCGCTCCCTCTTAAAGGCGGACGGCTATAATGATGAGCAGATGCGCCGTCCGTTTATCGGCGTTGTCAACTCGTTTAACGAGATTGCACCGGGGCATGTACATCTACAGACGATTGCCCGGGCAGTCAAGGATGGCGTCCTGGCAGCCGGCGGCACGCCGATGGAATTCAATACGATCGGCGTCTGCGACGGCATTGCGATGGGACATGAGGGCATGCGCTTCTCATTAAGCTCCCGTGAGCTGATTGCGGATACCGTGGAATGTATGGTGAAAGGCCATTGCTTTGACGCGCTGGTTTTTATCCCGAATTGTGATAAGATTGTGCCGGGCATGCTGATGGCGGCCCTGCGCTTAAATCTGCCCTGTGTCTTTGTATCGGGCGGCCCGATGCTCTCGCTTGACCGGAGAGATTTAAACTCGGTGTTTGAGGCAGTTGGCGCGAGAAAGGCGAATCTGATCGACGACGAGGAGCTTGCAGAGATCGAGGGAAGCTCCTGCCCGGGCTGCGGCTCCTGCTCGGGCATGTTTACCGCCAATTCCATGAACTGCCTGACCGAAGCCCTTGGCCTTGGCCTTCCGGGGAACGGGACGATCCCGGCGGTCTACGCGGAGCGCATCCGCCTTGCAAAGACTGCCGGTATGCAGGTTATGACGCTTTTGGAAAAGAATATCCGTCCGCGCGACATTGTCACCCAGAAAGCGTTTGAGAATGCGCTGACGACCGACATGGCGCTTGGCTGCTCGACCAACTCAGCCCTGCATCTTTTGGCGATCGCGCATGAAGCGGGGATTGCTCTCGATCTCCATATGATCAATGAGATCAGCGAGAGGACCCCAAACCTCTGCCATCTGGCGCCTGCGGGTCATCACCATATGCAGGATCTCATGAAGGCCGGCGGGATTTCGGCAGTGATGAAACAGCTTCTTGACGCCGGGATGCTCTGCGGGGAGTGCCTCTCCGTGACCGGAAAGACCTTGGCGGAGAATGTGGCGAAGGCGGTAAACCGTGACGAGGAAGTGATTCGTCCGCTGTCGAACCCATACTCGAAAACAGGCGGGCTCGCCGTCCTGTTCGGCAATCTGGCGCCCAACGGCGCGATCGTGAAGCGGTCCGCGGTGAAGCCGGAAATGCTTGTAAACACGGGGACGGCACGCTGCTTTGATTCGGAGGAGGAGGCGATCGCCGCTATCTATGCCGGGAAGATCGTTTCGGGCGACGTGGTCATCATCCGCTACGAAGGACCCTCCGGCGGCCCGGGCATGAGAGAGATGCTCTCCCCGACATCTGCCATCGTCGGCATGAAGCTGGACACAACGGTTGCACTTTTGACCGACGGCCGCTTCTCCGGCGCATCCTGCGGTGCGGCGATCGGCCATATTTCCCCGGAGGCTGCGGCGGGCGGCCCGATCGCTTATGTAAAAGACGGGGATTCGATCGCCATCGACATTCCGAACTACAGCTTAAAGCTGCTTGTCTCGGATGAGGAGCTTTCTGAGAGAAAGAAAACGATGAAACTGAAGGAGCAGAGGGAGCTTACCGGATACTTAAAACGGTATGCGAAAAATGTTTCCTCTGCAGATAAAGGAGCAATCGTCGAATAATATGAACCAGATTTTATCAAATCTGCTCGTTTACGGGAAACTGCCAAAGGATTCGATCCTCTGGCAGCTTTCTGACATCTGTGCGAAGTTAAAAAACGGCACGGAATCAAAGGACACACTGCGGACACGTGTGTTCGGCCAGGTAAAGGAGCTTTTAGTGATTGCGACGGATTATGCGTTTGACAGGAACCTGTGGCATAATTATTTGACCTTTCTGCTGATTACGAACGAGAATCCGTTTAGCCTGGTCTGTGAGAAGACAGGGGCACAGGAGGGGACGGTCAACTATTTTGTAAAGCATGATTTCGAGATGTTCAGAAGGCTCTTTGCCTATGATTTTTCCTGGCTGGAGGAGGAGCTTTCCATTGACTGCTTTATGCATCTGACGCACTATACGTCTATCCGTAAAAAGGAGCTGATGTACAACAAGAACGTCAGTGAGAAGGTGCGGGCATTGAGTGAGCGGCTGGAGACGGCCGCAGATGCCGAGGAGTTTTTCGTGTATGTGACCGATTTTTACCGGGACTACGGCGTCGGCATGTTTGGCTTAAACAAGGCGTTCCGGATTGCGGGCAGCGCGGATGGGACAGTGCGCTTCCTGCCGATTAACAACATGGACACAGTGATGTTAGGTGATCTGATCGGCTATGAGCTCCAGAAGAAAAAGCTTGTGGAGAATACCCGGGCATTCGTGGAGGGCGGCGCTGCGAACAACGTGCTGCTGTTTGGCGATTCGGGAACCGGGAAATCGACGAGCATCAAGGCCATCGTGAACCAGTTTTATCCGCAGGGCCTGCGCATGATCGAGATTTATAAGCACCAGTTTAAGGATCTGTCAGCCATCATTGCGCAGATCAAGAACCGGAATTATCGGTTTATCATTTATATGGATGATCTGTCGTTTGAGGAGTTTGAGATCGAATATAAGTTTTTGAAGGCAGTCATCGAGGGCGGTGTGGAGACAAAGCCGGACAATATTCTGATCTACGCGACCTCAAACAGGCGGCATCTGATTAAGGAAACAGGCCGCGACCGGGACGATATGGAGCACAGCGAGGATCTGCACCGCTCCGATACGATGGAGGAGAAGCTGTCCTTAGTAAACCGCTTCGGCCTGACGATCTATTTTGCGAAGCCGAATAAGGCGGGATTTAATGAGATGGCGGTAGCCTTAGCGCGCCGGGCGGGTATTTCCGCAGAGGAGATGACCGACGAGGAGATCTGCTACGAGGCCAACCGATTCGAGATGCGGGGCGGCGGTCTCTCCGGGCGGACAGCGCAGCAGTTTGCGAATTATCTATTGACAGTGCGGCGGTAAGCGGCAAAACGTATGCATATTTGACCGGATGTGCGGGCGGGGTTTCCCGCCCGCTTCTGTCAAATCCTGTCGAAATTTGCGACCGAATCACATTGCACGAGTCTTTCATTTGCGTCTATAATTGAGGTGTCCATTTCTCATCTTTTGGGAAAAAATGGAAAATGACTGCGCAAGGAGGAAGAATTATGGCAGAACTTTCAGTCGCGATTGCAGATGATAACCGACAGACTTTGAACCTGTTGGGGGAGATACTGGAGAAAGAGGAAGGAATCCATGTCGTCGGAAAGGCGGACAATGGCGAAGACGCATACA
>JAAWAR010000057.1 GCA_022792295.1 Lachnospiraceae bacterium
AAAGAAAACCCTGCATATACTACAATAACATATTTTTCAGAGGTATTCCATGGCATACTACACTCCGATCGTGGGCGTGATCACGAACATCTCCACCATGAATCCGCAGTCCGGCTGCTTTTTGAATCTGACTGTACAGACCGAGGGCGCTCCCGGCGGTATCGTCAATTTAATTATCAGCGGAAGTACTTATGTATTAAACAACAGGCAACTCCAGGTAGGCGACCGGGCTACTTTCTTTTACAACACCCAGGCACCGGTGCCGCTTATCTATCCGCCCCAGTATACCGTTGTGGCAGCCGCCTATACGCCGCACGGCTTAAACGCCGCGTTTGACGTCTTTAACTCGATGCTCACAAACTCTGACAACTCTCTCATTTTAAACATGTCCGGGCGCACTATGCTGACACTCTCGAATGGGCAGCTCTTTAACGGCGATCTGGGCGGAAAGCTCTTACTCGTCATCTATGGACCTACGACCCGCAGTATCCCTGCCCAGACCACGCCGACGCAGATCGTTGTCTTCTGTACACACAGTTAAAAGAAAACGTCTTTACAGGCTCATGCCCCGGTCTTTCGGCAGACTTTGCCGAACTCCGGGGCATACATATATATATTATTGTTCACTGTACGGAACCGGGACATCCGCCGGCATCGGACATTTATATGTCTTCCCTGCCATCCTCTTATCAAATTCTTCTTTGGCCTTCTCTGCGATTGACGGGTCCTCCATGAGCCTAAGTCCGGCCGCCGCCATAATCTCGGCGGCATAAAGCATCCCTTTTTCTCCGATGCTCATACCGGAGCACGAGGTGATATGCCAGCTGTGTCCGGGCGCGCCCATGTTGGACGAGACCGTGTTAAAGGTCGCCGTCGGGCAGATGTGCTGTACGTCTCCCACGTCCGTAGAGCCATAGCCGTCCCTGTTATCCATAAAGGGCTCCCCTTCAAACAGCTCCGTCCCCTCGGGAACGCCGCACGCCTTGCACATGGCCGCCCACTGCGGGCCGCTCTGTACGTTTAACGCGTGGGCAAACGCCTTCTCCTCCTCGCTCCAGGCCTTCATGGGATGCTTCTTCATCATCCCGGTTAAGAGCTCGGACAGGACAAGATTCGGCATCGTATTATAACAGCCGCCTAAGAATTCGATGTCCACGTCCGTCTCGGTCATCATGGCCGCTCCCTTCGCGACCTTTACCAGCCGCTCATACGTGCTCTCGACCACATCCCTGGACATCGCGCGGACGTAATACCAAACGCAAGCCTTGTCAGGAACAATATTGGGGGCCGTGCCGCCATCCAAGATCGTATAATGGATCCGCACGTCGCTTGTCACATGCTCGCGCAGGTAATTCGCACCGACGTTCATTAACTCGACCGCGTCCAGTGCGGAACGGCCGTTGTGCGGGTCTCCGCCGGCGTGGGCCGTGCAGCCCTTAAAATGAAATTTGGCTGAATTTAAGCCTGTCATGGTACCGCCGTTTGCCGCATTGATCTTGCCGGGATGGTAGGCAAACGCTGCATCCAGATCCGCAAACGCCCCGTTTCTTGCCATGAAGGTCTTACCGGTAAGAAGTTCCTCTCCCGGACAGCCATAATAGACAACCGTCCCTGTAAGCCCTCGCTTTTCCATCTCCTCCTTCATGCCGATCGCCGCACCCACATGCGCCACGCCCAAAAGGTTATGGCCGCAGCCCTGGCCGGGCGCGCCCTCTCTGACCGCCTCCTTGACCGTAGTGGCCTTCTGGCTCATGCCGGGCAGCGCGTCGTACTCGCCTAACAGGCCGATCACCGGATGGCCGCTTCCATAAGCAGCCCGGATCGCCGTCGGCACACCAAAGGCGCCAAGCTCCACCGTAAACCCGGCATCCCGCAGGAGCTCGGCCGTCCATTTACTCGCGCTCTGCTCCAGATACCCCACCTCCGGCTCGGACCAAATCTTTTGGCTCAGCTCCTTTAGCTTCGCCTGCTCCTCCTCCAGCTTTTTGATCGCGATTTCTCCTGTCATATTGCTTATCTTCCTTTCTTAAAATATAGGTTTCCTGCATAGAATTTCCCCCTGCGGGAACCGCCTCTCTAAAACGGGAACGAAAGCTGTGTATATATGTATTTCTTTTTATATGCATGAATAATATCCGGCATGTCCCATAAAAGCCCGGCCATCTCGCATTCATGGGTAAAAAATTCCCACAAGGAGTTTGCCCGCCTGCTTGTGCAGTAGTACCGGTTTTTGTAGGTATTCGCATAGCGCGCGGCAAGCCCCTGTCCCGGAAAGGCCCGCTCCAGGCCGTCCAAAAAGTATTCCCTCTGTCCGTCACGTACCGTCACACCCATGATGCCATACAAAAATCTGGCGCCGGATTCCGCGGTTTTCCTGACGATCTCACGTATGTTCTCCTCATTATCCTCTATAAACGGCAGAAGCGGCGTCATGACTGCTCCCGTGCACACGCCGGCATCCGCAAGCTTTTTTAAGGCGGCAAACCGCCTCGTGGGAGACGGTGCGCCCGGCTCCAGCTTTGCCGCGAGCTCGTCATCCGCCGTCGTGACGGTCTCCATGCAAAGCACCGGCGAATGCTCTGCAATGCTCTGATACAGATCTGCATCCCGCACCATCAGGTCGCTTTTCGTCAGCATCGAGATCCCAAAACCAAAGGCGTCGATCAGCTCAAGCGCATGGCGCGTCACAAGCTCCGTCTGCTCAAACGGATTATACGAGTCGCACATGGCGCCGCTTCCGACCACGCCCGTCTTTACCTTCCTCCGCAGCTCGTCACGCACCAGCAAAAGGGCGTTTTCCTTCACGCGCACATGATCAAAATTTTCCACATGGTAGCACGTGCTCCGGCTGTCGCAGTAGATGCAGCCATGCGGACAGCCCCGGTACAGGTTCATGTTGTAGTCGCTTCCAAACCATGAGCTGTCTTTGTTTTTCGTTATAATCACCTTGGCCGGAACCGTATCCATCGTGCTTTCCCTCCGTCAGCCTTCGTCCCGCAGCTCCTTTAACAGCTTAAGCACCTTTTCCTTCCATTCCCCCTCGAACACGCAGGAAGTGCTGTACTCGAGCCTTTCATTGACCCGCCTGCAGCATTCCCTGGCCTTCTCCATATCCTGTTCGACGCCCATGCCCTCATGATATAGAAGGGCCATTCGGTAAAGGGCCTCCTCGTCGTTCTTTTCTGCCGCCTGCTGATAGAGCGTCAATGCCCGGTCAAAGTCCGGCGCAACGCCGGTGCCCTTCTCATAGCATTCGCCCAGAAGGAACATTGCAAACGTACTGCCCGCCTCTGCTCCCTCCTGCACAAGCACGACCCCCTTTTGAATGTCCTTCTTGACGCCGTGTCCCTTCAGGTAGCATTCCCCGACATGGACTTTTGCGTATGCATCTCCCAGTGCTGCGGCCCTCTTGTACCAGTAAAAAACCTTATCGTAGTCCTTTTCGTATGTGACGCCATGCTCATAATACCAGGCCGTCATATTCATGCTGTGCGCATCGCCGCGTTTCGCACCTTCTAAAAAAAGCTCTGCGGCCTTTTTCTTATCGACCGGAACGCCAAAGCCCCCGTCATATATGTAGCCAAGCTTCTGAAAACCGGCCGCTCCGCCCTGCTTTGCCGCCCATTCGTAATACCCAATCGCCTTTTCATAATCAATGGGAACGCCCTTTCCGAGCTCATAGATCAGCCCCAGATTGACACCTGCGTTGATATGGCCGCGCTCCATGGCCTTTTCATACCAATGGATTGCCTTTTCGGCCTCCTCATACCCGGGCCGATCGTACAGCCATGCCAGGTTGTACTGGCAGGAGACATCCCCCATCGAGGCTCCCTTCTCATAATGGCGGATCGCCTCGTCTCGGCTCTTTGGCACGCCCATTCCGTACTGATAATAAAAGCCCAGATGGAACCAGCCGTCCGGATTGCCCCACTCGGCGGCTTTCTTTGCACATTCTACCGCCTTTTCGTAATCCTGCCCGACGCCGCGGCCCTTTGCATAGCAGACAGACAGATTGGACATACCGACCGCGTCACCGCCGTCTGCCGCCATCCGGTACAGCCTGGCCGCCTCCTCTAAATTGGCCTCTGTGCCGTAGCCAAGCTCCACACAGACGCCCATTCTGCGCATTCCCTCCGCAAGTCCCAGCTCTGCGGCCTTTTTATACCACGCATAGGCCGCCTCCGGGTTCTCTGCGACTCCTTTTCCGTATCGGTAGCAGATGCCGAGATACAGACAGCCATACGGCTCTCCTTCCATGGCCGCATAGCGATACCACTGAAAGGCCTCCTCCATATCCACCTCTCGGCCGACCCCGCACTCATAAAACGACCCGACCGCGATATTCGCCTGCGCATAGCCAGCCTCGGCCGCCTTCAGATACTGGGCAAATGCCTGTTCTTGGTCCTCCTTGGTCCCGATGCCGCGCTCGTAGCAGTTTCCCAGATGGTAAAACGCCGGTGCAAAGCCGAACTCCGCTGCCTGTGTGTACAGCCAGAAAGCCCGCCTTTTATCCGCCTCCATCCCGATCCCGTGTTCCGCACAGATACCCAGGTTGCTCATCCCGCAGGCGTCGCCCTTTTTTATCGCGTTCCGAAAGCACTGCACGGCCCGCAGATCGCTTGCCTTTGTATGCGGCTGCCGCCAAAAAATCCCAAGCTCGCTCCACTGGCTCCCGCTCAGTTCCTCCTCTGCGGCTGCGCGCATGCCACGTCCGCAGTTTGGGCATATGTACGTCTCCTGCTCCCCCTCCGTGACCGCGCCGCAGTCTTTATTTTGGCAAATAAAAATCATAATTCTATCCTCCCCGCCCCAAACGGCCTTTTAAACCGGCCGCCGCGGACGAACACATATCCTGAATTTCCGTTTCTGGTCTTCATTTTATCATCCTTCTTCCAAACTGTAAAGGGCGGCCCGAATCTCTTTGATCCCGGGCCCCTCCGTCCGGACCGCGCCTCCTTTATAAATATCCCTCCAATGGATAGGAAGGAGGAGCGTTGGTCCGGATGAGGGGGCTCGGTCATTTCTTCACAAACTGTTTGTCAAACTCCGGATTGAAATAGTAAAAATTCTTCGAGTCCAGAAGTTCCTTTGTCTTCTCCAGAGCCTCGCCGAAACGCTGGAAATGGACGACCTCTCTGGCCCGCAGGAACCGAAGCGGTTCTAAGACATCCGGATCGTCAATCACACGGATCAGGTTCTCATACACGGTTCTCGCCTTTTGTTCTGCGGCCAAATCCTCGAACAGGTCCGCAAATGCGTCCCCCTTGCTCTGCAATTCACAGGCATTAAACGGGATTCCCGACGCGGCCACCGGCCACAGCCCCGATGTATGATCAATATAGTAGGCATCAAATCCCGCCGTCTTTGCCTGCTCGGGCGTCAGATTCTTCGTAAGCTGGTACACGATCGCACAGATCATCTCCATGTGCCCTAATTCCTCGGTTCCGATGTCGGTCAGCAGGCCGCTAACCTCCTTACAGGGCATGGAATAACGCTGTGCCAGATACCGCATGGAGGCCGACAGCTCTCCGTCCGGCCCGCCGTACTGGCTGATAATAAGAGACGCCGTCTTCGGACATGTTTTCTTGATCCGAACGGGAAATTGAAGTCTTTTTTCATAAAGCCACATTAATTTGCCCCTCCTTCCCACGGCGCAGGACCATCTGTCCAGGCAAAATGCTCCTGTCCCGGATAGCGCGTGCCAAAATCGGTTCGGTTGTTCGTTTCCGGGCAGATACAATCTGCAGTCAGAGGCTCAAACTCTGCCGCATAGTCCTTTAAAAGCTGTTTTCTCTGCTGCATCGCCGTGCCAAATGCTGCCAACGCTTCCTTTTCTGTCGGATGCATATCCAGGTAGAGCCTAAGATCATCCACCATGAAGCTGATTTCCGTGATTTGTCTTAACATCTGCATTCGATCAGCCATGGTGTACACCCCCTAACTTCTCCTTTGCAGCAAAAAACGGCAGAACAAGGCTGGGAAACACGGTTCCCTGCTTTAGTGACTGTGCCGGATCACAAGGCGTCTCCCACTCCTGCACGGGAACCGCCGCCATCGCAAGCGTTGGCAAAGCCGGCATGATATTCTTACAGGCACAAAAATCCATCGCAAACACTCCTTTCTGTATCGGTTTTAGACAGCAATTCACTCCTCTGTCTTTTGACGCGGTTACGCTGCCTTTACAGGCCGGCAAGCCGTAACATGAATTGCCCCTGCGATCAGTATGTGTCTGCGATGGATTTTTTCTCTGCCTTATTTCTGTAAGCCATTCCAGAAGCTTCCGCCTACTGCCCTTCCTCCTTAACGATGTCACCCAGAACGCGAATCAGATCATGGATTGTATGAAGGTCCTCTCCGCGCTCCAAAATTACATTTCGCAAATCGACTGACAGTGTGTCAAACTTCTCTCTGACTGCCGGGGAAATCTCCGCCATTTTCATCACCTCGTCCATAAAGTATACACAAGCTGCGCCGTTTTATACACGGCTGGATAACTCTGGCACACCTGCCAACCCTTCCCTAGCGCACTTCCAGGAATTCTATGCTATGATGTTCTTGTAACATTTTTGTAATATTTTAGCAATACCAGGAGGAATTTACATGAGAAAAACAGGTATGTATGCCATTATGACAGCCGCTGTTATCGGTCTTTTTGCTGGCTCACCGGTCCCTGCCTATGCAGCCTTCGGATTTTCAGACTGCGGACAGATGCCCGGCACACTCTCTGCCCTTTTTAATAGCGGCCAGAACCAGTCCTGTCCGACTCTGCCGACTGGCGGCTGTCCCACAACAAATGCCCTGCCGAACGGCAGTCTCCCCTCGCTGTCCGTCATCCCGACCGGCGGCAGTTGTCCCACGGTCACTGTCATCCCAGGCGGCAGCTGCCCGACTCCGGGGCTGTCAGACCTGATTCCCGGCTTCTCGGACTGTCTCACACCAAATGTCCCCGACTGTCCGCAGCTTCCCGGTGTCATCTGCCCGGACGATACGCCTCTGATGCCGGATGATACCCCCTCCGACATTCCGACGCTTCCGGTTATCCCGGCTCCTGATGATCCGACGCTCCCGGTTATTCCGGCCCCTGACCTCCCGGTCCTTCCGGACTCTCCTATTCCCGATGTCCCTGTACTCCCGGACACTCCGGTAAAGCCGGATACTCCGCCTGCAGACAGCTCTCAGGATACATACGCCAACCAGGTCGTACTGCTTGTAAACCAGGAACGTGAAAAAGCGGGTCTCTCACCGCTTTCCATCAACACCACTGCCGCAGGTGCTGCTATGGTCCGCGCACAAGAGACTGAGCGTTCCTTCTCACACACAAGGCCGGATGGCAGGAGCTTTTCCACGGCTCTCACCGATGCAGGCCTTACCTACCGCACCAGCGGAGAAAATATCGCCTATGGGCAGAGAAGCGCTTCCGAGGTCATGAATGCCTGGATGAACAGCTCAGGCCACCGCGCCAATATCCTGAATGCAGATTTCACGGAGATCGGCGTCGCCCACTACAAAAATGCCTCCGGCGTTGACTACTGGGTACAGCTATTTTTGCATTAATGCCGGATTATTTCCTAAACAGTACCGGGAACAGGCAAGCATTGCTTCCTGTTCCCGGTACTGTTTAATACAGATTTTTCACTTTAAAATCCTTCTCCAGCTCCCGCCTCTGATCCTTCTTGGCAATGTCGGCCCGCTTGTCGTAGAGCTTCTTGCCGCGGGCCAGGCCGATTTCCACCTTGACTAGGCTTCCTTTAAAGTATACCTGCAGGGGAACAAGCGTGTAGCCCTTTTCCTTAATCTTGCCATTCAGCTTATTGATCTCATAGCGGTGCATCAGGAGCTTTCTCTCCCGCAGCGGGTCCTTATTGAAAATATTCCCTTTTTCATATGGACTGATGTGCATACCAAAGATCATGACCTCGTCATGGACGATCCTTACAAAAGACTCCTTCACGCTACACTTACCCATACGCAGGGATTTGACTTCCGTCCCCGCAAGCGCAATGCCGCATTCAAATTTATCATCAATGAAATAGTCAAAATAGGCTTTTTTATTATTTGCAATCAGCTTGATACTGTTTTTTCCCATAATCTGTTCTCACCGCCCCTTTTTCTATCTGTCGCGCACCGGCAGGAAATCAATGGTTTTTAAATGCCGGTCTACCGAAACCGTCTGCACGCAGAGACTCTGGCCGAGCTTGTACGTTTTCCCGGTCTGTTCCCCTATCAGCTCGTAGCGCTCCTCGTTAAAAATATAATAATCGTCGCGCAGCTCGGAAAGCCGTACCATACCCTCCACCGTATTCGGCAGCTCCACGTAAAAACCATGGCCCGTCACGCCGGAGATCACGCCCCTAAACTCCTCGCCGATGCGCCGTTCCATATACTGCACCTTTTTGGCCTTCTCGGTCTCCCGCTCGGCCTCATCTGCCAGGCGCTCTCTGGCCGATGCAGATGCGGCCACTTCGGGCAGAATCCGCTCATAGTGAGAAAGCCGCTTCTTCCCAAGCCCGCCATGCAGATTCTCCTTAATAATCCGGTGAATCTGCAGGTCGGGATAGCGCCGGATCGGAGAAGTGAAATGGGTATAGTAGTTCGCCGCGAGGCCGAAATGCCCCGTGCAGCCGGTCGTATACTTTGCCTGCTTCATGGAACGGAGCGCCAGTCTGGAAAGCAGCGCCTCCTCCGGAGAACCGGATGCCCTCTCCAGCAGCTTCTGCATCTCCTTCGGATGCAGCTCGCCGTTTTGTAAATGCAGCGAATAGCCGAAATTATTGATCAGGATCCCAAACCGTTTGATTTTCTCCTCATCCGGTTTGTCATGCGTCCGATAGAGGAACGGGACCTGCTGCCAGTAATAATCCTCTGCCACGGTCTCGTTGGCCGCCAGCATGAAATCCTCGATCAGCATGGTCGCCGCATTTCGCTCATACGGCCGAATATCCGTCGGCCTGCCCTTCTCATCGAGCGTAAGCTTACACTCCGGAAAGTCAAAATCCACCGCCCCGCGCGCCATACGCTTTCCCCGCAGGATAAGCGCCGTCTCATTCATCAAACGCAGCATGGGAACAAATTCATCATATCCCTCCGGATACTCCTTACTGCCTCTCTCCTCGGCCTCAAGGACCTGCTGCACCGCCGTATACGTCATCCGCTTGTCGATCCGCACCAGAGATTCGCAGATCGTGTGCCCGATGACTGTCCCCTTTTCATCCACCTCCATCAGGCAGCTTAACGCCAGCCGGTCACAGCCTGCGTTTAACGAACAGATTCCATTGGACAAACGGTGCGGCAGCATCGGAATCACCCGGTCAACCAGGTACACACTCGTTCCGCGCGCCAGCGCCTCTTGGTCCAGCGCGCCGCCTTCCTTTACGTAATGCGTCACATCTGCGATGTGGACGCCGAGCCGGTAGAGCAGCCGCCCGTTTACAACCTCCTTTGAAATACTGACCGCATCGTCCAGGTCCTTTGCATCCTCGCCGTCGATTGTCACCATGGGAAGCTCCCGCAGATCTACGCGGCCGCCCGCAAGTTCCTGCTTAACCGCCTCCTTTGTGAGCTCCTCCGGCGCTTTCATTGCCTCGTCCATGACCTCTCTCGGATAGCCCTCCGGCAGCCCGTAAGCGCGCACGATCGAAAGAATATCGACTCCCGGATCATTTACGTGGCCCATAATCTCGACGATCTTCCCCTCAGGCTTTTGGTGTCTCCCGCCGAATCCAGTCAGCTTTACAACAACCTTATGGCCGGAGACCGCACCGTTTTCCTTTCCCTCGGGGATATAAATATCTTCGGTGATGCGCGGGTTGTCCGGGATCACAAAGCCGAAATGCCTGGCTTTCTTAAACAGGCCGATTACTGTCTCATTGGCGCGCTTTACGACCTTCGTCACCATGGCCTCCGCACGGCGGCCGTCCTGCTCCTCCAGGATGATCACCTGGACCGTATCCCCATCCAGAGCGCTCCCCGTATTGTCAGGCGGCACAAACAGATCCGTCTCCCGCCCCTCGATCGTGACAAAACCAAAGCCTCTGGGATTGGCTGTATAGATCCCGGTCTGCGCAAAGGTCTCTGCCTTCGCGTAGCGTCCCTTTTTGGACACACCGGCCTTTCCCTCAAGCAGCAGCTCATTCAAGACCTCCTTAAGCTCGTCCCGCTGCTCTTTCGAGATTCCCAAGAGAGCCGCCAGCTCCTTTAACTTCATAGGACGGTATTCCTTCTCGCCCATCAGTGCGAGGAGCATATCTTTCCTTTCCTTTAATCTATCTTCTTTCATAGTCCTCCTTGTATAAGAACAAAGCGGGCAAGCCCGCCTCAACTCCCCAACCCCTCACTCATGAGGGGCTTGCACGCTTTGTGCGCCGATGTGCGGCTGCGAAAGCAGCCTTCCTCTGCACATCGTGTGCATCCCCGCGGAGCGTTTTGTCTTATAGGAAAGGGCTTTCACGCTTTAGCGTGAAAAGGGCTTTCCTATAAGATAAAAAAGAATCCTGCACAGCATGATTCCTTACCGCCGCAGAGCGGGCTCCCACGCCAAAGCTTGGCCGCTTACCGGCCATCCTCCCTGGCGCATAGTGCGCATTCCGGCCATCCGAGGCCTGTTTCCACTAAGACAAAAACACTCTTGCGTATTTCTGCAAGAGTGTCCGTTATCTTAGAGTATCTTCAAATTCAATACAAGAGCCAGAATAAAGATGAGCACGACCGCGAGCTTCGTGAACTTCTCCAGCTTGCCCTCCATCGAACGCCCCTTGTTCCTTCCCCAGTAGCTCTCAGCCGCCCCGCTGATCGCGCCAAGTCCCGCAGACTTGCCTTCCTGCATTAAAATGATAACCGTCGCTGCGACGCATAAGATAACGAATAAAATTGTCAACAAAATTTTAAGCACACTAACACCTCCTGTCCACAGATACACGTATCATACCACAAAAGCTTTGGAAATACAACCGTTTTTTAAACTTCTATAAAACAACCGTGTAGGATTACAATACATGTGTTACAACTGAATATTTAAAAAGCAGAGATACTTCCTTTGTGTTATAGTTTAGTCACCACAACAAAACAA
>JAAWAR010000058.1 GCA_022792295.1 Lachnospiraceae bacterium
AGCGTAATATTATTCTCCATTTTCTCTCCGCCTCACCGCATCACTAAATTCCGATTTGTCGACTTGATTATAGCGTATAGTTTCTGTTATATCAAGTGCCTTTGTAGAAACTGCCGAAGTGATATCCCAGCAACACTTTCCTTAAAAGGGACCAATCATTTCCTTTCTTGCTTTTTCGCATGGATTCTGTTACAATGAGCAGAGCCAGACAGGAAGGGACAGATGAAAAGATGAATGTCAAAGATTTTTATTTTGAACTGCCTAAGGAGCTGATTGCCCAGGATCCGCTGGAAGACCGGGCCGCGTCCAGGCTTTTGGTTTTAGATAAGGAAACGGGCGAACTCACACATCGGTATTTTCGGGACATCCTGCAATACCTGCAAAAGGGCGACTGCCTGGTCATCAACGATACCCGGGTAATCCCGGCCAGGCTTTTAGGCCATAAGCCCGGGACGGAGGCGGGAATTGAGGTCCTTCTTTTAAACCGAAAATCCGAGCACGTATGGGAGACGCTCGTACGGCCCGGGAAAAAGCTGAAAGTCGGAGCAAAAGTTTCGTTTGGCGGCGGTCTTCTAAAAGGGGAAATCATTGATGTGGCCAAGGAAGGGAACCGACTGATCCGGTTCGAATATGAAGGGATTTTTGAGGAGCTTTTGGACCGGCTGGGACAGATGCCTTTACCGCCATACATCACACATCCGTTAAAAGACAAAAACCGTTATCAGACCGTATACGCCAGGCATGACGGCTCCGCCGCCGCACCGACTGCGGGTCTGCATTTTACAGAGGAGCTTCTGCAGCAGATTCGCGATATGGGCGTAACCATCGCACATGTGACGCTCCACGTAGGGCTTGGAACGTTTCGCCCGGTCAAAGCCGAAACACTGGAGGAGCATCATATGCATTCCGAATTTTATATCGTCGAGGATGCAGAAGCAAAAAAGATCAATGACGCAAAGAAAAACGGCGGCCGGGTAATCTGCGTAGGGACAACAAGCTGCCGGACGTTAGAATCGGCGGCCGAAATTGACGGAAGCTTAAAAGCCGGAAGCGGCTGGACTGACATTTTTATTTACCCGGGGTATCGTTTCAAAATCCTGGACTGCCTGATTACGAATTTTCATCTGCCGGAATCGACATTGGTCATGCTTGTATCAGCCCTGGCAGGCAGGGAGCATGTACTCGAAGCCTATCAGGAGGCGGTCAGGGAGCAGTATCGCTTCTTCAGCTTCGGGGATGCGATGTTCATTCACTGACGAAAAAACTAAGAACCCCTTTTTGATGAAAAAGCACAGAGGTCGGAGGAATTCGGCCTCTTTCCATACTTTGCAGGAATCGCTCCAAAAGAACAGAGAGGACAAACAACATGGAAGAAACCATCCGATTAAATAAATTTTTAAGCGATGCCGGTGTCTGCTCAAGACGGGAGGCAGACCGATTGATCGAGGCCGGAAGGGTCCTCGTGGACGGCAGAACCGCCTTAATGGGGGCTAAGGTAAGCGCCGGCCAGGAGATTCTCTGTGACGGAAAACCGGTAAGCGGGCGGGAAACGCCTGTTTTTCTGGTCGTCAATAAGCCAAAGGGCATCGTCTGTACAACTTCAGAAAAGGACCACGCGGAAAACATTGTCGAATTTTTACACTATCCAAAGCGGATCTACCCGGTAGGCCGTCTGGACAAGGACTCCGAAGGTCTCCTTCTTATGACGAATCAGGGAGAAATCGTCAATAAAATTCTTCGGGCCGGGAACAATCATGAAAAGGAGTATGCGGTTGCAGTCAGCAAGCCGGTAACGGAAGAATTTTTAGAAAAAATGCGCGAGGGCGTATGGCTTGAGGAGCTTGCGGTTTCTACAAAGCCCTGCCGGGCATGGCAGACCGGCCCCCATACCTTTCATGTTGTGCTGACACAGGGCTTAAACCGCCAGATCCGCCGGATGTGCCGGGCACTTGGCTGCCATGTGATGAATCTAAAGCGTGTGCGCGTCATGCATATCAAGCTGGGAAATTTAAAAAGAGGGGAGTATCGTACCCTCACGGACGAGGAGCTTTCCGAACTTTTTCGGCTGGTAAAGCATTCCACAAACCGTCCGATGCAGGAAATGCTGAAGGAGCAGACAAAATGGAAGAAAACTTAAAACGCATAAAGGAATTAACAGAGCTTCTGGGGAACGCCGCACGGGCGTATTACCAGGAGGACCGGGAGCTGATGAGCAATCTGGAGTACGACCGTCTATACGACGAGCTGGCGGCATTAGAGGACCAAACGGGAACCGTCTTCGCGGGAAGCCCGACCCACAAGGTTGGCTATGAGGTCTTGAGCGAGCTCCCGAAGGAACACCATGACCGTCCGATGCTTTCATTAAATAAGACAAAGGAAATCGAAGATTTAAGGGAATGGCTTGGGACGCAGAAAGGGGTTTTATCCTGGAAAATGGATGGACTGACGGTGGTTCTGACCTATGAAGGCGGCAGCCTCACAAAAGCCGTGACACGCGGAAACGGAGAAATTGGAGAAGTCATCACCGGCAACGCCAAAACGTTTATCAATCTCCCCCTGTCGATTCCCTACAAAGGGCAGCTCATTTTGCGGGGGGAAGCCGTAATCACCTATTCGGATTTTAAAAAGCTTAACGCTGTCATCGGCGATACGGAGGCGAAGTATAAAAACCCTCGGAATCTGTGCAGCGGGTCCGTGCGCCAGCTAAACAGTGAGATCACCGCACAGAGGAACGTGCGCTTTATGGCTTTTTCCCTGGTAGCGGCCGACGATATAGATTTTAAAAACTCCCGTACAGAGCAGTTTATGTGGCTGCGAACGCTGGGGTTCGAGACAGTGGAGTTTCGGGAGGTAGACGCAGATACAATTCCGGAAGCGGTAAAAGGATTTGAAGCAAAAATCGAACATTATGATGTCCCGTCAGATGGACTGGTGCTTGCATATGAGGATCTTGCCTACGGTGCATCTCTCGGCCGTACAGCCAAGTTCCCGCGGGATTCCATCGCATTCAAGTGGGCTGACGAAAAACAGGAGACTACACTTTCTTATATTGAATGGAGCGCTTCCCGAACCGGGCTTATCAATCCGATTGCCGTGTTCACGCCGGTGGAGCTGGAGGGCACGACCGTAAGCCGGGCCAGCGTCCATAACATAAGCATCCTCGAGGGTTTGGAGCTCGGTGTCGGAGATCAGATCACCGTCTATAAGGCCAACATGATTATTCCGCAGATTGCCGAAAACCGGACGAGAAGCGGCGTAAAGGACATCCCCAAAAGCTGCCCTGTCTGCGGCGGTGCAACCGAGATCCGAAATGTCAACGACGTAAAAGCCCTGTACTGTGTAAACCCTGACTGTCAGGCAAAAAAGATCAAAAGCTTTGCATTGTTTGTAAGCCGGGATGCGCTGAATATAGACGGCCTCTCGGAAATGACTTTGGAAAAATTTATTGCCGCCGGCTTTATCAGGGAATTTGCCGATATTTTTCATCTGGAACGCTACAAAGAGCCTATCACAGAGATGGAGGGATTCGGCGAGAAATCGTATGAAAACTTAGAGACGGCAGTGAAGGCGGCTTCGCATACGACACTTCCCCGGCTGATTTTCGGGTTAGGAATCGCAGGCATCGGCCTGGCAAACGCGAAGATGATATGCAGGCATTTTGACTATGAGCTGTCTGCCATGCGCGCGGCGGATACGGAGGAGCTCTGTGCCATTGACGGGATCGGTCAGGTTCTTGCGGAGGCATGGGTCAATTACTTCAAAAATGACAAAAACAACGAAATACTGGACCGGCTGCTTTTAGAGCTTACATTCGAAGAAAAACCGCAGCCGGAGGGAGAGCAGCCCTTTATGGGGAAAACTTTTGTGATCACCGGCTCCCTGTCGCATTTTGCCAACCGCAAAGAACTCCAGGAACGGATTGAATCCCTGGGCGGCAAGGCTGCGGGCTCCGTATCCGCAAAAACCAGCTACCTGATCAACAACAACGTGACTTCAAATTCATCAAAGAATAAAAAAGCCAGGGAGCTTGGAATCCCGATACTTTCCGAGGAGGACTTCCTGAAACTGACAGAGGAGAAAAATAATGCCGATTAAAATTCAAAATGACCTGCCGGCAAGGACTGTGCTGGAAAGAGAAAATGTGTTTATTATGGATGAAAGCCGGGCCGCAAGCCAGGATATTCGTCCGCTGGAGATCCTGATTCTGAATCTGATGCCGGTTAAAGAAGACACAGAAACACAGCTTCTGCGCGCTCTCTCCAACACGCCGATTCAGGTGGAATGTACATTCATGAGCATGTCAAGCCACGTATCGACGCACACATCGGTCAGCCACCTGAACAAATTTTACATTACATTTGAGGACATCCGAAAGCGCCGCTTCGACGGACTCATCATCACGGGCGCGCCCGTGGAAAATATGGAGTTTGAGGAGGTCAATTATTGGGAAGAACTCACGCGGATCATGGAGTGGAGCAAGACACATGTGACTTCCACACTGCACCTGTGTTGGGGGGCGCAGGCCGCGCTTTACTACCATTATGGAATCCCCAAATATAAGATGAAAGAAAAACTGTCCGGAATCTACGTGCACCGCACGCTCGACAAACGCGTCCCTCTCCTGCGCAGTTTTGACGATTACTTCAACTGCCCGCATTCCCGCTATACGGAGGTACGCGAAACGGATATTCTGGCACATCCAGAACTCAAGCTTCTTGCAAAATCAGACACAGCCGGGGTATTCCTCGTCATGCGCGAGGACGGAAGCCAAATCTTTTTACAGGGCCATCCCGAATATGACCGCATGACGCTCAACAATGAATTCCATCGGGATCTGAGCAAAGGGCTGAATCCCGGACTGCCGGTCAACTACTATGAACATAACGATCCCTTTTCCATGCCCCCGCTCGTCTGGCGAAACATGTCAAACACTCTGTACGCAAACTGGCTCAATTATTATGTCTACCAGACCACACCATACGTTCTGCATGAGACGCCATAATCCGTATGGAGGCTTGCAGGGCTGCGGGTTGGGGGCAGGATCCGCTGCATCCCTTTTCCCGCTCCTGCAGGATTGCGGCCGGTAAACCCTACACACTTCCTCTATCCGGCCTTCCCAAATATTTGAAATAAAACCATACAAAAACAAGCGTTGTGCAGACCGATGCCGCCACGTCCGACACCGGCTCGGCAAGAAAGACCGCAAATACCTCTGGCGGGCAGAAAACAAGCCCGGCGGCCTCCTGCGACAAAACCGCCGCCATAGGAAGCTTTGCCACCGTCAGCGGAAACATATAAAGGAGCGGCGTCAAAAGAATCACCTTTCTCAGACACGCAAGAAGCAGAGAAATCCTTGCCTGCCCCAGGGAGACAAAGGACTGCTGGAAACTGGTCTGCGCCCCAAAGACAAGCCCGCCCGCAATATAGATGGGCAGCGCCCAGGCGCATAAGTTTAAAAGCCGTTCATCGTTTGTGAAAATCCCCGCAAACCGATACGGAAAACGAATCATAAGAAGGGTTAAGATGACCGCGTAGGCCATGCAGAGCCCTAAGCTGATCCTGCATGCTCTGCGGACTCTTGAAAATTTTTGCGCGCCGTAATTAAAGCTGATAATCGGCTGCGCCCCCTGGCAGAGGCCCTGAATAGGCAGCGTCATGAACTGCCACAGGCTAAACAGAATCGCCACCGTGCTGACCGCCATCGTTCCCCCGAATTTCGCAAGCTGATTATTAAAAGAAATCTGAATCAGGCTCTCCGTCATACTCATCGTAAAAGGGGAGACGCCGAGCGCCATGATAGGCTTTAACACGCTCCATTTAACCCGGAAATATTTTCTGCGCATTTTCAGAAGGCTTTTAGGCCCAAACAAAAATGAAAGCGCCCAGGCGCAGGAAATCCCCTGCGCAATGACCGTGGCAATGGCCGCGCCGCGAACACCCATGTGCAGTCCACGGATAAAAAGCGCGTCAAAAACAATGTTCAAAAACGCGCCGATCAGGACTGTGCACATCCCCGTGCGAGCAAAGCCCTGCGTCGTTATGTAGGAGTTCATTCCCAGCGAGATCATGACGAAAACCGTTCCCAGGCTGTAAATCCCCATGTAGTCGCATGCCAGCCCCAGGATCGCTTCATCTGCGCCAAACAGCGTCAAAAGCGGCCGTTTAAACAAGAGAATTACCGCCGTAATGACAGCGCCCGCCGTCAAAAGGGACGCAAAGCTCACGCCCAGGATTTCCTCCGCGCCGTCCTGGTCCCTCTGTCCCATGCGGATCGCACAGGTAGGCGCGCCGCCGATCCCCAAAAGCCTTGTGAAAGCCGTGATACAGGTAATTAACGGCAAAGACACACTTAACGCCGCCATAGCCGAAGTCCCATCCTCAATCCGCCCGATAAACATCCGGTCCACCATATTATAAAGAATGCCCACGAGCTGCGCAATAATAGACGGGATCGCCAATGATAGGATCAAGGGCCAGATCCGGCCCGTTTCCAGTTTATTTTCCTTTTCCATTTTCTCCCTGCCGCCCCATTTCCTGTCCGTTTTCTTTCATAGCCTCAGAACCCGCCATCCCTTTTGTCACATACGACGCAAAGTTCACGGACGCCATCGCATCCTTACAGTATGCGTCGGCTCCGATCGAATCGGCGTATTCCTTTGTGAGCACTGCTCCTCCCACCATGATTTTCGTCCAAGGCGCTTCTTTTCTCAACGCGGCAATCGTCGCCTCCATCGCAGGGACCGTCGTCGTCATCAGGGCACTCAACCCCACAAGCGGCGCATGTCTTTCCACCGCAGCTTTTACGATCTGCTCCGGAGCGACATCGCGGCCCAGGTCAATCACATCAAAGCTATAATTCTCCAAGAGGACCTTCACGATATTTTTCCCGATGTCATGGACATCGCCCTTCACGGTCGCAAGGATTACGCAACCACGCTTTTCCTGTTCGCCTCCATCCGCGGCCATTCTCTCCTTTATGACCGCAAACGCCGCTTTCGCTGCCTCGGCACTCATCAAAAGCTGCGGCAGAAACACCGTTCCGGCCTCGAACCCCCGTCCTACCTCGTCGAGTGCCGGGATCATCTCCTCATGGATCAGCGTCAGTGCATCGCATGCCCCAAGTGCCGCTTCTGCCGCCTGGCCGGCTGCGTTTGGCATTCCGCGCAGGATACTCTGCCTGAGCTTTTCAGCTTTTTGATCTGCCGCAGCCACTCTGCAGGAAGCGCCGGACTTGTTTTCTGCACCCGGAGCTTCTGAGGGGATCACCGTCCCTGATGCCGCTTTTTTTGGCCCCCCTTCTGTACCGGGTACGCCGGGCTTTGTCCTTCTTTGCGCCCCGGCCGCTTTCTCCCGCTTCTTCTCTGCTTCTTTTTCGGCATACGCCGAAATATACCGCACACAGTTTTCATCCTGCGCAGTCAATACGAGAAAACTGTCATAAACGGCCATCATAGACGCAGAATTCGGGTTGATGATCCCCGCTGAAAGTCCGTTCCACAAAGCAGAGAGGAAAAACGCCGCATTGATATGCTCGCGCATCGGCAGACCGAACGACACATTGGAGACGCCGAGTACAGTCCTCCCTCCAAGCTCATCCTGCACGCGCCGAACGGTCTCCAGCGTTGTCAGTGCCCCGTTTTGATCCGAGCTCACCGCCATGCAAAGCGCATCCACAAGAATATCCTTTTTCCCGATCCCATACGATGCCGCTGTCTCATAGATCTTTCTTGCCACCGCAATCCGGCCGTTTGCCGTCTCGGGAATCCCGTCCTCATCCAAACAGAGCGCCACTACGACTCCGCCGTAACGCTTTACGAGCGGGAACACAGCCTCCATAACCTCACGCTTTCCATTCACAGAATTAATAAGAGGCTTGCCGTTGTAGCAGCGCATCGCACGCTCCATGGCCCCGGGATTTGAAGTGTCAAGCTGCAGCGGCAGATCAAGGACACTCTGCAGCTCTTTTACAACGGTCTCCAACATGGCTGCCTCGTCGATCTCCGGCAGGCCCACATTCACATCCAGCACATCGGCCCCGCTCTCCTGCTGTGCTGCTGCTACGTTTAAAATGTAGTTTAAATCCTTCTCTTTTAACGCCTGTTTAAACCGGGGCTTTCCGGTCGGATTGATGCGTTCCCCGATGAGGATCGGACGGCCGCCAAAGTTGACCACATGCGAGTAGGAGGAGATCACCGTGCGCCCCTTATCCACAACGGGGGGAAGCGAAAGCTCCTCACAGAGCGCCCGTGTCTTTTTTATGTGCTCCGGCGTTGTGCCGCAGCAGCCGCCTAGAAGCGCTGCACCGGACAATGCGATCGTCTGCATCGCGGCCGCGAAGGCGTCCGAGTCAATGTCATAGACCGTCCGGCCATTTTCGCTTCGCGGGAGCCCGGCGTTGGGATTGACAAGCAGCGGGACCGAAGCGACGGCCGCCATCTGTTTTACAAACGGGAGAAGCTGGATCGGCCCCAGGCCGCAGTTTAAGCCGATTACATCGACACCCAGCCCCTCTAAGAGTGCCGTGACGGCTTCTACGCCGCCGCCTGTCAGCATTTTTCCCTTCTCATCAAGCGTCACGGTTGCAAATACCGGGAGCGAGCTTCCTTCCTTCGCTCCCAGCACGGCTGCCTTCAGCTCATAGCTGTCCCCCATCGTCTCTATGATGACCAGGTCAGCCCCGGCGTCCTCTCCGGCCTTTGCCACTTCCTTATAGGCCGCCACGGCATCTTCAAACTCCAGCTCCCCATACGGCTTTAAGAGCTTTCCGGTCGGCCCCAGATCCAGGGCCGCGAAGCCATGCCCTGCCTTTTGGATCGCCGTACGCGCATTTTTAACTGCCGCCGCAACGATCTCTTTTACCGAAAAGCCGTCTTCCTTTTTGAATTTAAACCGGTTCGCCCCGAAGGTATTTGTGGTAATGACGTCACTTCCCGCATCCAGATAATCCAGATGGAGTCTCACAATCCGTTCCGGATATAACAGATTCCAGGTCTCCGGAGGCTCTCCGGGCTTAAGACCCTGCGCCTGTAAAAGACTCCCGGTCCCTCCGTCGAAAAATACCCGCCTGCTTCGAAGTTCCTCAAGTATACCCATACGCTTCTCCTTTACCACCCGCCGCTATCTGCGGTAGGCACAGTCCTTTTTCTCACACAGCTCACAGCCCTCGGGCCGGCAAAGCCCCTTTGTTGTACTGACCCCGATCACCGCCGTCACCGACTTGGACGGCAGCATAAGCAGGCTGTCCGTCAGGGTAATGCCAATCCGCTTTGAAGCCTCCAGCCCGTCCAATAACTGCGGCTGGCAGGTCAGCGGGAAATCGCCGTAGCCCGGCGAAAACCTGGGCCGCAGATATAGTCCCTTCTTCTCATACTCTGCCCGCCATCTTCCACACAGTTCATTCAGATACGCCTCGATCATCGCTGCCGACACGGCCTGCAAGACGACTGCCTTGGATACCTTCAGCTTTCCGTACCGTGCCAAAAGCCTGTCAACGCCGGCTCCAAGAGTCGCAGCCAGTACCAGCACCCGCTCACAGCCGGCGAGATTCCTCCAAAGGCTTTTGCTGTCCGTCCGAAAACAGCCGCCGTCCACCTTTTTGTCCGCTGTAAACAGCAGCGGGAACTCCCGCATGAGGAAACGGAAGTCCGCCGTCTTCTTAAGCTCCCCTTCACACTCACAAAGAAGCGTAAGGACGGATTCCTCCGCCTCGTCTGCACCGTACCCCAGATACCGGAGCGCCTCCCGTCTCAAAGCCTCCATCAGACAATGATCTCCGACAGGCTGTTTTTAATCTGCGCCGCCACATCTGGCTTATTCATCGTGTAGACATGAATCGCACGCACATCGTTTGCCACCAGGTCGATGATCTGCTCCGCGGCATACGCGATTCCTGCCTGCTTCATAGCCGCCGGATTCTCCCCAAACTTATCAAGCAGCATCTTAAACCGCATCGGCAGGTATGTCCCCGAAAGTGCCAGGGTCCGCTTCACCTGCTTTGCGTTGGTCATCGGCATGATTCCGGCTACGATGGGAACCGTAATTCCCTGTTCACGGGCACGATACAGAAAATTGTAGAAAATGTTGTTGTCAAAAAACATCTGTGTCGTCAAAAAATCGCATCCGGCATCCACTTTTTCCTTTAAATAAAAAAGGTCCTCCTCCTTGCTTCTCGAGTCCGGATGCATTTCCGGATAGCAGGCTCCGCCGATACAGAAATCCCCCAGTTTCTTCAAATCACGGATCAGCTCGCCCGCATACCGATAATCCTTCTTCACGGTTCCTTCGGCCGGAATGTCGCCGCGCAGTGCAAGAATATTTTCGATGCCGCATGCTTTAAGCTTTTCGGCCATGGAACTCACCTGTTCCTTCGTCGAGGATACGCATGATAAATGGGCTAACGGTGTAACCCCATATTTCTTTACAATCTCTGAAGCAATCTCCACCGTATAACGGCTCGTCCCGCCCCCCGCACCGTAGGTTACGCTCATAAACGACGGCTTGAGCCCGGCAATCTCTCTTACCGCCTGCGCAACAGACTCATATGCGGCCTCCTTTTTCGGCGGAAACACTTCAAAGGAAAGCACAGGCTTTTCCCGTCCCAGGAGCTCTTTTATCTTCATGGCAGTGCCTTCTTTCTTCCGATATTTGTCCCTTATCCTACCACAAAACAGACAAAAAATCCAGTATTACCAGTTCCTTCCGAAAGCGTTTTTCAAAACAGGTTGGAAAACCGCGAAAAATGTGGTAGAATGACTTCAGGAAGGAGAGGATTATTATGAGCAGAGTCATCACCATCAGCCGGGAATTCGGCAGCGGAGGGCGCGAGATCGGCTTCCGCCTTGCCAAAAAGCTGGGGATTCCCTTTTATGATAAGGAAGTCATTTCCATGGCCTCCGAGGACAGCAATATTTCCGAGGAGTTTTTCCATGCCAACGACGAGGTCGTAGGCCGCATCAAACGCAGCCAAAACGATTATGCGACAGTGGATCCGTTTTCCCCTGTCTATGAGATTCCCGTCTCGGATCAGCTTTTTGTAATCCAGTCCAAGATCATCAAACGTCTCACACAGCAGGGGCCCTGTGTCATCATCGGCCGCTGCTCGGATATTGTCGCCGAGACCCCCTTCCAGGTTTTTATCTGCGCAAGCCTGAAAAAGCGTGTGGAACGTCTTATGTCCCTGGAAAAAGAGGACGGCATCACGAAAAAGCAGATGGAAGCCCGTATCCGCTCCATCGACGCCAAGCGCCGGGATTATTATCAGTACTACACCGGCAATGAATGGGGCAAACCCAAAAATTACCATCTCTGCCTGAACAGCGGAAAGCTTGGCATCGAAGCCTGTATCAACCTCATTGCGGCCAGCATTCCACTGGCTAATTAAAACAGAAGGACTACCCTGCAGGGATTCTTCATTTTCTATAAACAAAAACGTGGCGCCGGGAAAAAAATCTTCCCATGCGCCGCATCGTTTTTGCCGCCGTTTGGAGCAGCCGTATTTATTTGACTTCCGAAAGCTCCTTTGCCATCTGCAAAAGCTCATCTCCGCTCATCTCGTCGCTCATCATGAATAAGCAATACGAAATCCCATCCTGCTGCCAGGTCACGGCCTCGGAGGTGATCGTCTCGATCTCGGAGCTTCCGTAGGCAACATTAAGCTTGCCTGCTTCCTCGAGCTTTTTTTCCTCCTCGGTCAGTTCGTAACTGCCCTCATATTCCGGCGGCAGGAACTTATTTAACGTTCGGGTAAAACGAAGCTCCGTCCCGTCCGCAAGCGTCAGGATCTGATCCGGGTTTTTCGCCACACCAGAGGAGATCCGGGTTGCAGAGAGCGATACATCCTTGCAGCCCTCTTTCCCGTATGTGAAATGCATGGCCGTATAATTTTCGACCACATTGTGCCCCTCATCGTGCCCCTGCTCATAGGCCGGGACCGCCCGTTTGAATGTGTATCCGTTGGAGAAGCCCTCAATCACCTTCACCGATGCGTCATAGCCGTTTTGCATACTTTTGGCGGACGCAAAGTCCGTTACCTCCTCATTGTGGCTTGAATGGCTCGAGGTGTACTTCACCTTTCCGAGCGCCATTGCCGACATGGTGCCCAAAATACAGATTGCTGCGGTGACCACCACGATTCGCTTCCAGCTTCTATTTTTCTTCATTCCTGTTTCCTCCTTGATTCTTTGATTGACTCTTGTACGGATTCTCCAAGCCGCCAGGCCGTCCGCATGGACGTCCTCGGACTTTTTGGCGAGCGTCTCTTTTATCTTTTTCTCTAAGACAGAATCGTCCATGCCGTTCCTCCTTTTTCTTCCCTGTCCGAAAGAAGCTCTTTCAGTCTGGCCTTGCCGTTAAAAAGACGCGATTTGACGGTCCCCTCCAGACAGCCGCATACCTTCGCGATCTCCTTTATGGACATTTCGTTGTAGTAGTACAGGACAATCACGGTTCTCTGTTTAATTGGAAGTGCCTCAATAGCGTCACAGATCACCTTCTCCTCCTCTGCCAGGATGACCCGGCTCAAAAGCAGACCCGGAGCCGGCAGATCTTCCGGATAAAGCTCCGCCGCCGGCTGTTCCTTTTTCTTCTTCCGGCAGATTCTCCACGCATTACGTGAAAGAGTCTTATAAAACCAGCCCTTAAACGCCGCCGGTTCCCGGAGCTTGTGCCGGTTTAAAAAACATGCCACAAACGTCTCCTGGACAATGTCCTCACTATCTGCATAATTTCCCGAAATCAGATATGCCGCCCTGAGAGCCTGAGGCTGATATATTTCCATTATTCCGGCGAACGCGTCCTCGTCACCGGCAATCATCCGTTTTACAAGCTCTGTCTCCTCCATGCATATCTCCTTCCTTCTGCCGTCGCAACAGTTCGTTTTCCTTCCCTGCCACCTGCCGCATTTTCGGAAGCGGCATCCGGCGTTTTATCGGTGCACCTGTCTTAAAGAGACAAAAAGAATCAAAAAGGTTCACATTTTTCACAGGAAAATATTCAACAGATTTTTCCATGCGAAAGGGCCGCGGCATGAAACTCAGACCGCGGCCCCAGAAATCACTGCTTTATTGAATTGTAATTCTTCCCTGGCCCTGCGGGTTTTTATACTCCTCACCGACCGAACCGTTTAAGTATTCGCTGATGTAGGAGGTAATGGAATCCACATCCACCATGGTCTCATCTTTTACGATGTTGGAGCCGACAAACATACTCATGCCGTCTCCGCCGGACTTTAACCAGTAGTTGTGGGAAGCGACCGTGTACGTCTTTTGAAGATCGAGAGGCTCACTACCTACATAAATATCCGTCACGCGATACTCGCCGGCAACACCGGCAAAATTTTTCTTCTCATCCGTCACAACGCTGGACGGAATGGAAGTATCAATCGTATAAGTGAGGCCGGAAATCTGAATAAAGCCGCCGTTCTCCTCCGGATACAGCCTTACTCCCATCTCCAGAGCATCCTTGATCTGCTGGCCGGTTACCTCCGCCACGCACAGCATATTACCAAACGGGAATACCGTCAGAGCGTCTCCGTAGGTAATATCCCCTGCCGAAAGGCTCGCACGGATACCTCCGCCGTTCATAATTCCGATGTCAGCGCCCATCATGTAGCGGAACGCGTCGGCACAGAAATCACCGAGATTCGTCTCCGCATTGCGGACCGCACGTTCGCCTGTCTCCGGATTCACAGAAGTCAGCGCCACATCCGCATGGCCAAGAACAGCCTTTAAAGACTCCTCATACTGGGCCTTGATGTCATCCATGACGCTCTGGACCTTGGCATCCTTTTCGGAAACCTCCTCCACCAGCCCGGTTTTGATCTCTCCGGACGGAGTGATGACCAGCTTACCGATCGAGGAAAGCTTTGTACCGGTCTGCACAAGCGGAATATAGACGCCATCCTTGTTGGATACGCTTCTTGTAAACGCCTCGTGAGAATGGCCGTCAATCGCGGCGTGGATGCCGTTGGTATGGCCGATCACATTCTCAGAATTCCAATAGCTCGTGCTCCCTTCCATTCCGAGATGGCCTACGAGGATAACATAATCTGCACCGGCATCTTTGGCAGAATCAGCCGCCTCCTGTACACACGCATAGAGCGCCGTACCGTCCTCATCCTCACCGAAACCGTAGATATATCTCCCAAGATGATCCTGGAAATAGGTCGGTGTGGACTTCGTGAAGCTCTCCGGCGTCGTAACGCCTATGTAAGCAATCGTCACATCGTCGTACCTGACGAGTTTATAGGGCTCAAATACCGTAGAACCCTTTTCCTCATTCATCAGATTGCAGGAAATATAACCGCAGTTCAGCCGCGGAGCCAGGCTAAGCAGGCGCTCCAGGCCGTAGTCAAACTCATGGTTTCCGGGAACCGCAACATCATAGCCGACCTCGTTCATAATCCGGATAATGTACTCGCCCTCTGACAGCGTACCGACGGGAGCCCCCTGAATCGCATCTCCGGCGTCAACTAACGTCACGTACGGAGTCTCCTCTTTCATCTGCTCCTTATAGGCCGCTACTCCGGCATAGCCGATGTTGTCCTCAATTCCGCAGTGGACGTCGTTCGTGTGAAGGATCACGATGTCCTTGTCGATCGCGAGCGCCGGGAACACTGTCACGGCTACCATCGTAACACTGACCGCCGCCGTAAAGAGCATACTTCTGAGCTTTCTCATGTTTCTCACTTCTCCTTTCTTTTGTTTGGGTTTCGTATAAAAGAATGATACCCTCAGTGGACAAGGGTATTGGGGGCAAACGGTATTTTGCCTCCTATGATACTGCGGATTGCTCCGCATTTCATGCTTTTGATTCTGGTATCAAAATAATAAAAGGTTCTATAAATTGCTTCACAGAACCTTTCTTTTCGTATCTTACACTACGCCCTGGACAGATATTCTCCGGTGCGGGTATCAATTTTAATTTTATCACCCTGGCTGACAAACAGCGGTACGTTGACCTGTGCCCCTGTCTCTACGGTAGCGGGCTTCGTAGCGCCGGTGGCGGTATCACCCTTAAAGCCCGGCTCGGTATCCGTAATCTCAAGCTCCACAAATAACGGCGCCTCAACAGAGAACACGTTTCCGTTGTAGGAGCATACCTTAACGATTTCATTTTCCTTTACAAACTTTAACGCGTCACCGACGATCTCCTTATTCAGGGCCACCTGCTCGTACGTATTATTATCCATAAAATTGTATAAATCACCGTCTGCATACAGGTACTGCATGTCCACGCGGTCGATCCTTGCTGCCGGGAATTTCTCGGTCGGACGGAATGTTCTCTCGACAACACCGCCATTGATGACATTTTTTAATTTCGTTCTGACAAACGCGGCGCCTTTTCCTGGTTTTACATGCTGGAATTCCAGGATCTGGACAACCTGGCCATCAATTTCCAGCGTAACGCCGTTTCTAAAATCACCCGCTGATACCATAAATGATAGTCCTCCTTAAAATCTGTTCTCTTTATCGAAGCTTTAACCTACCCTATTTTATCCTATAATCCGTCGCTTTTCAACTGTTTTTTATAATTTTGCCTCCATCTTTGATAGAAAAACAGCACCACCGCCTCCAAAAAACGCTTGAGTACAATCTGAATCTCCTCTCTGGGGTCGATCGGCTTTGTGAGAATCGAAAAAATCCCGGCCCGGTTTGCCCCCCAAACGTCCGTAAAAAGCTGGTCCCCTACAAAAAGCGTCTGTTCCCGTTTCGTACCCATGAGCTCCATCGCCTTTTGATACCCCCGTATTCTGGGCTTCCCCCCCTTATAGAGATAGGGGCTTTTCACGCTGGCGGCAAATGGCTGCACACGGGGTTCTTTGTTGTTGGAAAGGATACACGTTAAAAAGCCGATCCGCCTTAATCTGTCAAACAGCTCCAGCGCTTTTTCATCGGCCGGTGCTCCGTGCGGCACAAGCGTGTTGTCTACATCAAAAATGATTCCCCGATACCCCTTTTCATACAATCTCTCAAACGGGATCTCATATGCACTTTTCCAATACGCACCCGGATAAAACCGTTTCAGCATAATGCCTCCTGTTTATTGTTCAGGAAGCGTTCCAGCTCCTCCATGAACGCATTTACGTCCTTAAACTCCCGGTATACAGAGGCAAATCGGACATAGGCGACCTCGTCCACATCCTTTAGTTTCTTCATGACCAGCTCGCCGACCGTGCTGGCCGGGATCTCCTTCTCCTCCATCGTAAAAATCTGATTTTCAATCTCGTCGATCATTTTGCTGATCTGTTGGGAAGAAATCGGTCTCTTGTGACAGGAAAGCAGAATCCCCTTTTCCATCTTGGAGCGGTCATACGTTTCTCTGGAATTGTCTTTTTTTATAATCATGAGCGGCATCGTCTCCAGCTTTTCATAGGTCGTAAATCGCTTTCCGCACCCCTCACACTGGCGGCGGCGCCTGATTGAATTATTGTCATCCGCCGAGCGGGAGTCGATGACTTTCGTCTCCGATGCGCTGCAGAATGGGCACTTCATATCCGCGTCCTCCTCAAAAGCTTTTTTTTATTTTATCACAGGTGAGGGCGGTTTGTCCAAAGGATTTTTCAATCTGTTTCCCCCTTGTCGTTCCGATCTCAAAGAGGAGGAAACTCCTCTGACCGAAGCAATCTCTAACAGAAAAGGCGGCTCACCCAAACGGCAAAAATGCCCAGCCCACTGCCAGAAAAACAGCCGGCAGCAGATTTGCCACCTTGATCTTCTTATCCCAAAGCAGGTTTACGCCCACACAAAAAATCAGCATGGAGCCTGTGAGTGACATGTTGGAAAGGGCCTGCTCTGTGATAAGCGGCTCGATAAGGCGGGCGAGCAGTGTGACCGTGCCCTGAAAAAGTCCGACCGGGATTGCGGAAAAGATGCAGCCCTTCCCCATCGAAGCCGTCATAATCAGAATAATAATCAAATCCAGGACGGACTTGGCGGCAAGGATCGAAAAATCACCAAAAATCCCGTCCCGGATCGAGCCTACGATCGCCATCGCGCCGATACAGACCGTCAGCGATGCGCTCACAAAACCATCGACAAACGAAGTGTCCCCCTCGCTTTTCGTCTTTTCTTTCAGCCACACGCCGAACTGCTCCATATGCCTGTCAATGTCCAGCCATTCTCCGAAAAGCGCGCCCAAGGCAAAGCAGCCGATCATCATCATGGACCCGCCGCTCACCAGGCCGTCTGCCGAAAGTCTCAGCATCTGCTCCATACAGCCTCCGATGCCCAGAAATAATACACACAGCCCGTTGGCGCTCATAAGCGTATCCTGATACCGCTTGTCCATTCGCTTCCCAAACAAAAGCCCCATACAGCCGCCCGCAAGAATGCCGGCTACATTGATAAGGGTTCCCAGTCCAAACATGATACAAAAATCCTCCGTATCTTCCACCGCCTTACCTGCCCCTACCTGGGCGGTTTCGGTGGTTTCTCCTTTACCTCAACCAGAATAATGTCATCCCCGATCTGGCATACGTCCCCAAAGGGGATTATATACTCTTTTTCTCGTCCGAGGAAACCGCACACGCAGCCCGGTCCCGGGACGATCAGGGCCTTGATCTGGCCGGTGCACGGATCGAAATCAATATCACCCACAAAACCAAGCCGCTTGCAGTCGCAGATATTAATGACCTCCCGGCGCTTTAACTCACACATCCGCATAGGACCCGCTCCTTGTAACCTTCCTCTTATGGCTATCCTATGCAGATCCGTATAGAACCGTCACCGTGTCCGTATACTTTTTCCTATGAGTTTATAGGCGGTCTGTCCTAACATCATTGCCTTTTCATGCTCTGAAAACGGACTGTTTTCAATGTAGGCAATCGCTGCCCCCTGGTCCCCATAGGGAAAATCACTGCCGAACAGGACCCTATTGGGCCCAAAGGCCGCCGCAATCCGATAAAAATCTGCGGGATCCTGGAACACAGCACTCATTGCTGTGTCTATGTAGACATTTTCCGGCAGCGCATACAGGATTTTCTCCTCTTTCCCGTCCCCCGAGCGCCCGCCCATATGGGCCAGGATAACCGGCACATCCGGCAAAAAACGAATGATCTTTGCGACCCCCGACGGATACAAATCAAACCGTCGGGGCGTCCGTGCCTGCCCGCAGTGAATTAACACCGCAAAACCAAGCTTATTGATCCGTTTCCAGATTTCCGTATACTTTTCATCATCCAGACACACTCTCTGAAACGGCGGATGAAATTTAACCCCGGCCATGTTTTTGTCCTTCAGCCGCTCAAGCTCCTCCATCGGATGGGCACAATCCGGATGGAATGCACCAAACGGGAGCAGATTCGTCCGGCGGCTCTCGTCGGCAAATCGGTTCACATCTCTTTGTGTGTCCGGGCGCGACGCGACATGAAGCACCGCCGAGACTGCGATTTTCTCCCGCTTCATCCCTGCCAGAAGATTTTCCAGAACCGGCAGCTTCTCATATGCGTCCTGCTCCCGCCCTGCCACCTTCATGGCACGCCTGGCCAACGTCGCCGGATAAATATGTGTATGTATGTCAATGATTCGTCGTTCCATTTTTCTCTATCCCGTTCCTTATCCATGTTTTTCATGCCAAACATTTCTATTATAAGCCAGATGCAGGCAGAGTACAATCACTAACGAAAATAAATTCGTTCCCAATTAAATGCACCAGAGTCCTGGCCAGGCCTCAAACGCATATTTCCCACGCCTTTTGCAGACACTAATGAGGCCACACGCTTTGTCCAAAGAAAGGAGTTCTCAGATGACAGGAACAGACAATCGGAAAATTGCCCTGATCGGCACGGGCATGGTAGGCATGAGCTTCGCCTACAGCCTTTTAAACCAGTCGGCCTGCGATGAGCTGGTTTTAATCGACCTTGACAAAAAAAGAGCCGAGGGAGAAGCCATGGATCTAAACCATGGGCTTGCCTTCTCAGCCGGAAACATGAAAATCTCGGCCGGTGATTACTCGGACTGCCAAGATGCAGACATCGTCACGATCTGCGCCGGCGTGGCCCAGAAACCAGGCGAAACGCGCCTTGAGCTCTTAAAACGCAATGCGGCAGTGTTCGCATCCATCATCGATCCGGTTGTTTCCTCCGGCTTTTCGGGCATCTTCCTGATCGCTACAAACCCGGTTGACATTATGGCCCGCATCACACATAAGCTCTCCGGTTTTCCCAAAGAACGTATTCTTGGCAGCGGAACCGCTCTTGATACCGCCAGACTCCGCTACCTTCTCGGGCAGCATCTTCATGTGGATCCACGCAACATACACGCCTATGTCATGGGAGAACACGGCGATTCGGAGTTTGTTCCCTGGAGCCAGGCAATGCTCGCCACCAAGCCGATTCTCCAAATCTGCGAGGAATCCGGCGGGAATCTTCGTCTTCAGGATCTGCAAAACATCGCCGTACAGGTGCGAGACGCCGCCTACCAGATCATTGATGCAAAAAAGGCCACTTACTATGGTATCGGCATGGCGCTTACCCGAATTGCCCGCGCTATTTTCGGCGGAGAAAACAGCGTTCTTACCGTATCCGCGGCTTTAAGCGGTGACTATGGGCAGGAAGACGTTTTCATCGGCGTCCCCTGCATCATCAATCAGAATGGAGCCTCCCGTATTCTCCGCTTGTCTCTGACTGAAGACGAGCTCCAAAAGCTTCAGGCCTCCTGCCAGACGCTTAAAAGCTCCTTTGATGAGCTCGGGCTATAACGGAAAACGGACCCTATTCCAAAAAAAACGGGAACCCCCTCCATCTCCTTTAGGGATTCCCGTCTTTTTCTTTTTTTGTGCTGCTATTCGTCTAAATCAATAAATTCGAGATCGTCATCCTCTGCCGGCTGTTCGGCAGCTGCCGTTTCTCTGACCGCCGCCTCTTTAGCCGTCACTTTTTTATAATCGGCTCCGGCGCCGCTGTCTCTTGCTGCCGCCTGTTCCTCGGACGCACTCTGGCGGCGTGTCAAACCTGTCATCCGAACCGGGGCTTCGTCCTCAAAGTCATTTAAGTCCTCAATCTCCAGATCCTCATAATCGGCTGTTTCCCGCCCATTTCTGACCGTATGCTCCCTGGCAGAGGGCTGCTGTCCGGCCGTCGGACGCGCCGTCTGGACAGCCGTACGTTTTACGGGCCTTGCCCGGTAAGCAGGTTCCTCGTCTTCGTATACCGAATAACGGGAACGCCCGCCATCTCTGGAATCTCTCGGACGTCTCACAAGCAAAAGCACAATCAGAAGGATCACAAGCACAATGCAGCCCGCAAACAGACCTGCAACCAGCTTGCCGCGCAGGTTAAAGTCATCAATCAGATTATTGTGGTCCAGCGCAAGCTCTGTATATTTCGTCTTCCATTCCACCGCATCCGGATCCTGGAAATAGCGCTGCAGCGTCATTTCTTTTTGGTCATAGCGGTAAAAATTACGCTCGCCGTCCTCATTCATGCCGTAAACTACGCAGTATTCCGCCGGGCCTTCGCCGCTGCCCCAGATCCAGCCGTGCACCGTGTGGGTCCCGATGTCGATGTTGCAGTCTTTAAAGCCCTCCGGAAGCGTGACATCCTCCGGGATCATATCCGGCGAGAGTACGATAATTGTCTTCTCCGCCATCAGAACCGTCACATATAGGGTCAGAGTCCCATCCACCGGATCATAGAAGAAGAAATCGCCGTTTCCGTTTTCATCGGTCATATAAAGGAGCAGCGTCCCGCGCTCATCCACACCGGCCTGTACCTGCTTCCCGCTGTACTCCGTCTCCGTCAGGATAAAGCCCGCCGGAAGAAGGCCTGCATCAAAGGTCTCCGAGACTTCCCAGTTCCCGCTCTCTGCAAACACATCGACCGAGCTGTCGTTTGGCCCTTCGGAACTGTCGTTATTCCAGCCGGGAGGCGCCTCACCTTCGACTTTTGTGACCGTGATCGTATATGTCTTTGTCGTAGTCCCGTCCTCCGCCGTGACCTGGCAGACGACCGTATTCTCACCCATCTGGATCGCATCGTTTCCGCTCACGGAAACGCTCGCCTTGCTGTCCTTTGCAGGTGCGCTGATGACGACGGAATCCACGCCGGCCACCGTCGCCGTATAGTCCGTGACCTCCTCCGAAAAAGCGGGGGAAAGCTCGCCCGGTGAGATCGCAAGCGACGCTAACGCCGCCTCATGGGAAGCCGTCGCAGGCGCATTCACCTTGATTGCCGAACTCCCTACATGGGAAATGGACACCGCCGCAGAATCCGGATCATAGACCTCCTGCGACTGTACCGTGATATTAGTGGTACCGGCCTTTAATGCCGTGAATTTCAGTGTAAAGCTGAAAGTCTTTTGATTCGTTGATTCCATCGCGCCGACCACGCGAATCCGCCCGGCATCCCCGCTCGCGCCTGTACCGCTCTCAAACCGTAGCGCTGAGGCATCATACTCTAGCATAACGTCAGAGGAGCCCAATGCACCTTCTGCGGAAGTAATTTTCATGTTTACGGAAACCTGATTTCCCACCGTCGCTGACGGGTCGGAAAACGTAATCTTTCCGGTGGCGGCATACGAGGTAAAAATCCGGCCGGACAGACACCCGGCCGTCAGCATCAAAAGGGCGAAGCCGGCCGCCAGTGTCTTTTTGATTTTGTTCATATGGTTATCTCCTTCTGTCCCATATCTGTTTTCTGCAATCATTCAGAATCTTTTTCTGTCATGTTTTTCCTTATTATTACCAAAAAACCGCCATCTTATGCAGGGCCTCCCGGTCCCGATGCGGGGCCGGTACCGCCTGACGAGTCAGAGCCGTTTCCCATTCCCGGGCCATACGTATCCCCCACTGCCGGCGTCTGGCCGCTTCCCTGGTTCAAGCTTCCCGGACCGGTCTGGCTGCCTGTCTGATTCATATTCTGGCCGTTCCCGTTATTATCGTTTCCCGTATCCGGGACCGTAACAACCGGAGCGCTGCCCTGACGCACTACATTCAGACGATACGTTCTGACAGTCCCGTTCTCGGCCCTGACCTCGATGGAAACCGTATTATTCCCGCTCTGCAGGGTCACTGTGCCTGCGCCGTTTACAGACGCCTTTGAATCGGCCGCCACGGCATTTACTGCAATCCGGTCCGTTGACGGATTCACAATCAAATCATAGCTTTCCCGATCCTGGCTGAAGGTCGGCGTCAGACTATAGCCTGTGACCTCTAAGGAGGCAAGCTTGTTATTGGGGCTTCCGTCTAATGCCGGCCTTGCACAGGCCGTCTCCGGCATATTATTGAATACCGGAATCTTAAACGTCAGCGCCTGCTTCTTCATCTGGTCTGTGTAGGCACGCGAAAGCTTTGCGCCCTCTCCGGCCGCGCCTTCAACGTTCGTCATATACTGATGTTTATAGAGATTACTCCCCTGTACGTTGAATTTCTTCAAATAGAAGGTATCCTGTCCCGCCTTTACGAAATTTTCTCCGTAATAAATTGCCCCGCCGACAATCGACTTTTCGATAGAATCCCACGGCCGCCCATAGCTTCCGGGCTGTGAGGCATACCAGAGACCTCTTGTAACCGCGGACATGTTTCCGGTCGCGTATGCGCCTATATTAAAGAAATTATAGTAGCCCTCATAGCCGGCGGCTGTTCCTGAAATGCTTCCTGAGGTTCCCTTTCCCTGCTCCTGCAGGATCATGGCTCCCAGAACATAGGGATTCACGCCTGACTGCGCAGCCGCATTCATGATCACATCCACGTAGCCGCTCCCGGACGGAACCGGAGCCGTCTCTCCCTGTCCCGTCGGATCATTGGTGACGGACGACATATCCATGCCCGGACCATATTCCGTATTGACGGCAGCCGCGCGCACATCCCAGATCGAAGCCGCAGAAGCCGGCCCCGAAAGGCCCTCACGAATTGGCTGCCCCGGCGCCTCCGAAGGCAGAGCGACACGATGCCCCGGGCCTCCTCCGGGCCCCACATTTATCCCGCTCTGTCCGTTTCCGCTCCCGTACCCCGGACCGCCTGTGTTTCCCTGGCCCGTGCCGCTTCCCGGACCGTTCGTATTTCCCTGGCCCATACCGCTTCCCGGGCCGTTTGGATTTCCCTGGCCTGTGCCATATCCCGGATCGTTTGAATTTCCCTGGTTCGTGCCGTTTCCCGGACCGTTTGGATTTCCGGGCGTATCCTGCGAATTCGTCCCCGTCTGCTGCCCGGTTTGGTCCGCCACATTTCCGCCCTCTAAAAATGTCCCTTTTACCAGGCTTAAAAGCCCTTCCTTTGTCTGGATGTTGCTGTTATAATTATGGTTTAGGAACTGAAATACATAGGTATCATTCAGGAAATTCCGCGGATCCATATAGTAAGCGACAATCTCCCTAGACGCAGCCACCCAGGTCGGGCCGTCAAACCCCGTCCATTTTCCCGTATTCCAGTCATACGCACCGTATTCGGTGGATTTCCAGGACGATATACTGTTGGTCCCTACCAGATTCGCTCCAACCGTTCCCTCGTTCGCGATCACGTCGTTCCAGTCGAGTCCCGTGTGCTGTGCCGTAAACACCCAGGATGGATGCTCCGCATGAATCTGGCGAAGCGCATCCTTGTAGCTCTCCGGAAAGCCCTGTTGATTCAGGTGATTTTCAAACGCCGCATCTGTGGAATACGTGACCGGAAATTTTATGTACTCCGAGGATGCGTATCCGGTCAGAGTCTGCGACCCCGAGACGAACCGGAGTTTATACCACTTCACTCCATCCGACGCCGTAGTCTCTCCGGTCACCGTGACGCTTGCCCCATAAGCCAGCCGCGCTACGATCTGGTTTCCGGTTCCGGGCCCGCTGCGTACATTTAAGTTTGTCGCGTTTACGAGTGCCGAACGCTCCTGTGCATAGACTGTCCGGGGATATGTGTCTAAAAGGCCGACTCGGCCGGCCGCCCCCGCTAAAAGGGCCAGCCCGGTTACGACAGCCAGAATTTTTCTTCCTTTTCTTCTCATTCTTTCCTCTCCCGCCGCCATTTTCTTAATTTGTCAGGAAATGACACCACGATCATTATACTGACAAAAAGCCCTCTCTGTCAACCACACAGGCAAAAGTTCTCTGTTTTGCCGAACAATTACCGCAATTTTTCCAATCTGTGCCAAGATATGCATATAGATGTAAAGAAACGGCAGGCGCCAAAGACGATCGCTGTCTTAAACACCTGCCGTTTCTTTCTTTTACGCAGCAGCTCAGATTCCTGAACCGCCAAAATCCTTTCAGCCTGCCGGCATCCTTATACCGGATATACTTTGTTTTCCTTATCAGCCTTCTTCGGATCCACCTTGGTCTGCTGTGCCTCGCGGTACTCGAAGAAATCCTTCGCAACCGCCGGGAACAGGGCATAGGAAAGGACATCCTCATCCTGCTGCTTCCACTGCGCGCATTCCTTCTCGAACTGCGGGAGCTGCGGCGGAATCAAGTCCGCTGGGCGGCAGGTGATCGGCGTCGCGTCGCCGATGATCTTCTTCTGAACCTCGGGGTTGAACGGCTTAACGGTCTGGCCGAACTCACCCATCATGATCTTCTTGGACTCCTTCGGAACCATCTTATAGCGCTCGCCTGCCAGGACGTTCATAACGGCCTGTGTGCCGACGATCTGCGAAGACGGGGTGACAAGCGGCGGCTCGCCGAAGTCCTTACGGACTCTCGGAATCTCCTCAAGCACCTCGCGGTATTTGTCTTCCTTGCCGGCCTCCTTTAACTGGCTGACCAGGTTGGAAAGCATGCCGCCCGGAACCTGATACTGGAGCGTCTTGATGTTGACACCCAATACTTTCGGATTCAGCAGACCGTCTTTTAATGCCTTCTCACGGATCGGTGTAAAGTAGTCAGCGATCTCGGCAAGCTTCGTCTGGTCATAACCGGTATCAAACGGCGTGCCGCGGAAGGTCTCTACCATGACCTCCGTCGCCGGCTGCGAAGTTCCCAACGCTAACGGGGACATCGCACAGTCGATGATGTCACAGCCTGCCTCAACTGCCTTCAGGTATGTCATGGAAGCGACACCGGACGTGTAGTGCGTATGCAGATCAATCGGCAGCTTTGTGCCTTCCTTAAGCGCCTTGACGAGTTCGTCTGCGTTATATGGTGTCAAAAGGCCGGCCATATCCTTGATACACAGAGAATCCGCACCCATTTCCTCGATCTCACGGGCAATATTTTTCCAATAGTCCAGCGTGTAGGCATCGCCCAGCGTATAGCTTAAAGCAATCTGCGCATGGCCCTTTTCCTTTTTCGTTGCCTTGACGGCGGTCCGCAGGTTGCGGATGTCGTTTAAGCAGTCAAAGATACGGATAATATCAATACCGTTTGCAACGGATTTCTGCACGAAATATTCCACAACATCATCCGCATAGTGGTTATAACCGAGAATGTTCTGACCGCGGAACAGCATCTGCAGCTTCGTATTCTTAAAGCTGGCACGCAGCTTTCTTAACCTCTCCCACGGATCCTCCTTCAGGAAACGTAAGGAAGCATCGAACGTTGCGCCGCCCCAGCACTCGACCGCATAAAAGCCGACCTGGTCCATTTTCTCGATGATCGGGAGCATCTGCTCCGTGGACATTCTTGTAGCAAGCAGGGACTGATGGGCGTCACGCAGGACGGTCTCCACAATCTTTACCGGCTTTTTCTCTATTACTGCCATTTTAAAAACCTCCTA
>JAAWAR010000059.1 GCA_022792295.1 Lachnospiraceae bacterium
GCTTCATCTTTATCGGAAAAGGGATATAAAGAAAGGATAGGAATGATGCGGAAAAACTACGAAGAAAATCCGGGTATGCGGCTTTTGAAAAAGGGGCAAAACAGTGTGGTACATGCGGTTTTCAGTCGTCTGGGACTGATTGTTCTTCTTCTGGCACTCCAGGTTTTCGCGCTGTTTAGTATGTTCCGGTGGTTTGAGGAGCTGCTGCCGCATATCTTTGGAGGCACGGTTCTGTTTACGGTTATGATGGTGCTTTGGCTTTTAAACAGCGGACTGGATCCTTCGGCCAAGATTACCTGGCTAATCATCATCATGCTCCTGCCAGTGTTTGGCGCAATTTTGTATTGGTATACACAAAGCGACATCGGGCACCGGGCGGTCAAGGTGCGGTTAAGCCGTCTGACAGAGCAGACAAGGGAAAGCATCCCACAATCTGAAGCGGTATTGGAAGCGCTGGCCAAGGAAAACCCCGGAGCGGCCCTGCTGGCGCATTATATCCGCCGAAGCGGCTGCTATCCGGTGTTCGACCATACTGATGTGACCTATTTTCCGACAGGCAGGAAAAAATGGGAGGAGCTGCTGCGGCAGCTTGAGGCGGCAGAGCACTTCATTTTTCTCGAATATTTTATTGTGGATGAAGGCCTCATGTGGGGGAAAATACTGCAAATCCTGGCGAAAAAAGCGGCCGGGGGCGTAGAGGTCTGCGTGATGTATGACGGCACCTGCGAATTTACCACACTGCCGCATGATTATCCGAAGCGGCTTGGGAGACTGGGCATCAAATGTAAGGTGTTTGCACCCGTAACACCGTTTGTGTCCACACATTACAATTATCGGGATCACCGGAAAATCCTTGTGATTGACGGCCATACCGCATTTACAGGGGGTGTAAATCTGGCGGATGAGTATATCAACGAGATTGAAAAATACGGTCACTGGAAGGATGCCGCCGTGATGCTAAAGGGTGAGGCAGTCAAAAGCTTTACGCTTTTATTCCTGCAGATGTGGGGGATTGACGAGAGGGAGACGGAATTTTCACGTTTTCTCGCATATCCTGCGTTCCCGAAGAAGGAGACGAAGGGGTTTGTGCTCCCGTACGGGGACTGCCCGCTTGATGAGGATATGGTGGGCGAACGGGTCTACATGGATATTTTGAATCGGGCGCAGCACTATGTACATATCATGTCACCGTATCTGATCCTGGATGGCGAGATGGAGACAGCGATTAAGTTTGCGGCGGAGAGAGGGGTTGAGGTGCATCTGATTCTGCCCGGTATCCCGGATAAGACCGCGCCGTATGCATTGGCAAAGACGCATTATGCCTCGCTTTTAAAATCTGGTGTACGGATTTTTGAATATACACCGGGCTTTGTGCATGCAAAGGTGTTTGTCAGCGACGATAGGGAGGCAGTAGTCGGAACCATCAATCTGGATTACAGAAGCCTGTATCATCATTTTGAATGTGCTGTGTATCTGTACGGGACGGATTGTATTCCCGGGATTGAGGCGGATTTTCTGTCCACGCGGGAAATGTGCCGGGAAGTGACGAATGAGACGCTGCGGCAGGAGAAGCGGACGCTTAAGGCGATGGGATTCGTGCTGAAAACGGTCGCACCGCTTATGTGACAGGGCCCGGTCTCTGTCGGTGTATTTCAAAAACTTATCCTTGATTTTCCACTTGTCATGGATTATAATTGCCGTGTATCTTGTTTGTTTCGCCAAAATGTGGGATCCAGCTAACGGTTTAGATCCGTCTTTGTATTTGCAGCGCTGACTGTGAGACAGTCTGTCTTTTGGGCAAGACACAGAAAAGCGGACAAAAGTCCATTGCCGAAAAGGCAATTTAAGCAAAAGATTTGTCCGCGGCAGGGAAGGGTTCTAAACGGTTACCAATCCAAAGAAAAGGACGGAGTAAGAAAATGAAAAAGGTCGATTTACTGTATGAGGGAAAGGCAAAAAAGGTCTACACGACCGAGGAGCCGGATGTGCTGATCGTCGATTATAAGGACGATGCAACTGCCTTTGACGGTACAAAGAAGGGGACGATCGTCGGCAAAGGTGCAATCAACAACCGTATGACGAACCATATTTTCAAGCTGTTTGAGAAGGCGGGGATTCCAACGCATTACATTGAGGAGCTCTCTGACCGTGAGACGGCCGTGAAGAAGGTGGAGATCGTACCGTTGGAGGTCATTATCCGTAATATTTCTGCCGGCAGTTTTGCAAAGAAGATGGGGATGGAGGAGGGGATTGTCTTTAAGCGCCCGACTCTTGAGTTCAGCTATAAAAACGACGATCTGCATGATCCGTTTATCAATCAATACTATGCATTGTCTTTAGAACTTGCCACCGAGGAGGAGATTGATGCCATCACCGGGTATGCATTCCGGGTCAATGAGATCATGAAGGAGTATTTTGACGGACTCGGGATTGATCTTGTGGACTTTAAGATCGAGTTCGGCCGTTATAAGGGACAGATTATTCTGGCTGACGAGGTGTCTCCGGATACCTGCCGCCTGTGGGATAAAAAGACCCATGAAAAGCTGGATAAGGATCGTTTCCGCAGGGATATGGGGAACGTTGAGGATGCATACAATGAGGTATTCAGACGCCTGGGAATCGAGGACAGAAAATAACAGATGGAAAAAGTGCAAACGTTCTGTATGGGGGAGGACAAACTGCACGAGGAGTGCGGCGTTTTCGGCGTCTATGACCTGGACGGAAACGACGTAGCTTCTACGATTTATTATGGCCTTTGTACGCTGCAGCACCGGGGACAGGAAAGCTGCGGCATTGCGGTCAGCGATACGTTCGGGCCGAAGGGAGTTGTGAACGCCTATAAGGGAATGGGGCTCTGCAATGAGGTGTTCACACCGGAAATCATGGACGGCTTAAAAGGGAATATCGGAGTCGGCCACGTGCGCTATTCGACTGCCGGCAGCAGCACGAGGGAAAATGCGCAGCCTTTGGTTCTGAACTATGTAAAAGGGACGTTAGCGCTCGCACACAATGGAAATCTTGTCAATGCGCCAGAGCTTCGCCGTGAGCTCGTTTACAACGGCGCGATCTTCCAGACCACCGTGGATACGGAGGTAATCGCGTACCACATCGCGAGGGAGCGGGTTCGGGCAGGATCGGTCGAGGAGGCGGTGTCGAGCGCCATGAAAAAGCTTTCCGGTGCGTATTCGCTTGTGATTGCAAGTCCAAGAAAATTAATTGGTGCACGTGATCCGCAGGGCTTTAAGCCGCTCTGCATCGGAAAGCGGGATAACGCCTATATTCTGGCATCGGAGACGTGTGCCCTGGATACGGTCGGCGCCGAGTTTGTCCGTGATGTGCAGCCTGGCGAGATCGTTACGATTACAAAGGACGGTATCGGCTCGGACACGACATTATGTGACAGAAAAAAAGAGGCCCGCTGTATTTTTGAATATATTTATTTTGCAAGGCCGGACAGTACCTTTGACGGCATTGGGGTCTATCGTTCGCGCATTCTTGCGGGCCGTATGCTGGCAAAGGACTCTCCCGTGGAGGCGGATCTCGTCGTGGGCGTGCCGGAGTCGGGAAATGCGGCGGCTTTGGGCTACTCGATGGAGTCCGGGATCCCTTATGGCGTGGCATTTATCAAGAATTCCTATGTGGGCCGCACCTTTATAAAGCCGAAGCAGAGCAGCCGCGAGTCGGCGGTTCGTGTGAAGCTGAATGTCTTAAAAGAGGTTGTGGCGGACAAGCGCATTATCATGATCGACGACTCGATCGTACGCGGTACGACGAGCAACCGTATTGTCAGTATGCTGCGGGAAGCCGGGGCAAGGGAAGTCCATGTCAAGGTGACGGCTCCGCCGTTTTTGCATCCCTGCTATTTCGGGATTGATATTCCTTCCGGGGATCAGCTAATCGCGCATAATCGGACTGTGGAGGAGATCTGTAACTGGATCGGAGCGGATTCCCTATCTTATTTGAAAGCGGAGCGTCTGGAGGAAATGGCGGGCGGCCTGCCGATTTGCACGGCATGCTTTACCGGACAGTATCCGATTGATACGCCGAATGAGGATATACGCGGGGAGTTTGAAAAGTAATAGATTTTACAATATGAAAGAAAAGAGGAGCAGACATGTACGATCGCTACCAAAGCCCTCTCTCTGAGAGATATGCAAGCAGGGAAATGCAGTACATCTTTTCCCCTGAGAAAAAATTCCGTACCTGGCGGAAGCTCTGGATCGCCCTGGCAGAGACGGAGAAGGAACTTGGCCTTCCGATTACTGACGAGCAGCTTGAGGAGCTTCGTGCCAATCAAAACGACATCAATTTTGAGGAGGCGAAGGAGCGCGAAAAGCTTGTTCGCCACGATGTGATGTCCCATGTGTACGCATATGGCTTACAGTGTCCGAAGGCGAAGGGCATCATCCATCTTGGCGCGACCTCCTGCTATGTAGGAGATAATACCGATCTGATCCTGATGACGGAGGCGCTGCGTCTTGTCCGTAAAAAGCTGATAAACGTCCTCCATGAGCTGGCGGATTTTGCCAAAAAATATAAGAGCCAGCCGACCCTGGCTTTTACGCATTTCCAGCCGGCGCAACCGACAACTGTGGGGAAGCGGGCGACGCTCTGGATGATGGAGCTTTTACTGGATCTGGAGGATCTGGACTATGTTTTGGGCTCCATGAAGCTTTTGGGCTCTAAAGGAACGACCGGTACACAGGCGAGCTTTTTGGAGCTGTTTGAAGGCGACCATGAAAAATGCCGCAGAGCCGACCGCATGATTGCAGAAAAGATGGGCTTTACGGAGTGTTATCCGGTCTCCGGGCAGACGTATTCGAGGAAGATCGACAGCCGCGTGCTCTCCGTACTTGCGGGGATCGCTCAGAGTGCACATAAGTTTTCCAACGACATCCGCCTTCTGCAGCATTTAAAAGAAGTGGAGGAGCCGTTTGAAAAGAACCAGATCGGTTCCTCGGCCATGGCTTACAAGCGTAATCCCATGCGCAGTGAGCGGATCGCCTCCTTGGCGGATTATGTGATGTCCGACATGATGAACCCGATGCTTGTCGCTTCGACGCAGTGGTTTGAGCGTACACTGGATGACTCGGCCAACAAGCGCCTTTCCGTGCCGGAGGGTTTTTTGGCGGTGGATGGCATCCTGGATCTGTATCTGAACGTAGTGGACGGCCTGGTGGTATATCCGAAGGTCATCGAGAAACATTTGATGGCGGAGCTGCCGTTTATGGCCACCGAAAACATCATGATGGATGCAGTGAAGGCGGGGGGTGACCGCCAGGAACTGCATGAAAGAATCCGCGAGCTGTCCATGGAGGCAGGAAGAAATGTAAAGGCAGAGGGAAGGGAAAATAACCTTCTGGAGCTGATTGCGGCCGACCCGTCGTTTAATTTGACGCTCGAGGAGCTTCAGAAAACCATGGATCCGGCCAAATATGTAGGCCGCGCGCCGGAGCAGGTGGACGAATTCCTGAATGAGACAATCCGCCCGATCCTGGAGGCCAATCAAGAGCTTCTTGGTATGAAAGCACAGATCCATGTATAATTATAGAGGATGGGATAGGAGGATTTAGAAATGGTCAGAGCAATCGTGGGCGCCAACTGGGGGGACGAAGGCAAAGGGAAAATTACCGACATGCTGGCAAGGGAGTCTGACATCATTGTCCGCTTCCAGGGCGGAAGCAACGCAGGCCACACCATTATCAACAACTACGGAAAATTTGCGCTCCACCTTCTCCCGTCAGGCGTTTTTTACAGCCATACCACAAGCGTAATCGGCAACGGAGTCGCCTTGAATATCCCGTTCCTTGTACAGGAATTAAAGGAGATTACGGACCAGGGAGTGCCGATGCCGAAAATCCTGGTTTCTGACCGGGCGCAGATTTTGATGCCGTATCATATTCTTTTGGATACTTACGAGGAAGCCCGTCTGGCGGGCAAATCTTTTGGCTCCACAAAGTCCGGGATCGCCCCGTTTTATTCTGACAAGTATGCAAAGATCGGTTTCCAGGTCAGCGAGCTGTTTGCGGATCAAAAGGAGCTTATGGAAAAGGTCGAAAATGTCTGTACGCTAAAAAATGTGATGCTGGAGCATTTGTATCATCAGCCCAAGTTAAAACCGCGGGATATTTTTGATACCCTGATGGAGTATAAGGAGCTGGTTGCACCCTATGTATGCGACACCACGGCCTTTTTGCACGATGCAATCCGGGAGGGAAAGACGATCCTCTTGGAGGGACAGTTGGGATCCCTTAAGGATCCGGATCACGGAATCTATCCGATGGTGACGTCTTCGTCCACATTGGCGGCATATGGTGCAATCGGTGCAGGGCTTCCGCCGTATGAGATCAAAACGATTACAACGGTTGTGAAAGCGTACTCAAGCGCAGTGGGTGCGGGAGCGTTTGTATCAGAGATCTTTGACGAGGAGGCAGATGAATTAAGACGGCGCGGCGGTGACAGCGGCGAGTTCGGTGCAACTACGGGACGGCCCAGACGGATGGGCTGGTTTGACGCGGTTGCCAGCCGGTATGGCTGCCGGGTACAGGGGGCAACGGAGGTCGTTTTGACGGTGCTCGATGTCTTAGGATACCTGGATGCGCTGCCGATTTGTGTCGGGTATGAGATTGACGGAAAAATAACAAAAGATTTCCCGACCACGCCAAAGCTGGAGCGGGCGAAGCCGGTGTATAAGACGCTGCCCGGCTGGAAGTGCGACATCCGGGGAATCAAGAAATATGAGGAGCTGCCGGAGAACTGCCGGAAGTACATCGAGGCGATTGAGGCGGAGCTTGGCGTTCCGGTCACTATGATTTCGAACGGGCCGGGCCGGGATGAGATTATTATAAGGTAAGGGGGAAAGTGTACCCAAATAGCCTGCCAGGAGCTGCAAGAAAGGCCATATCTGCTCCTGGCGGGTTCCCCTGACTATTTTAAAATTAATTCAGACAGGAATGACTAAAGCAAGGATTATTTTTTCTATATAAGCAACTACCATCCATTTTTTGCAATTCTACAAATTATCTGCTATTTATTGCTTCTATTTACCCCCTACCTCTAAATGACGTGGCAAAATCATGGCAAATTGCTTACGGGCATTGAAACAACAGCCAAAAGGCATTATAATAAATATGGAAAATCCTTTTTTTGTCAGTCGCTTTTTTGGGTTTCATCCGTTTCACGGTCATGTTTGGAACGGCCAAGCCTGACGATGAGCAGAAATGTGTAGAGAAAAACGGGGATAACAAGAAGGACGAATAAAAGAGCGACAATCTGATTGGCGGGCGCGCCGGTGAAGGTGAGGATGACAAGCGTGATAAAAGCGGCGGCGATTATGAGAATGCCGGCCCAGGCGAGGATCCGTTTCATGAGGGAATCTCCTTTCGTGATCGATCAAGCTGTCTTCATTATAATACAGAAGCAGAGATTTGAAAAGGGCCAGGAGCAGGGAAAGAGAACATTATGTAAGAAGGAAAGGGGATCCGTATGAAAAACAGACAGTGGAAAACAGTATTGGTTGCGGCCGGCTTTTTGGCAGTATCCGGCTGGACGGCGCTTGCGGCAGACGGGCAGTGGATAGAGACAGAGTCAGGGTGGCAGTATGTAAAGGAGGATGGGCAAAACGCCAGGAATTCTTGGGAGGATATTGACGGAGAATGGTATCATTTTAATACAGATGGCTATGTCCAGACCGGTTGGCAGAAGGTGGGAAATCTGCGGTATCATTTCGAGGCTGACGGAAGGCTCTCTGAGGGCTGGCAGTGCTATACGGGCGACGGTTCCGAGCAGTGGTATTTTTATGACAAGAGCGGCAATGCGGTGATCCGCTGGCTGAATGACGGCGGAAAATGGTATTGGTTTAACGGAAACGGAATTTTGAGCACCGAGGCTGTCAAGACGATCAGTGGAAAAAAATACTATTTCCATGAGGATGGGAGCCTTTTGGCGAATGAGTACAGCGGCTTTAAATATTTTGATGCCGACGGGCAGCCCTACGAGCCGGGAAACGTACGGGCGATCAACGACAACGAGCGAGAGATTAAGATCGACGAGGGGCTGCGCGACGAGATCGCAGAGGAATTAAACGGGCTGCCGAAAGGCTGGCTGCGGAACTTTGTGGACAATGGCTGGACCTTTGTCTATTGCCCGGAAAAGGAATATTATTCTTCCAGCCGGGATTCAGAGACAGGGGACCGTTATTATATCCGATATAAGCTGGATGCCATCGCATGTGAGCTGCGCTTTACGAGTCCCGAGGCGCTTAAAGAGGGCTTTGGGGAATATTTATTCCGGAAGGCCAAGCAGGAAATGCGGGATCTGGATTTTACGACGGAGATGCGCGTGCGCATGTATGAAATCCTGGAATTTACGGAGGTTCCTGAAAGATACAGCTCGGATTATGGGATGCTGTTTGGTGTATTATTTTCCCGGTATTTGAACGAGGACGACCGGGCAGAAATGGAGAAGAAGCTTGGAAACGTAGCCTGGTATATGGACCGTGCCATTCAATGCCGTGGAGAAGACGGGAAGCTGATCGAACGGAAGTAGCATCGTCCTTTTTGGACCTGTGGTAAAGTAAAAGAAAAGACAATCCTGGTTGGAGTGTGTCAGTGAACCGTGGTATGGCCCGTAACGACAAAAGGGGGGAAAGCAGTGAATGAGGAGAAGAACAAAAGAAAGAAACAGATTGTGAGAACGGCGTACACGCTGCTTATTTTGGCAGGGAGCCTGTGTATCTTGGGCTTTTTTATGGCCGGGCGAAGGGGGCAGATGCCTCAGAGCGAGACGGACAGAGCCTTACGCGCAGCGGCGGTCAAACTGGCCGAATTTCCCGAGGAACCGATTTATAAAAGTGACGAGGAGCGTTATGAGAACAGGAAGACGGTGCCGGAGGCATTTGCGGCCGCCTGTCAGGAATTTGGTGTACAGACCGGCTCGGCAGTTTTGAAGGATGCAAAAAGCAATATAGTTTATTCGCCGCTTGGGCTGTATTTTTCCCTTGCCGTGGCGGCCGAGGGCGCGGAGGGAGAGACCAGAAAGGAGCTATTAAATCTTTTGGGCTACCCTTATGCAGAGAATCTATCGGCGGATGCGAAGGAAGCGTTTGAGGCGATTTACCATGTCCCAAACGAAAAAAACAACAAAAAAGACGAATTCGGAGAATATCCGGCTGAATCCCGATATTGTCTGCGGCTTGCCACCTCCCTGTGGGCTGACGAGGATCTGGGACTTAAGGAGACGTTCTCCGGTCATGCTGCGCAGTATTTTTATGCGGACAGCTTTGAAGGCGATCTTCAAACAGAAAAGATGCAGACGCTCATGGCAGACTGGGTCAAGGACAGGACGGGGGGAGTCCTTGCCCTGCCCAACACAGCATCCGGAGCAGAGGAGCTTTTATCCCTTCGGAACGTAGTATATTTTTATGACGAATGGCTGGACCGCTTTCAGGTGGAAGCAACCAAAACAGACTCTTTTATGCGAAGGGATGGCAGCGAAGTTTCCTGCGAATTCATGAACCGAAGGGAGGAATCCCACGCATTTCGAAAAGGAGAGAATTTCACAAGCTCAAGGGTTTCCCTGAAAAGCGGCTCGGTGCTGTTTATTTTGCCGGACGAGGGTGTGGATGTCCATGAGCTCGTAAAAAGCCCCAAGGCACTTTCAGCGGTGCTTTATGAAGACGGAGGGAAGACGACAGGCGAGGTAATCTGGAAGATTCCAAAATTTTCCTATGGAAGCCATGTGGAACTTTCCGGCATCTTGAAAGATCTTGGTATCAAAAAGGCGTTTTCGGATGCTGATTTTTCTAATATCTCCGATGTTTCTCCGCTTTTCCTTTCCCAAATCACTCAAAACGTCCATATCGGGATTGACGAAAACGGAGTCGAGGCTACGGCGTTTACAGAACTGTCCTGGGCTGGAGCCGCTATGCCGGTAGGTCGGGCAGAGATGATCTTGGACCGGCCGTTTTTGTATGCAGTTTTCCACAGAGGCCAGGTTTTGTTCCTGGGGATCTGTGAAGATCCGACACAGGAATAGGAGTGGCAAAAAGCCCGTTCCTGCAGACCGATTGTCTCCCCTTTCCACTTGACGAATCTCTTAACACCTGTTACTATATGCATATAACAACTGATACAAGGAGATGCGGCAAAC
>JAAWAR010000060.1 GCA_022792295.1 Lachnospiraceae bacterium
CAAGCAGCTTAAGGCATACAACCGAAGGGATTACAACAGCTTCCCCATGCGTCCTCTGGGGTGGAAAACTCCTAATCAGGTATTAAGGGATTATCTGCGCTCGGTGTAACATATGTTTGACAAACCTACACTTTATTCGTTGCATCGGATGACCAAACGCCTTCTCACGTTTGTTGCCGCCCCCCCCGCCTGTCTTTTTGTACAAAAGCCTCCTCCCTTCTCCGGTTCAAATACAAAAACCCACGCGCTCGGCAGCTCCCGCTGCCGATGCGCCTCTCTCACCGCCGCAAAAAAGACGCCCGTGAAGCTCACAGGCGTCCGAATCATATCCTAATTTATTATGCAGCGTTCTGCATCATGCTCGCGTCAACCTCTGTGTAGCCGTCGGTGGACGGGATCGTAACCTCTACCGGCTGTCCCGGGTTGTTGTAGGTCATATCGATATCCATTACCATCTTGGCTTCCTGGCCGTCAGAGGAAAGCGTGAAATCCATCTTGATCTTTGCATCCTTGTAGTAACCGTCTGCACCGATCAGATACTCACCGGAAATCTCGTTAACCGTCAGATCCATACCCTCTAAGCCGTTTGCAGAACCGGAATTTGCAAGCGTGTCCTGCACATAGTCATGCATCTTCTCCGGATCACCGACAAACTTCAGAAGCTTATCCTCGCCCTGTTCCTCAACAGTCAGATCCTTAAGCCACTCCACTTCAAGCTCCACACCAGCCGTCTGGGCTTCTGTCTGAGCCGCGATTTCACTGGCATCCATCAGATACTTTATCTTCTGGCCCATCGCATCCATGTAATAATAGCCGTCCGTATAGAACATCGTCATCTCAATAGACTGTCCGTCTGCTTCGGTCGTAGAAGTCATCAGGAGCTTCGTATCCTCTCCCTTGCCGGCCGTCTGCATCTTCATGTCCATCTTCATATCCATAGCCTGCTCACCCATCGTCATGTTCATATTCATGACCATGTCCACATCCATGGACTCGAGACCGGAATTCTTCTCCATAGCCTCCTTATAAATCTCCTCCGGGCTGAGCTGTTTTTCTGTCTCCTGCGCAGCCGTCGTCTGGTCGGCCGCTCCTGCCGCCGGTTTGCTGTCGGAACCGCCTCCGCAGGCCGTCAAAGATGCCAGCATGGCAGCACACAATACTGCTGTTAATGTTCTTTTCATAGGAACCTCCCTGAAATAAATAATAATTGGCGAGCCAATCAACTGTAAAGCTGAACGGCTCGCCGCCAATTATAGCGTATAAGTTTTAATAAAACAATAAACTATTTCTTAAGAATTTCTGTCAGTTCACGCTTCTTTTTCTGTCTCAATGGCGCGCACCTTCCGGGAGGCAATTTCCTGCTTCACGCTCTCAATAAACGCATTGAGCCCACATGCTCCCTCGTCGCCTTTAAAACGGCTTCTCACGGAAACAGTTCCCTCTGCCTCCTCCTTCTGGCCGACTACAAGCATATACGGGATCTTGAGGCTCTGGGCCTCGCGGATCTTATAGCCGATCTTCTCACTTCTGAGGTCGATCTCTGCGCGCAGCCCGGCTGCTTCAACCTCTGCACATACCTTCTTTGCATACGCCTCATATTTTTCGGAAATCGGCAGTACCTTTACCTGCACCGGAGCCAGCCAGGTCGGGAATGCACCTGCAAAATGCTCGATGAGGATTCCGATAAAGCGCTCAATGGAACCAAATGCCACACGGTGAATCATGATCGGGCGGTGTTTCTCGCCATCTGCGCCGATGTATTCAAGTTCAAAGCGCTGCGGAAGCTGGAAGTCAAGCTGAATCGTCCCGCACTGCCAGGTCCGGCCGATCGCGTCTACCAGGTGGAAATCAATCTTCGGACCATAAAACGCACCGTCTCCCTCGTTGACCACATAATCGAGGCCTAAATCGTCAAGCGCCCCGCGCAGAGAGCCGGTCGCCATCTCCCAGTCCTCGTCGCTGCCCATGGAATCCTCCGGTCTCGTGGATAATTCTACATGGTACTGGAAGCCGAACAGGGAGTACACTTCGTTAATCAGCCCTGCAACCCCCTTGATCTCCTCACGAATCTGCTCCGGCGTCATGAAAATGTGTGCATCATCCTGCGTAAAGCAGCGCACGCGCATCAGCCCGTGGAGCTGCCCGGATTTCTCATGTCGGTGCACAATGCCAAGCTCCCCCATGCGCAGCGGCAGATCGCGGTAGGAACGCGGCTCAGAAGCATAGACCAGCACGCCGCCGGGACAGTTCATCGGCTTGATTGCATAATCTTCTTCGTCGATGACGGTCGTGTACATGTTGTTTTTATAATGATCCCAATGGCCAGAGGTCTCCCACAGGCTGCGGTTTAAGATGATCGGAGAGGAAATCTCCACATAACCGGCCTTTTTATGGATCTCACGCCAGTAATCAAGCAGCGTGTTCTTTAAGACCATGCCCTTCGGAAGAAAGAACGGAAAACCCGGCCCGGCCTCGTGCATCATAAACAGGCCAAGCTCCTTTCCAAGCTTTCTGTGATCGCGTTTCTTGGCCTCCTCCATCATCGTGACATACGCATCCAGATCTTCCTTCTTCTGGAAAGCAGTCGCATAGATTCTGGTGAGCATCTTATTTTTCTCACTGCCACGCCAGTACGCCCCGGCAATGTTCATCAGCTTAAAAGCCTTGCCGACCTCCTTTGTACTCATCAGATGCGGGCCGGCACACAGATCGGTAAACTCGCCCTGCCGATAAAAGCTGATCGTGGCATCCTCCGGCAGGTCCTCGATAAGCTCCACTTTATAGGGTTCTCCCTTTTCCTTCATGAGCGCAATGGCCTCGGCGCGCGGCAGTTCAAAACGCTCAAGCGGCAGACCTTCCTTAATGATCTTTTTCATCTCCGCCTCGATCTTTACCAGATCCTCCGCCGTTACCGGCTCCTCGCGGTCAATGTCATAATAAAAGCCGTCAGCAATGGACGGGCCGATCGCCAGCTTCGTCTCCGGCCAAAGGCGCTTAACCGCCTGCGCCATGACATGACTGGCCGTATGGCGCAGCGCCGCCAGCCCCTCCCCGTCCCGCGCCGTCAAAATATTCAGGCTGCAGTCCCGGTCAAGAACCGTCCTAAGATCCGCCTCCTCCCCGTCAACCTCGGCCACACAGGCCATCCGCGCAAGTCCCTCGCTCAAATCCTTCGCGATCTCAATGACCGCCATCGGTCTTTCATACTCCTTAACGGAGCCGTCTTTTAATGTAATCTTCATAGCTCTCTCCTTTTCTCAATCCACACATTTCCAAAAACGAACCCAAAAAGTCCCGCCCGGATAGCTTTTTGTAAAATAAAAAAGTGCACGCATCACCCACGGAGCATTTTCACTTCACAGGACACACTTTCCCAAAAAACAAAAAACCCCTGACATGCCAGACGGCATATCAGGGGACGATTTCTCGCGGTTCCACCCCGGATTGCACAGGAAAACCCTGCGCCACTCATTTGATGATAACGGAATCACCGTTCCCGATTAAGGGACACTCCAGGCTGGTCTTTTGCCGCGCTCCCGGAAAGCGCTCACACCCACCTGCGCTTCTCTCTGCACCCTTTGCCACGGCATACTCGTCCTGTCAACGTGTTGCATGTTCATTTTCTTAAGAACCAGTATAACACCGGATTTCCATTTGTCAAGCCTTATTATCAAGCTCCCCCCTCACTCAGTGTAGGATTACAATACATGTGTTACAACTGAATATTTA
>JAAWAR010000061.1 GCA_022792295.1 Lachnospiraceae bacterium
GCATAGCGATCCCAATATGACGAAAGAGCTGGCAGAGACGTATCTGCATAACTACAAGCAAAGTATTCAATCAGACTATACAGACATCATTCAAAGTCACATAAATCCACACCGTTCCACGGTGGATGAATATGATGGATTGTCTGGCGGACTGGCGTCAAAGGTGACGGAAAATCAGCTCAATTCTATTTCTGCTGAATCCTTGGGACTCTCCAATTTGGCAGGTGATCCGCAGCAAATTATGGAAGCGTTGGAAAACGCATCCAAGTTGCTGGACGGAATGAAGCAGAACGTAGAAAATGCCTATAAAGAGATGACTGGCGGCAAACAGATTACTGAACCTGCCAGAAGCACGTCTATCTTTGATGGTAATTCCAGTTTGGACTTCTTTGCGTCCCAGATGGAAAAATCGTATAGAATCATAGATACCGCACAGATAAAATTCAATGGCCAAACACTAAATTTCCAATGATATGGGATATTGAGTAGACTAACAAATCTTATTTTAAGATATTTAGCCGCCAACGGAAACGGCATATCAAAAAACGTTGGATGGACGGCTATCGATTAGCGCGCTCCAAACAGATACCAAACGGCGGCAAAAGGAGGCAACGCTATGTCTTTTTATATTGTCCGTCTCCCTGACCTGTCAAAAAAGCCTGCCTTCTCTAACAGAATGCCCTGCCTACAGCTGCGAAAATTGTAATATCCAGCCGCCCCGATACGTCCGTGTAGCCTTGTGCTGTGCGGGCGTTTTCTATCCGGAGGCGGAGCAAGGCTGAAACACAAATCGAGTTTTGCAAGTACGAACTGCGGGGGAATTACAAGGACTGCAAGGATAAAGGCTTTTCCGGCAAGAACACGGACCGCCCCTGCTTCCAGGAACTAATACTAATGGCCGAGGCTTCATTTCTCAAATGCTCCGCAGCTCCATTTACGCCCAGGCTGACCGCTCTAAATGTGGAGCTGGCCCAGGTAGAGGACGAGATCGAGGCGCTGCTGAACACCCTGATCGGGGCCAGCGCGTTTTTGATGTCCTACGCCAACAGGAAAGATCGAGGAGCTGAACGCCTGCCGCCAAAGGCTGATAAAGGAAATTGCCGCAGTTTATTGGATGAATTTCACTCATTTTTATACCCCTATCCATACCATCAGTGGGCAAAGGACCGCACGGTTCTGTACCACAAATCAGCGTTTCTGCGGCGGTATTCCCGCTCAGCGCACTCCCAGCACGCCGATTGATGTTAACGCCGCCAACCGCCAAAAGGCAGTACTTGAGGCGTATACTCCCTTGATCACTGCGGGTAAAAATTGGCGATTTCATTTTTCCTGGCACTCACTGCATTCCCTGTCATGAATTGAGATAATACCGCCACATTGAGGACAAGTATATTTTGCTTTCTGCTGTTCCATGAAATATTTTAAACCTTGCGCTTGAACCAAATTGCTATTCTCCATCAGGCTCATCTGATACCGCTGGTTATAACTCTTTTCAAGATTTATAATCTGCTGACATAGATATTCGGAGCATTCAAAGCAATAGGACAGCGATTTTCTGCTGACACAATCCTTTATCCTGCATTTACGGCAATGCTCCGGCTTTCCTTTATCGTGTGCAAGCAACCGGCACATAGCTTTTTGTGATGGCAGTGTTTATAACAAACCTTGCAGTTCATTCCACAAGAGGCGAACCAAATCATATCCATATCTTCTTTAGGCATTTTCATGATGGTTTGCTCCTTTCAAACCGGAATTGTACTCACTGTAAATCATTTCTGGTTCCCCTTGTTCACTGAGGGTATCGCTATTGATGGATAATGTGTAAGTTCTGTTAAATCTACCCTCAGTGGACAAGGGGACACACGGTTTTGCACCACAGATTTGCGATTCTGCCGCGTTACTGTCGCTCAGCGTACGTCCGGTACGCTTCGTTCCAGCGCCTTGCAGAATCGCAAATCTGTGGCGCAAAACTCCTTCGAACCCCAAGTACCATCTTTTGGTGGCTGGCAAGGCAACGGAATGAGGCGTAGTGGGCTGCGTTAAATGTATTTAGGCCAAATCTATCGCGAAACGGGGCATGCAGATGCCGGCAATGAATGTTCCAACACACGCTGGCCTTTTTTCCGAAACGCTGCCGGCACAACACCTTCCGGGATCGGACATTCATAGGTTCTTCCCTTCGTCCGCCGTTTCTTTTCCTCCTTCGCTTTCTCTACAAGCTCCGGATTCTCCATCAAAGAGACCGCCGCTTCCGTGATCGTCTGGGCGGCAAACAGCATGCCTTTTACTGCATAGGAAGATTTGCCCTGCGCCACCTGCATCCAGGAATGCGGCTGTGTCCCGAGACTAAAGCACGCACATTGGAGCTGCAAGAGCGGCGCGATCTGGCTTATGTCGCCCATATCGGAGGAGGCTGTCTCAATGACATCCTGCGGCTCAAACGGCAGAATAAAGTCGCCCAGCGGATGCTCCCTGCAGAGCCGTCCTCTCGTCTCCATATCAAACTCCGGCAGCAGGCCGGCGTCATTGTCCGCCGCCTTATCCCCGATCACTTTCCGGTATCCCAGGATGTACCGTCTCTCCTCCTCCGTGTACATCGGAACACCGATTTTTATCATGCTGTCGTACAAAAGCTGACCCAGCGTATCACTCGGCACCACATTGCTGCACGCCTTGTCAAACTCAATTTCCAAGGTCGTCCCGGTCATGAGCGCCGCGCCCTTCGCGATGTTGACGACCCGTCGGTATAGCTCCTTCACACTCTCGTTGTCCCGGCTCCGAACCAGATACAAAACCTCCGCCTCGGCCTGTACCACGTTCGGAGAAATACCCCCGGTATTCGTGATCGCATAGTGGATGCGGTCTGTCATCTCCATGTGCTCCCGCAGATAATTGACGCCTACATTCATGAGCTCCAGCGCATCCAGCGCGCTGCGCCCCTTTTGCGGCGCGGCTCCTGCGTGGCTGCTTACCCCGTGGAAACGGAAATACGCCTGGCAGTTTGCCAGGAGACTTCCCGTCATGGCCGCATTCATCGTGCCCGGATGCCACGTGAGGGCGATGTCGATCCCGTCAAATACACCGGCCCGGGCCATATACGTCTTTCCGCTTCCTCCCTCCTCGGCCGGGCAGCCATAGACAATGATTGTCCCCTTTCCCGGATGGGCTTCCGCATATTCTCTTAATGCCAGCGCCGCGCCGATGATTCCGGTTCCCAACAGATGGTGACCGCAGCCGTGCCCGTGCGACGTCCCCGGACGGACCCTTTTTTCCAATGCATCCGCCTCTTGGCTCAGCCCGTCCAGTGCATCATACTCGGCAAGCAGGCCGAGCACCGGGCTCCCGCTCCCGTATACCGCCTTATAGGCGGTCGGCAGGCCGCCCACGCCCGATTCTACCGCATAGCCATGCTCCTCCAGGACCTTCGCCGTCAGCCTTGAAGACTCAAACTCCTCAAACCGAATCTCCGCCAGATCCCACAGCTTTCCGTTTAACTCCGTAAGAATTGCCTCATAATCCTTCACCCTATACACCATGCACACCCGCCTTTCTGCATTTCTCTGGAATCGGGCATACGTATGGCTGCCCTCCCATTCTCTCCTGCTGCTCCTCCTTTGCCGCCTTCAAACGTGCATGGTCTTCCAAGAGCCGTTTGGCCGCCTCGGCCATCACCTGTCCGGCAAACAGCATCCCCTTCTCCGCATAGGAAGAAAGGCCCTGCGTCACCCAAAGCCAGGAATGCGGCTGTGCTCCCTGCGTAAAACAGGCCGTCTCAAACTGGACAAGCGGTACAATCTGGCTCACGTCTCCGATGTCTGAGGAGCCTGTTGCCGGCATCTGTATCATTTTATAAGGAAGAATGAAATCCGCCATCGGATGCGTCTTTACAAGCTCACGTCGCTTGTCCATGTCATAATGCGGGACGGCACCGTCATCGTTTAAGACGGCCTCCTTCCCGACCAGCTCGTGATACCGTTTTACGTACTCTTGTTCTTCTTTTGTATACTCCGGCGGTCCAAGCTTTACCATCGTCTCATATGCAAGCTCACCCAAGATCTTGTTGGGCACCACATTGCTGCATGCCTTGTCAAATACGATCTCCACCGTCGTATCCGTCATCAGCGCCGCTCCTCTCGCGATGTCGCACACCCGCTCATAAAGCTCCTTCACGCCGGCGTTCGTCCGGCTGCGCACGAGCTGGATAACCTCGGCCTCGGCCTGTACCACATTCGGCGCCACGCCGCCTGTATTCGTCACTGCATAATGTACGCGGTCCGTCATTTCCATGTGCTCCCGCAGGAAGTTAATCCCCACGTTCATGAGCTCGACCGCATCCAGGGCGCTGCGGCCCTTTTCCGGCGCGTTTCCCGCATGGCTGCTTATCCCATGAAACTTAAAATGCGCCTGGCAGTTTGCTAACATTGAGCAGCCCATTGAGGCATTGATGGTGGCCGGATGCCATGCGAGCGCCGCGTCCAGCTCATGGAATACACCGGCTCCTGCCATGAGGGTCTTTCCGCTTCCACCCTCCTCGGCCGGGCAGCCGTAGACGACCACGCTCCCCGCTCCCGGATGGGCGTCCAGATATTCCTTTAAATCAAGTGCCGCAGCGATCACCGCCGTTCCCAAAAGATTGTGCCCGCAGCCATGTCCGCAGCGCACACCGAGGCGCGGCTTTTTCTCCAGGCAGCCCGCCTCCTGGCTTAAGCCATCCAGCGCGTCATACTCTGCGAGCAGGCCGATCGCAGGCGTGCCGCTCCCGTATACCGCACGATACGCCGTGGGAAGCCCGGCGATCCCTTCCTCCACGGCAAATCCATACTTCTTAAGGACTGCCGACTCTGCTTCCATCGAACGATATTCCTCAAATCTCGGCTCAGCGGCCTCCCACACCGTCTGATTCAACGCCCTAAGCTCCTCCTTAAATCGCTCCACTGCATATTTCATTTCGCGCCACCTCACATATAGTTTGTCCAGAACATGCTGATAAAAAAGACCAGAACCAGCGCCGGGATAAAGTCCGCAACAGGCGGATTTTTAAGCTTCGCGAGCCTGAGCGCATTCAAGAGCTGGATCAGCCCGCCGCAAGCCGAAAAATCACCGATCATCTCCGGCGTCAGCACCGGCATCAGAACGCCAGAAAGCGCATACATGATAAGCAGAATCAGAAACAGCGGCACTCCGATCACCGCCAGAATCGGTCCGCTCCCGACCGCAAAAAACACTGAGGCGGCACAGTCCATGATCGCTTTTGTCGTAAGGACCGTGGTATCACCCTCAAAGCCGAGCGAGAGCGCTCTATGATCCCGGTCGTGCTGACACAGTACAGGGTAAACGCGACCAGAAGCGTCTGCGCCGTCTCCGCGCCGCCCGTCTTCGGCAGACACTCCGAGAGCCCGGCAAGCCTCCTGTCGATTCCCAGAATATGTCCGATTACCCCGCCGATCAGAAGCGCCAGTGCCGCAGCTGACATATGTACACCCTTCCCCAGAAGGTTAACGCCCACCGCCGCCGCGATCACCGAAAGCGCCAGCATGATACTCTCGTTTAATGGCTGCGTGATATATTTCTTAAGCGCACACCCCAAAAACGTCCCTGCGGCCACACCGGCCACGTCCAGAAGAATAACAAAAATCCCTCCGCTCATATCCATCTCTCTCCTTTTTATAAAGTTCTTTTTCTTAATAGTTTGATTCCTAACAATAATATAGCAGGAGCCCTGCTTTCCTGTCAAGAGGCTTTGGTCCCTTTTTATCTGGGAAATGGCAAACAACGGTTACCGTTCACGCAGGTCTGCACACTTGTTACCGCTGACCGTATGATAAATGGACCGGCAGGCAAAAATTTCTCTGCACTCCGTTTCAAGCGATCCTGAATCTGCCGTTTTCTATGCCGAATATATCCCATTGTTTTTCAAGCCTATTTTTTGTATAATATTTAGGAAATTATCGGCAGGCCGGCTAAGTGCGGCGGCCGGATTGGAGGAAACATGACGATCAATCAGCTGCGGTATGTGGTGGAGGTGGCCAAAACCGGCTCGATCAATCAGGCCGCAAACAATCTGTTTATCTCCCACACAACGCTGTCGTCAGCCGTCCGAGCACTTGAAAGGGAGCTGGGCGAAGCTATTTTTGTACGGAGCAGTAAGGGCGTACGCCTAACACCATTCGGGAATATGTTCACCGCACATGTGATCCCGTTACAGGTGTCGTTAGAGCAGCTTAACGCCTTCTCCGGCATGGGAGCTCAGCGAAAAAAAACAAAAGAATTTTCCGTTGCCAGCAACGGCTATCCCTTTATCGCAAAAATTTTTCAGCAGCTTCGCGAGGATTATCCGACCGACAAACTGATTTTGCGGCAATACGAACAAAATGAACTGGAAATCCCCGCTTATGTCGCGGATCGGATCGCGGATCTTGGATTAATCCGCATTTGGAATTGCTATGAAAAAGCGATTTTTAGGCAGTTTGAAGTGCAAAAACTGGAATTTCTGGAGATTCTGGAAATCCCTCTCGGTATCACAATCGGCCCTAAAAATCCGCTGTATACGCAGGCAGAGCCCGGTGTCACAACAGACCGGCTTAAGGGTTTCCCTGTCGTCAAGCTAAACAGCAATGATGTCGGCCCTTACTCCGATATTTTCAAGCAGCTAAACCTTCCGGATTTTATGCATAAAATTGTCACGACCTCACGGGCAACTCTTTATGAGATTTTGGCGGAAACGGAGGCCATTTATCTTGATTCCCTCTATCCTGCTCTCATGTATGAAAACATGTACAGCCCGAATTCCCACCCCAGACGGACCCTGCAGCTTTTAAATTGCACAATTCAATCCAAAATCGGATGGGTCATAAGAAAAAACGCACCCCTCACCGAGCTTAGTGAAAAATTTATTGCCACGGCCAACGCCTGGTTTAAACCCCGTACCTTTTAAAACGGTCCGGGGTTTTATTTTTTCCTGCGTTGCCAAAAAATGCTGTGGCTGCAGACGAATCTATGTACTACCGAAAAAAACAAGTGCCCCTTATAATGGTTCTAAAGAGGCCTCTTTACATCTGTACTTCCGAACACGTGGAACAAATACACTTCCAGTTGTGTTCCACCGGGTTCTCTCGGCATCTATTTGTATCTGAGATTTCCGAGAGCACTCCACCTGACAAAGGAGGGAAATGAAATGGGAATCATTGATTACGGAATTATTATCCTGTATCTGATCGGCGTCGTGGCAGTCGGTTTGATGTGCAAATCAAAAACGGCTACCTCAAGCGATTTTATGGTCGCTGACAGGAAGATGGGGCTTTCCATCTTTATCGGCACCTATATGGCGACGGCGATCGGCGGCGGTGTTTTAAACGGCTGGGTTGGAACCGTATATGACAGCGGTATGGCGCTTCTGCCGTCTATCCTGGCAATGTACGTTGCAACCATTTTGATCGGCTGTTTTCTGGCCGAACAGCTCAGAAACTTCGGCGGCTTTACTGCGCCGGATGTCCTTGGAAAGGTATATGGAAAACCTTCGCAGGCGTACGGCGGATTATTAAGCTTTTTGTATCTGATGGGAACCGGACCGGCCATGCAGACCGTTACGTTCGGCACCGTCATCCAGGTTGTCACCGGGATCCCGTTCCTCTACGGCGCGGTAATCAGTATGGTCGTAATTCTTTTATTTACGTATTTCAGCGGCTTCTGGGGTGTCGCCGTAACGGACTATGTCCAATTTATTATCATGGGCTTCGGCGTAGCCATGACTGCCTTCGTGGTCTTTACACGGGTAGGCGGCTGGGAGGGCATTACTGCCAGTGTACCGCAGGATCATCTGCAGTTGTCCACGGACATCACAACTATGATCCGCCTGGTATTCACAACCTGCCTTACCACTTTCATTGACGGAAACCGTTATCAGCGCTTTTATGCGTGTAAGGATGCGAAGACTGCTAAAAAAGGAACTCTGCTCACCATTATCCCCATGCACACGTTCTTCATGATGGTTCTTCTCATGGGAACCTGCTCTTATATACTCCTTCCCGGTATCAAGCCTGACTCCGTATTTTCATCACTTTTGCTGACCTGCCTTCCGATTGGGCTGAGGGGGATCGTATTCGCATCGCTTCTTGCAGCGATTCTTTCCACCTCGGATTCCTATCTTCTGGTGGCGTCCACAAATTTTTCCAATGATATTTATAAAAATATCATCAAGCCGGAGGCATCTGACCAGGAAATTCTGCGGATTACAAAGCTCACCACACTGGTTCTTGGCGTCGGCGGCCTTATCATGGCTGTCTGGATGCAGAGCATCATGTCTATCTGGAGTCTTGCGTCGGCGGCATATGTAGGCGGCTGCTTTGTTCCGATGCTGTACGCCCTGTTTTCCGGACGAAGAAAGAAATCGGCACTGGCGGCCAATATTTCCATGGTAGCGGGATCTGTCTTCGCCATATACTGCGAGGCGACCGGCACGGTTATTTTCGGGCTCCCGGGCGCGGCAATTGGAACGCTTTTAAACCTGATCCTGTTCTTTGCCATCACGGCAGTCGATAAAAAAGCAGAGGCCCGCTCTCTGTTGGATTAAGCAAGGAGGAAGTATATGAATGCGATTATTTATGCACATATCGGAATGCTGGTGGGTTTCATGTTCTGGATGATCTGGATTTTCTTTGGAGAAAAATTCCGGTCTAAAAAATAAAAAGGAGAAAAATCATGAGTGAATTCACAAAAACAGAGGAGATTCAAATCGGCAATCTTCAGGATTGCTGGAGCATTATTTATGAATGTATGGCAAAGGCCGTTGTGGAAATGACCGGCGTGGAGGGCGAGTGCGCTCTGCGGCAGGGAATCCGCAATTATGGAATCGAGCGCGGCATAAAAATGCAGGAACGCCACAGAAAGCTCGGCATCAAATTAAATCTGGAAAATCTGTTTACCTATTTTGATCTTCCGGGTGATCCCCGGTTTAAAAGGGAAAAGCTGAGCCTGACGCCTCAGGAAAGGCTTTCCTATACGTTAGTCTGCCCGATCGCTCATAAGTGGATCGAGGATGGGAACAAAACGCTCGGCCGCATCTACTGCGAGGAATTCCATCATGCCTGCTTTGGCGCCTATGCGCCGCACACCCAGACAAATCTCGCAAAAACGCTCACTGAAGACGGAGATAATTACTGCTGCTTTTCTGTCTATCTGCGCCCTGGCAACATGACCGCCAAAGAACGCAGGGCGGCCTTTGAGGAATTTGACCCGGACTACTGCCCTCCAAAAGATTTTTGTTATGACCTCGGCACGCATAAGGCCGGCTTCAACCGCCTTTCTATCCTGATTATCTACTTTATTGCGGACGCCGTGACCGGCGAGCTTGGCGAACGGGGAGAAAAAGCCGTGATTGAAGGTATGAAAAATATCCGCAAAGAGCTTGCCGCCTTTATGGCCAAGCGGGCTGGGGCAGTAGGCACAGTCTGCAGCGAGGATTTCCTTGAAAAAAACAGGACTCTGCACACAAGATTTTCAAACGATTCTCTTTGGAATGAATACCCGAACGAGAAAGTAAAGGCACTTGCAAAAAAATACATTTACGAAGAATAGCCGTTTTATTGTTTTAGGCGCTAACGCTTCCGGCAGGATACGCACAAGACGCTCTTTTTGTTGCTGCCCGATTCCGATTGACAGACTTTTGGAACCGGGCAGCAAGGGGGCTTCCCATGCAGCCGAATCCGGTTTATCACTATGCAGTCCACCTCTGAGAGAATTCTACCGCAGCGTCAAGAAGCGGGGAGGCCGCGTCACGGCGCCATGCAATTCCCACTTCTTTTATAATCGGTTCCTCAAGCCGGATTTCAAGCACTCCCTCTACCTTATGCGTACAAAATTCCTCTGTGGGGAGAAACGCCACGCCGAGGCCTCCCTGAACCATGTAAAGACTCGTAGTCGGCTCAGCCGAACGACAGACGATATTCGGCTCAAGCCCGGCCCTGCGGCAGGCATTCAGACAAAGATCCGAGGCCACCTGTGCGCTTGAATGAAAGATAAACGGTTCATTGGATAGTTCTTTCAAACTGACGGCTTCCCGTTTGGCAAGCGGATGGTCAGCCGGAACTGCAAGGGAATAATAGTCCTCGCCAAGCTTGTGAAATGCAAGACTGGACGGAAGAACCGTCACCGGCCGGTTCATGAAAGCAAGGTCAATTTTCCGTTCCACCAAAAGATTGATCAGTTCATGTGTACCGTTCTGGACAATATTAACGGAAATGCCCGGATACTCCGAACAGAAGGCGGAAAGCAGTCCGCCAAAATCAATGCAGTTTAAACTGGCAATAATCCCAAGGGTCAGGCTTCCGCGCCGGATTCCTGCAAATGCTGCCATCTCTGATTCGAGAGTCTCTGCCTTATGGAGAATCTCTCTTGTCCGCAAGGCAAAAATCTGACCGGCTTCCGTCAATCGGGCGCCGTGCGAATTGCGGTAAAAAAGCGGCACGCCAAGCTCACGCTCCAGCTTCGCAATCTGCTGTGAAAGAGCCGGCTGTCCTACATGACAGGTTTGTGCGGCCTGCGAAAAATTGCCGCAGTCTGCCACTGCAAGAACATACTTCATCGTGTAGAGCTCCATACGATCTCCTCTCTCCCATTCTATACTGCTGTTTTTTCTTATCATCCCATGTTCCCGGACGTATGTCAAGAACTTGACCCGCTTTTTATTATTTTTTCTGATAGTAACTGTTACAAAGAAGAATTGGATTTTTTACCGGTGTTAGAGTAGCATTAAATTACAAACAAACTATGCCTCAATAGAGTCCGTTTGAAAATTCATTCCCGCCGGCTGCGCGCTTTGGTCTGCGATATATTTATCCTGCATGCACTTAACGCCGCCCGTTTCACCGCGTTCATTGGGGACAAATTTCTCGCAAACTGTGACGCTCATCTGACGAAAAGCAGTTTTCAGGCACGCTCTAAAGCAAGAAAGGATTCAGCTATGGTAAGCAATAACTATTTTACAGAACGTGATGTAGAACGCCTGGAAAATCAGGCGCTCCAAATCCGCAAGGACATTCTGTCAATGATTCATGCCGCAAAATCCGGACATCCCGGCGGCTCCCTTTCAGCAGTGGAAATGGTGACGGCCTTATATTTTCATGTGATGCGGATTGATCCGCAAAATCCGGATTGGGGGGATCGGGACCGTTTTATCCTGTCAAAAGGGCATTCCTGCCCTGTCCTGTATGCGGCGCTGGCGCGCAGGGGCTATTTTTCCCCGGATCTGCTGCATACACTTCGTCAGTATCACTCGATTCTTCAGGGGCATCCGGACATGCGAAAAACGCCGGGGATTGATATGACAGCCGGCTCTCTCGGAAACGGACTTTCCATCGGTGTCGGGATGCAGCTTTCGGCAAAACTCCATCATCAAAATTATATGACCTATGTAATGCTGGGGGATGGCGAAATTCAGGAAGGAATGGTTTGGGAAGCCGCAATGGCCGCCGGCCATCATGAATTAAAGAACCTGGTTGCCATCGTTGATTGCAACGGGGTACAGATTAACGGCTGGGTCAACGAAATTATGACCATCGAGCCGATTGCCGATAAATGGCGTGCATTCGGCTGGAGAGCCATTGAAGTCAACGGCCATAATATGAAAGATGTCCTCACGGCTTTACATACCGCAAAAACCATGCGCCATCCGACTGCAATTCTTATGCGCACGGTTAAAGGAAAGGGTGTCTCTTTCATGGAGGATGACTGTTCCTGGCATGGTTCTGCACCGGATGATGAACAAATGGTGAAAGCGATTGCAGAGATCCAAGAGGGAGGGGTAGTCTAATGGGAAAAACAATGGCAACACGTATGGCTTTTGGCCATGAACTGCTTGAAATCGCAAAAACAAATAAAAATTTTGTCGTCTGCAATGCCGATACAAAGACCTGCGGGCTGGAAAAATTCGGAACGTGTTTCCCGGAACGTGAATTTTCCTTCGGAATTGCAGAGCAGAATCTCGTCGGCGGGGCCGCCGGGCTTGCGGCCTGCGGCAACAAGGTTTTCCTTGCAACCTTCGCTGTATTTGCCTCCATGCGGGCCTGTGAGCAGGTCCGGACCTTTATCTGTTATCCGAATCTGAATGTTACAATCATTGGCACCCATGCGGGCCTGCAGGTAGGCGGCGACGGGGCAACACATGCCGCAATCGAGGATGTATCCATCATGCGGGCTTTCCCCAATATGACAATCGTACAGCCCGCAGATGCAATCGCCGCAAAAGTGCTGGCGCACGCTGCCGTAGATTTTACCGGCCCGCTCTATGTCCGCCTGCACCGCAACCCGGTCGCAGACGTGTACGATCCGCAAACCTATCAGTTTGAATGGGGCAAGGCAAATACGGTCGTCGATCACGGCTCGGATATGACAATCATCGTTTCCGGAATCCTGCTTAAAAAAGCGATTGATGCCGCCACTCTTTTAAAGGAGCAGGGAATCGGCGTCCGTGTCCTTGATATGGCGACCATCAAGCCGCTTGATCTCGAAGCAGTCATCCGGGCGGCAAAAGAGACCGGAGCGATCATGACAATCGAAGATCATACGATTCTGGGAGGTCTTGGAGCTGCCGTCGCAGAAGTGGTTGTAGAAAATTGTCCGGTTCCTATGCAGCGCATCGGCGTGCAGGATTGTTTCGCGGAATCCGGGGATCCGGAGCTTTTATACCGGGACAATCAAATGGATGTGGGCTCAATCGTAGCAAAAGCGAAAGCTCTCATCGCCAGAAAATAAAAGAGGAACGAAGGCCATCGCAGATCAAATGCGATGGCCTTTTTGCTGCCCTGCAATACTGTATGAAAACAGGACACGTCATAAATTTTTTCTTATGACGTGTCCTGCGCTGCTTTTTGCTGCATGAAAGCGAAAAAGTTCCCTTTTCAGAAATCATGCACATCCCTCGCACGGTTATAGGAAACGGAGAATTTATTTGGCGTCTCCTATCGTTTTTTGTTTCTTCTTTGTTGTCATCAATCCGATTCCGATCCCCAGAATTACGACGATTCCTGCTATGTCAGTCACCATTCCCGGATCTACCATCGCAACACCGGCAGCAACAAGAATCAGACGGATCGGCCAATTCAAATCTCTGGTCAGATACCCCATGAACCCTGCGCCAAGCGCATAGATTCCAAATAGCGAGGTGATCGTTGTACGTATGATCTCTCCCGTGGTTCCGATCAGGATCATGCCCGGATTAAAAATCAGGATAAACGGGACAAGGAATGCGCCGATACTCAGCCGAATTGAAATCCATGCCGTTTTCAGCCAGTTCGAGTCCGCCATTGCAGCAGCTACAAACACCGTTCCGCAGACAGGAGGAGTCAGCCCTGCAAAAATTGCATAGTAGAAAACGAAAAAATGTGCGGCAAGCGGTTCCACGCCGATCTGGACGAGCGCAGGCGCAATTACGGAACCCGCAAGAATATACGCCGCCACGGTCGGCATACCCATACCAAGAATCATGGTTGCAGCCAGTGCACATAGGCCTGCGAGCAGCATACTGCTTCCGCCAAGTTCCACGATGATTTTTGTAAACTTAACACCAACGCCGGTCGTGGAAATCAAAGCGATTAAAATCTGTGAGCAGGCAATCAGGGATATTACACTCAGCATATCCTTTGTCGCATCGGCAAGCCCCTGAATCAAATCACCGACCCGTTTCCTGCTGTTCTTTAAATCCATAATCAAATACAGCACCACAGCGACAAGGATCGAATAGCTCGCACAAAATACGGCTGTATAGCCCATAAAAAACAGCGCGATCAGGGTACCGATCGGAAGGAACACAGGAAGGCATTTGGAAGGACGAAGAACATCTTTTGCCGCCGGAAGCTCCTCTCGCGGAATTCCGTGATAATGATAACGATGCGAATAACAGTCAATTCCCCAGATGACGCCGAAATAAAACAACAGCGAAGGGATAATGGCCGCCAGTGCAATCTCTTTATACGTGATACCGAGCATGTCGGCCATGATAAATGCGCCTGCACCCATGATCGGCGGCATGATCTGTCCTCCGGAAGAAGCGCTTGCTTCAGAGGCAGCCGCAAAATCATTATCATATCCCATGCGCTTCATCATCGGAATCGTAAAGGCACCGGTGGTCGCGACATTCGCGGCAGAGCTTCCGGAAATCATGCCAAACAGGCCGCTCGCCACAGAGGCCATTTTGGCTGCGCCGCCTGCGGAATTTCCTGCAACAAGACTGGCCAGATTGATGAATGTATCACCGCCTCCGGTTGCAAAAAGGATACTTCCGAAAATAACGAACGTTGCAATAATGGTGGAAGAAATACCGGTAACGCTTCCGAGAATTCCGCGGTCACTGTAACAGAGGATTTCCATAATACGCTGTATCTTAAATCCGGGATGTCCGAAGGTTCCGGGAATATAGTTTCCGAATAATGCATAGGCCAAGCCGATCATGCTCAGGATGGGGACTGCAATTCCGATTGTACGGCGCGCCGCTTCCATCACACAGATCATGAACAGGATACCGAGAATCAAAAGAGGTGTTGACATTCTGAACGTCGGCATAAGAATGTTCTTTCCGGCAACGACATAATACGCCATTGCAGCAGACAAAACTACAATCATGAAGATGTCAATTATCTTTTCTGCTTTGTTTGTCTTCTTTTTATTTGAGAAATCAATCAGTGCCCAGATAATGATTCCTCCGCAGACATGCACACCACGCTGAATCGTGCTGACAAATGCGCCTCTAAACGCCGTATAAAGAAAAAAGCAGGAATAGACAATAGACAGAATAAAGAGAATCCGCTCCAGAGGAGTTTTTTTATTCATAGCTGTCCCTTTCTGTTTTCATACAGCACGCTGCTGCCATGATTTTCATCCGTTCAGCAGCGCGCTGTGTATCAATACGAATGGAATTGATGCATTACGGAATACGTGCCGGATCGACAGTCATGCCCTTTTCCTGCATATATTTGACAACGCCGGGGTGAAGCAGGCTGAGGGTTCCTTCTTCGTTCGTCAGCGCCAGCGGATCCTCTGCAATGCCCGGATATGCGGTGCGGATCATATCCATATGTTCATCAATCGCCTTGATGATACGATACACGACATCCTCCGGAAGCTCCTCGGACACGCAGAAGCCAAGATTCATACCGAGTGCGTTTACCTCATAGTCCTTGCCGTAGTCTGCGCAGCTGACCGTCTTGAAGTTATAGTAAGGATAAATTTCCTGAACCTTCGCAATTTCTTCTTCTGTAAATGAGAGGAACTCAATCTCTACGGAAGACTGCAGATTTGTGATCGTAGAGTCTGTTCCGAGAGTCGTTCCGGTTTTTACAAGGCCGGTGATCTGGCGGTTGGATACCGCGTCGATCGCATCCGCCGTGCTTGCCGGATACCAGTCGGGCTTAATTCCGATCGTGTTCAGCATATTCATACATTCGATCTCGGTTGAGGAACCGGACAGGCCGGCGTTAAATTTCTTTCCCTCAAGATCACTTAAGGTTTTGATTCCGCTTTCGCTGGAAACGACAAAATTATGTACCTGCGGGACAAAAAAGCAAAGGTCACGGCCGCCCGTATAGCCAAAGCCCTCATACGTTGCAATGCCCTGCTGCAGGCAATATTCATTGACGTTACTGGTCTGTCCGAAGGAGGCTTCCTTGTTCATCATTAATTTGTAGTCATCTACGGTCCCCCCTGTTTCCATCAGCGTAACCGTGACACCGTCCACATACGTATTGATAATGTCACAAACCGCTACGTTTAGAGCATAATATCCGGACGATGAGCTTGTCCCGGCCCAGACAAGATCATACGTTTCTTCCGTTGCCGGCTTGGAATCCGAAGCCGCAGCTTCGGATGTCGCTGCAGCAGCGCTTGTCGAAGAATCCTGAGACGGCGTAGAAGAAGCACCTTCCGAGCAGGCAGTCAATGTCATGGCCGCCGCAAGTGTAAGCGGCAGAAATGCGAATTTTTTCATTTTGTTTCCTCCTGGTATTTTGTTGATTTTGTGTAAAAATTACCGTGTTTTGATAACTTTATAATACGCCTTGCATGATCAAAAATCCAATTCTTCTTTGTAACAGTTACTATCAAAAAAAATGATAGTATTTTTTTGTCTCTGCTCTTTACAATTTTATTCCTATATAGTATAATCTTATTTAGGAGGAATTAATCATGCTTATTCAATCCGGACACCTTGTGTCACAAATCAAACGCCTGAGTGATCGGATCCTTGAGCGCATCCTCACCGAACAAGGAATCGATGCCTTCAACGGCGCACAGGGCCGAATCCTGTATGTTTTGTGGCAGCAGGAGCATATTTCCTTTCGGGATCTTGCCGACCGGACCGCCCTTGCCGCTACGACCCTTACCAGCATGATCGACCGCATGGAAAGCTCCGGCTTGGTCTGCCGCATTCCGGACCAGGGCGACCGCCGGAAAACCCTGCTTGCTCTGACGGACAAAGCAAGAAATCTCCGACAGGATTACACCGCCGTCTCCACCCGGATGACAGAGATCTTCTATGCTAGTTTTACCGAAGAAGAAATCCGGCAATGCGAGGCATTCCTCAGCCGGATACACGAAAACCTGAAGTGCCATGACCATTTCCCCAAATCATAAAAAAGAAAGGATACCAAAGCCATGAAGCAGACCGTAAAAGACTATGTCAGCCAAAAAGTAAACGAACTCATAAACGCACACTCCTGCTGTGCAGAAGCCAAAGAAGCCGGAAAAACCTGGCTTAAAGCCCTGGGAACCGCAGGAGAAGCCGAAGCAGCAAAACACTTAGCCGCAGAACTAGAGGCCGACATCATGCCGATCGACCAACTGCTTGCCTTCAGCGCTTCCGAAGCCGGCGCAAAGCTATTCGGGGCAGAAACGGCAAAGAACGTGCATGCACATGCCCAGGAAATCAAAGCCGCCGGCGCCAAATACTGCGACTGCCCAGCCTGCGCGGCTGCCGCGGCGATTCTTGAAAAGAAAGAGGAACTTCTGCAGTAAAGAGCAGGTCTCTATATGATATTAGAAAAAACGGGACAAGGAATACCGAACCGGTATCCTGCCCCGTTCTTTTTTCCCGCACCCTGCACTTCAAAATAAAAAAAGAATCCTGCATGGCAGGATTCTCCGCCTGCGGCGGGCTGCTTTCGCAACAGGATCCTTTACCGCCGCAGTGCGATCTTTGCGGAGCGTTTTTGTTTCATGGGACGCCCCTGCCCTCCTACATCTTTTCTCCCGGTACCACCGGCACAGCCCCTTCGGGGACCGGGCAGAAATAACCGCCATAGCGTTTCATTTTCGCCGCGAACTCCTCCTTTGCGGCTGCCAGCAGCTTAGGATTTTCAATCAGATCAATCGCCGCGGCCGCCAATACCTTCCCGGCAGTCAAAAGCCCCTTGTGCGCGATCGACGTGCGCCCGCAGGACACGTTCTGCCAGGAATGCCCCGGAGCCTGTGCCGGGAATGTGGCGGTATTGATCTGCGCCGTCGGCACACACCAGCTCACATCGCCCACATCGGTTGAACCCATCCGAGGTTTCTCCGAATACCAGTATGGAATCAGATACGCATTGATCGGCACGGTCCCATGGCAGGATTTCTCATCCACAAACGCATAAAGCTCGTCACTCTCCTCCGTCGCCGCTCCCGGAAGCTTCGTGTCCTTCATCTCCACCGAATCATACAGCGCCTTCGCGTATGCCTTCTCCTCCTCACTGTACACCGGAAGGCCGACCGCGTCAAAATTCTCCCACAAAAGTGACTCCAGCACTTTGTTCGGCACTGTATTGGAGCAGCCGTCAATAAATTTCTTTTCCATTTTTGTCTCTGTCATCATCGAGGCTGCCAGCGCGATCGTGTCTACGCGCTTCTGGAGCTCGAGCGCATCCTTGGCCCAGATTGAACGCACCATATAGAGCACCTGCGCGCGCGGCTGCACCACATTCGGCGACGCCCCGCCCGCATCCGTAATGGAATAATGGATCCGCGCACTGTCCGGCATATGCTCCCGCAAAAACTGTACGCCGATGTTCATAAGCTCCACGGCATCCAAAGCCGATCGCCCTTTATCGGGCGCTCCGGCCGCATGGGAGGCCACGCCTGTAAATTTATATTCTGTCTGAATACAGGTATTGCAGGTTCCCGTCGTGACCTGGTTTACCTTGTCCGGATGCCAAGTGAGCGCTGCGTCACACTCGGCAAACACGCCGTCTCTCGCCATAAACGCCTTCGTGGCCGCGCCCTCCTCACCGGGGCAGCCATAGAGGATGACCGTTCCGCTCCCCGTTCCCTTTGTTTCCAGGTACTTTTTAAGCCCCAATGCCGCAGCCATAGCCCCGGCGCCAAGAAGATTATGGCCGCAGCCATGCCCGTTGCCGTCCGCTACGAGCTCCTTTCTCTCGGCAGCCCCCGCCACCTGGGAAAGCCCTGTCAGTGCGTCATACTCTGCGAGAATCCCGATCACCGGCTTCCCCGAACCAAACGAGGCCCGAAATGCCGTCTCGATTCCTGCAAACGGCTGCTCGACTGCAAAGCCCTCCTCTGTCAGCACCTTCACATAGAGCTCTGCGGACTTGAACTCCCGCAGTGAAAGCTCCGCAAAGTCCCAGATTTGATCGGAAACCTCCGTGATAAGGCCCTCCTTCTCGTCAATATAGGCAAGCGCCTGCTTCTTATTCTCTGTCATCTTACCTGTTCCTTCCTTAAAATATATAGTACGTCGGTGCTTCTTCGCTCCGGCCGGCCCTACCTTCAGACCGTATCAATATAAAACCTTGCCCAAAAACTCCTTTGTACGCGGATTCTGCGGATGATTAAACACCTCATCCGGCGTCCCCTTCTCCGCAATCAGGCCGCCATCCATAAACAGCACGCGGTCGGAGACCTCCTTGGCAAACCCCATCTCATGCGTCACGATGACTGTCGTCATGCCCGTCTTTACAAGGTCCTTAATAACCTGTAAAACCTCACCGACCATCTCCGGGTCCAGCGCCGAGGTCGGCTCATCAAACAGCATCACATCCGGCTCCATAGCCAGGGCGCGCACGATCGCAAGCCTCTGCTTCTGTCCGCCTGAGAGCTTCTTCGGGTATTGGTCAACCTTCTCGTACAGACCAACCCGTTCCAAAAGCTCCTTTGCCATCTCGTCCGCTGCCTTCTGATCCTTCTTTCCCAAAAGCACCGGCGCAAGCGTCACATTTTTTCCTACGGTTAAATTATTGAATACATTAAAATGCTGAAACACCATCCCCATTTTCTGGCGATGCAGGTTTATGTCCACATTTTTATCCGTAATGTCCACGCCCTCAAAATAAATATGCCCCGAGGTCGGAACCTCCAGAAGATTGAGACAGCGCAAAAACGTACTTTTTCCGCCGCCCGAGGGGCCGATGACAGAGACCACCTCTCCCTTTTCCACCTGCTCGGTTACGCCTTTTAACACCTTCAGGTTTCCGAAGGACTTATGCAGGTCCTCGACACGGATCAGCTCCTTATTATCGTTCACTTGCATTCAACCTCCTCTCAAACACGGCAATGGCCTTCGAAAGCGTAAAGGTCACAAGGAAATAAATGATGCCGACGATCGTAAGCGGCTCCAAAACGCGGAACGTGATTCCGTTAATCGTCTTAAACTGGGTCATAAGCTCCCCGATAAAGAACGTGGAGGCCAGAGACGTCTCCTTGACAATCGCCACAAATTCATTGCAGAGCGCCGGAAGAATATTCTTCACGGCCTGCGGCAGTACAATGTGCAGCATAGTCTGCCGGCTGTTTAATCCCAGAGATCTGGCCGCCTCCGTCTGCCCATAATCCACCGCCTGGATACCTGCACGGACAATCTCACAGACATACGCCGTCGAGTTCACGCAGCACGCCGTCAGGACACAGGTAAACTCGCTCAAATTCAAAAACGGCAGCCACTTCGGCAGCATGAAATAGAAAAAATAAGCTGCAGCAAAATCGGTGTCCCGCGGATCACCTCCACATAGGCGACCGCAACCGCCTGCAAAGGCTTCACCTTCCCGATCCCCCAGTTACTGCGCCGCATCAGTGCCATTAAAGACCCGAATACCGTACTGGCAAGAACCGTCAAAAAACCCATGAGCAGAGTCATACCCAACCCATGCATAAACAATTTCCAATATTGACTCCAAACCTTTGACATAACGATGAAAAAATCCATCGGCTTTCTGCTCCTTTCAAAAACAGATAACGGTCTTCCCAAAAACCAGCGTGCTGACCGGATTCCTTTCTGCGTTATCCGGCTGAAAGGAATCCGATCCGCACGCTAAAACGTGTCTGAAAATTGCCTTCTGACAGCCGTGCGTCACAGCTTGTGGGGGGAATTTAGGCCAAAGGAACGCGGCGCAGTGGGCTGCGTTAAGTGCATTTGGGCCAAATATACCGCAAACTGGGGCGTGCAGATGGCAGGAATGAATTTTCAGACACGCTCTCAAGCCTATATCAGTTGGTTTCAATTCCCAGTGAATCAGCCAGCTTTGTGGCCTCCTGCTTCCACTGCTCGTAAAGTCCTTCTTCATTGACCTTCTCCACAATCTCATTGATCGCGGCGGTCAGATCGTCGTTCCCCTTCTTAATGCCGATCACATTGCCGTCGTTCGTATAATCGAACATGAACTCTGCCATGGCAACCTCCGGATATGTCTTGGCAAGCGATTCTCCGTTATCACCGGAAACTGCCAGCGCGTCCACCTTTCCGGTCGTCAGCATCATGACTCCATCCGTCACATTGGTAACCGGCTGGATCGTCACATCGGACGGAAGCTGCTCCGTGGCCAGCTTATACTGCAAGGATGCATTCTGCGTTGCGACCTTCTTGCCGGCAAACGCCTCTGCCGTATTGTAAACGGATACCTGGTCCTTCATGACAAGGAGCCCCTGGCCTGCTTTGGAATTGATATTATAATTGGTAGAAAGATTCATTGCCTCGGCACGCTCATCCGTATAGGCAAAGCCTGAAATGCCGATGTCAACCGTATCGGAATTAATCGCCTGCAGAATCGCCGAAAACTCCATCGGCTTGATCTCCAGCTCTACGCCGAGCTGCTCTGCTATGTACTTTCCAAGTTCAATATCCGAACCGACATACTCGACTGATCCGGAGCTTACATCCTTAAACTCCCACGGCGCAAAATCCGGTGAGGTTCCCATTACAAGCTTTCCGGCCTGCAAAACCTTCTCTAAGCTCCCGTCTCCCTTTGCGGCCTCTGCCGAAGACTCCGGAGCCGCTGTGGTATCCGCCGCTGCCGTTGTCTCAGGAGCTGCCGTGGTATCCGCCGCTGCAGCCGTCGTTGCGGCCGCCGTTGTCGCGGAAGCTGAGTTGGAAGAACAACCGCTCAAAGCCGTCAAAGATAAAATTGCCGCCATTGCAAATACAAACTGTTTTTTCATAATCATCTCTCCTCAAAAGTTTTATGATGTTATGCATTATAATGCATAAATATACTTTTGTAAAGAGGTTTTTTCACTTTTTTCGAATTTTTATGCAGACAGTATGATCGTTCCGATGGAGAAGGCCTATCCGTTCCCACTCCCTTCCTCTGCATACAGAAACACAAGCCATAAGGGCCGGCATGGGCAGGCGGGCTTTGCGGGCCTCTGCAGCCTACAAACCCGCAATATCCACCAGCGAAAGCTCCTCTGTCCGATTTTCCAGGCTGAGTGCCAGCGCCCGGGCCGTATCTACTGCTGTAAGCACTGTCACGCCCGTCTCAACCGCGTTCCTACGGATCACAAACCCATCCCGCGACCGTTCCGCTCCCTGCGCCGGAATATCGATCACCAGATCAATCTCATGTCCCAGGATCAGGTCAAGGATATTCGGGGACTCCTGTTCGATCTTGCGCACCGGGATTGCCCGAACCCCATGTGCTTTTAAGCTTCTCGCCGTCCCTGCTGTCGCAAAGATCCGGTATCCTAACGCTGCAAAGCGTTCCGCAACCTCCGCCATCTCCTCTTTGTCGGAATCCCGGACCGTGATAATCATATTTTTGTATTCCGGCAGCCGGATCCCCGCTCCCACAAACGCCTTATAGAGTGCCTCATGGAAATTTTTTGAGATTCCCAGGCATTCGCCTGTCGATTTCATCTCCGGCCCCAAGCTCACATCCGCGCCGCGAAGCTTCTCAAACGAGAACACCGGCATTTTAACCGCATAATGCTTTGCCTCTTTAAAAAGCCCCGGCCCATACCCGAGCTCACGAAGCGTATGTCCGCAGATCACCTGTGTGGCAAGCAGTACAATCGGAATCCCCGTCACCTTGCTGATATACGGCACCGTCCTGGACGAGCGCGGATTCACCTCTATGATATACACTTCCTCGCCGTCAACGATGAACTGAATGTTGATCATGCCCTTCACATGCAGGGCCCGCGCGAGCTTTTCCGTATAGTCCACGATCGTCCGTTTGTTCCCCTCCGTCAGACTCATGGCAGGATACACCGAAATACTGTCACCCGAATGGATGCCGGTTCGCTCAATGTGCTCCATGATCCCCGGGATCAGAACCTCCGTGCCGTCGCATACCGCGTCTACCTCGATTTCCTTTCCCATGATATACTTGTCCACAAGAATCGGATGCTCTTGCGCGATCTGATTGATGATTCCGATGAATTCGTCTATGTCCTCATCGCTGACTGCAATCTGCATCCCCTGACCGCCGAGCACGTAGGACGGCCTCACCAAAACCGGATAGCCGAGCACATGGGCCGCCGCCTTCGCCTCCTCGGCCGTAAACACGGTCCTTCCCTGGGGCCTGGGAATCGCACACTGCTCCAGAATTGCATCAAACCGCTCTCTGTCCTCCGCCGCGTCCACATCCTCAGCCGCAGTCCCCAGAATCGGCACCCCCATTTTCATGAGCGCCTCCGTCAGCTTGATGGCCGTCTGGCCTCCAAACTGCACGACTGCCCCGTCCGGCTGCTCAAGCTCCACGATCCCCTCTACGTCCTCCGGCGTAAGCGGTTCAAAGTAAAGCTTGTCTGCAATGTCGAAGTCCGTGCTGACCGTCTCTGGGTTGTTGTTGACAATGATGGTCTCATAGCCCTCCTTCGCGAAGGCCCACGTGCTGTGCACCGAGCAGAAATCGAACTCGATTCCCTGGCCGATGCGGATCGGTCCGGAGCCCAAAACCAACACCTTTTTCCGCCCGGACGTCCTTTCCGCCTCGTTTAGGCTCCCGTAGCAGGAGTAATAATACGGTGTCTCGGCCGCAAACTCCGCCGCACACGTATCCACCATCTTATAAGCCGGGTAAAGTCCTGCCTCAAGGCGTCGTTTCTTAATCTCCTCATCAGACAGCCCGGTCAGGCTTCCGATAACGGTATCCGGGAATTCCAGCCGCTTCGCCTCCTTCAAAAGCTCCGGGCAAAGCCCCGCACCCGCCTGTTTAAGCGCCTGTTCCATTTCCACCAGAATAGCCAGCTTATCAATAAACCAGATGTCAATCTTTGTCAATGTATGGAGCAGCTCATAGGAAAAACCGCGCCGCAGGGCCTCTGCAATCACCCAGATCCGCCTGTCATCCACGTCCGCCAACCGTTTCTTTAATTCCTCATCTTCGAGAGCCCTGTAATCATACGAAAGAAGACTGTCCACATGCTGCTCCAGCGAGCGGATCGCCTTCATAAGCGCCCCCTCAAAACACGTGCAGATACTCATCACCTCGCCTGTCGCCTTCATCTGTGTGCCGAGGCTGTGGCTCGCACTTATAAATTTATCAAAGGGGAGTCTGGGCATCTTTACGACCACATAGTCCAGCATCGGCTCAAAACTGGCATACGTCTTTTTTGTAACCGCATTCTTGATTTCGTCGAGTGTGTAGCCCAGAGCGATCTTCGCGGCTACCTTCGCGATCGGATACCCCGTCGCTTTGGACGCCAGCGCCGACGATCGGCTCACGCGCGGATTGACCTCGATCACACAATATTCGAAGCTCTCCGGATGCAGCGCAAACTGCACGTTGCAGCCGCCCGTGATGCCAAGCTCCGTGATGATCCGAAGCGCCGAGGTCCTTAGCATCTGGTACTCCTTGTCCCCAAGCGTCTGGGAAGGGGCCACGACAATGGAATCGCCCGTGTGGACGCCTACCGGGTCCAGGTTTTCCATGTTGCAGACCGTAATCACATTGCCGGCCGTATCCCGCATAACCTCGTATTCGATCTCCTTCCATCCTGCGATGCAGCGTTCCACAAGCACCTGCCCCACACGGGAAAGCCGCAGGCCGTTTTGTAAAATCTCGGCACACTGCTCGGGGTTATCCGCAATACCGCCGCCGGAGCCGCCTAACGTATAGGCCGGGCGCAAAACGACCGGGTAGCCGATGCGAGCCGCCACCGAAAGCCCCGTCTCCACATCCTCCACGATCTCGGAGGGCGCCACGGGCTCCCCAATCCGCTCCATCGTCTCCTTAAACATTTCCCGGTCCTCGGCCTTCTTGATTGTCAGGGCCGTCGTGCCGATCAGGCGCACGCCGTGCTCCCTTAAAAAGCCGCTCTCTGCAAGCTCCATTGCCAGATTAAGCCCCGCCTGTCCTCCCAGTGTCGGCAGAATGCTGTCCGGCCTCTCTGAAAGAATCAGCTTTTGCACAACAGCCGCAGTCAGCGGCTCTATGTAGACATGGTCGGCGATGTCCTTATCCGTCATGATCGTGGCCGGATTTGAGTTTAAAAGCACGACCTCAACGCCTTCCTCCTTTAAGGAACGGCATGCCTGCGTCCCGGCATAGTCAAATTCCGCGGCCTGCCCGATTATGATCGGCCCGGAGCCGATGACAAGTACCTTTTTGATCTCAGAATTCTTTGGCATTACTTTCCCTCCTCCATCATGCGGATAAACCGGTCAAACAGGTAGTCTGAGTCCTGGGGCCCCGGACACGCCTCGGGATGATACTGGATCGTAAAAATATTTTTGCCCACATAGGAAAGCCCCTCGTTTGTCCCATCATTTACATTCACAAAAGCCGGAATCGCTACGGAAGGGTCCAGGCTTGTCTCGTCTACCGCGTAGCCGTGGTTCTGGGACGATATGTACACGCGTCCCGTCTTTAAATCACGCACCGGATGATTGCCGCCGCGGTGGCCGTATTTTAATTTATACGTCTTCGCGCCTGTTGCAAGTGCCATAAGCTGATGGCCCAGGCAGATCGCAAAAATCGGGGTATCCGAATCGTAGAGCTTTTTGACTTCTTTTATAATTTCTGTATTCTCCTCGGGATCCCCCGGCCCGTTTGATAAGAGAATACCATCCGGCTTTGCCAGCAGGACCTCCTCGGCCGGCGTATCCGCCGGATAAACCGTGACCTCGCAGCCCCTCTTTTGAAGCGCGCGCGCGATTCTATCCTTTGCGCCGTAGTCCATAAGCGCCACACGGCTGCCATGTCCCGGCAGGACATACGGTTTTTTCACAGTCGTCTTTTTCACCACGCCCGTCACCTTGTACGCTTTTAAGCGCTCTAAAACTTCGTCAAGATCAAACGTACCGTCTGTCGTGATCATGCCGTTCATGGTTCCTTTTTCTCTTAAAATCTTTGTGAGGGATCTTGTATCGACGCCGCAGATACCGGGAATGTCCTGCTGCTTTAAGAAATTTTGAATGGTGTCCCCGCTTCGGAAATTGCTGGGGATTCTGGATACTTCTCTGACAATATA
>JAAWAR010000062.1 GCA_022792295.1 Lachnospiraceae bacterium
GATCAAATAAATAAGGAGAACATATATGCGTGAAAAACTAGAAACCCTACCGTTGACGCAGCTTAGGGAGCTGGCAAAAAGCCAGGGAATCCAGCACATTACGTCGCTCAGAAAGTCGGAGCTGATCGACAGGCTTTGTGAAGCGGCGCAGAAGTCTGAGCCTGAAAAAAGCAGAGAGCCGGAACGCGCCGCAGAGCCTGCCCCGGAGAGGCGTCCGGCGTCCGTGCAGTCTGTGGTTCCTCCTGCTGTGCCGGCGTCCGATCCCAAAAGCGATCTGCAGGAGCTGGACAGCGGCATTGAGGCGAACGGAATCCTGGAGGTCATGCCGGATGGCTTTGGCTTTATTCGCTGTGAGAATTTCCTGCCCGGTGAAAATGACGTTTACGTGGCCCCGTCTCAGATCCGGCGCTTCAACATGAAAACGGGGGACATCATCCGCGGAAATCGCCGTGTAAAGACTGCAACGGAAAAATTTGCAGCACTTTTGTATGTGACGGACATTAACGGCTATCCGCCGCATGTGGTGGAGCGCCGCCCGAATTTTGAAGACCTGACGCCGATTTTTCCAAACGAGAGGCTTTGTCTGGAGCTGAACGGTGCAAAAAATACGGTAGCCATGCGCGTGATGGATCTTCTGGCGCCGATTGGAAAGGGGCAGAGGGGCATGATTGTCTCACCGCCCAAAGCAGGAAAAACGACACTTTTAAAGCAGGTGGCAAAAGCCGTCAAAACCAATTATCCGGACATGCATCTGATTATTCTTCTGATTGACGAGCGGCCGGAGGAGGTCACGGACATGAAAGAATCCGTGGTCGGGCCTAACGTAGAGGTGATCTATTCAACCTTTGATGAGCTTCCGGAGCGCCACAAGCGTGTCTCCGAGATGGTAGTCGAGCGCGCAAGGCGTCTGGTCGAACATGGCCGTGACGTTATGATCCTGTTAGACAGCATCACCCGCCTGGCGCGTGCTTATAATCTGGTCGTCCCGCCAAGCGGGCGTACGCTCTCCGGCGGACTGGACCCGGCGGCGCTTCACATGCCGAAGCGATTTTTCGGTGCTGCCAGGAACATGCGGGAGGGAGGGAGCCTGACGATCCTGGCGACGGCGTTAGTCGATACGGGCAGCCGCATGGATGACGTAATCTATGAGGAATTTAAAGGAACGGGCAACATGGAACTCGTGCTTGACAGAAAGCTCTCCGAAAAACGGATTTTCCCGGCGATCGACATCCTGAAATCCGGTACGCGCCGTGACGATCTGCTCCTTACGAGAGAGGAGGCCGAGGCCGTAGACAGTATAAGAAAGGCGACCAATTCCATGAAGGCCGAGGAGTCCGTAGAGAAGATTTTGGATTTGTTTGCCCGGACCAGGACAAACAGGGAGTTTGTGGACATGGCGAAAAAGATGAGATTTTAACCAAAGGCGGGACGTTAAAAAATGGAAGATATATCAAAAAATCCGATTCAGGTTGCCGAGCGTCTGTTCCGGGTGATCGAGCTTTTAGCGGAGGCCGGTCCCATGGGAATCATGGAGCTCAGCAATCTTTTGGGCTTCCATAAGAGCACAACGCACAGGCTGGTGATGTCTTTGCAGCATATGGGCTATATCCGCCAGGATGAGGAGACGCTTAAATATGGGCTGTCTCTGAAGTTCCTTGAGATCGGCAGCAAAATCCTGGAGCAGACCAATATGGCGTCATTAATCCATCCGTCGCTCAAACGCCTCTCGGAACAGACCGGAGAGACGATTCATCTGGTACGCCGGGAAGGGAACGAGGCGGTCTACATTGACAAGGTAGAGTCGAGCGTCAGCTCAATCCGCATGGTCTCACGCGTGGGCAGCCGGATTCCTCTTTATTGCTCCGGAGTGGGAAAGGCCTTGCTGGCGGAGTTTAAAGACCGGGAGATCCGTTCGGTATGGGAAAATTCTGAAATCCGGCGTTTGACGCCGCACACAATCATGACGTTTGAGGAACTTATGGAGCGGATCGGCGAGGTCCGAAAGAAGGGCTACGCTCTTGATGACGAGGAGAACGAGGAGGGGGTGCGCTGCATTGCCGTGAGCCTTAAAGACTACCACAAGGAGCCGGTTTATGCGCTCAGCATCTCGGCGCCGGTCGGCCGTATGACCGGGGAGCGCGTAATGGAGTTAAAGGAAAAGGTTCTACGATTTAAAGAGGAGCTTACAAGGACACTGGGACTTTGAGAAGACGGCGGGAAAGGACAGATATGGGACAACAGGCACAAAAGAGAATGCAAAGATTTCTGGGAGGAGACAAAGAGGGCTATCGGACCGCTTTTCAGATGGCATGGCCGGCGGTTATGGAGTCATTTTTTATTGCCCTGGCCGGCATGGTAGATTCCTTGATGGTGAGCTCGATGGGGTCTGCGGCGGTAGCTGCCGTCGGTCTTACGACACAGCCTAAATTTATCGGGCTTTGTATCTTTATCGCGACGAACGTGGCAGTGTCGGCTCTGGTGGCCAGAAGGCGGGGGGAGAAGGACCGTCGGGGCGCCAACCAGGTATTAGTGATGGCAATCCTTTTTACGCTTGCGGCGGGAGCTGCAATCAGTGCCGCCTGTGTGGCGCTTGCGGATCCGATTATTGCTCTCTGCGGGGCCAACGAAGATACGCATGCCAGTGCGGCGCTCTATTTCCGGATCATTATGGGCGGTATGCTGTTCAATGTCATCTCCATGGCAGTCAACGCGGCGCAGCGCGGCGCAGGAAACACAAAGATCGCGATGCGGACGAATGTGACCTCCAACGTGGTTAACATGATCGGCAATTATCTGCTGATCCAGGGGAATCTGGGGTTTCCGAAGTTAGGGATTGCGGGAGCGGCGCTCGCGACGGTATTCGGGACGGTGGTGGCATGCACGATGAGTCTGATTTCCGTCATTCCCAAGGATAACTTTGTAAGCTTTGTTTACATTATAAAGGAAAAGGTGACGGTGACGCTCAGGCCGGCGAAACACATGGCAAAGATTGCCGCCAGCGTTTTCGTGGAACAGGTCTTCATGCGGACGGGCTTTCTTTTAGTTTCCATCATGGTCGCAAAGCTTGGGACAGCCGCGTTTGCGGCACATCAGGTCGGCATGAATGTAATGAATCTCTCATTTTCCTTCGGAGACGGCATGCAGGTGGCGGCGGTGGCGCTCTGCGGCCGGAGCCTGGGAGAAGGAAAGCCTGAGCTTGCCAAAATGTACGGGACGGTCTGCCAGCGCATCGGCAATCTGATTTCCGTGGTTTTGGCGGTGCTCTATCTGACGTGCGGTTCATTCCTCTATCACCTGTTTTTTGAGGAGGAGGAGATCATCGCAATGGGGGTCGCCATCACCAAGGTGCTGACCGTCATCGTGCTTTTGCAGATTGCACAGGTCATCTACATGGGCTGTCTGCGCGGGGCCGGTGACGTTTTGTTTACGACGGTGGCCTCCACGCTTAGCATTACGATCATCCGACCGGTTTTTTCTTATGTGCTCTGTTACGCCTGCGGCTTCGGGCTGATCGGCGTCTGGCTCGGCATCGTCTGCGACCAGCTTTCCCGGTTTATTCTTACGAACTGGCGTTTCCAGAGCGGAAAATGGATGAATATCCGAATCTGAAACAGCCCTGGCGCAGCGGTATCCGTGTACTGACCACACTGTATTTCGCCAAATGGCGTGTCTGCCTTTCCGCCTGCCGCGTTTGATTTTTAGACGCCGCCGCTGCGCTGTCAAAAATCTGTCTTGCAGATGCAAAATTCATTCTGCGCTATTTGGCTGAAAGGAATCCGGTCCGTACATCAGTTTCCGCATTCAATGCTGATCGCATTGAACATATCGAGGATATCCTCTACTCTCATATCGGATTTTTCCCTGCCTTTTTTATCGAGAACCGTCTGCCCCTGATGCATCATGAGCAGGCGGTTTCCGTATTCTACGGCAAACCGCAGATTATGTGTGACCATGATCGTAGTCAGATGCTTTTCGGCGACAATTTTTCCGGTGAGCTGCATGATGGTCTCGGCCGTTTTCGGGTCTAGGGCCGCCGTATGCTCGTCAAGAATCAAAAACTCGATGGGCGTCATGGTAGACATTAAAAGCGCCATGGCCTGACGCTGCCCGCCGGAGAGAACACCGACCTTGACAGAAAGCTTATCCTCAAGTCCCAGCCCCAGTGTGCTTAGCTGTTCTTTGTAAAAGCCGATTCTGTTCTTATCCGTTCCGGGCCGCAGGTTAAAAGACTGGCCCTTGGTATCGGCCAATGCCATGTTTTCAAGGATCGTCATATTGGGACAGGTGCCCATGGCCGGGTTCTGATAGACACGGCCAATGCGGCGCTGGCGTTTGAATTCCGGCATACGGGTAATGTCCTTGCCGCCGACGCGGATTGAACCGGAATCCAAGGGGATGCTGCCGCAGATCAAATTTAATAGAGAAGTCTTGCCGGAACCGTTGCTTCCGACGACAGAGACGAATTCTCCCTCGGAGACGGTCAGACAAAAATCCTCAAACAGGCACATTTCGTTGACGGTCCCGGCATGATAAAATTTGCAGATATTTTGAAGCTCAAGCATGGCGGATCCCCCTCCTCTTGACCGAATCGCTCACAAACAGAATGAAAAGCAGGATGACAGCGGTGACAAGCTTTAGGTCGGTGGCCTTGATTAAACGGACCGAGATCACGAGGGCCACGCATGCCTTATAAAGGATGGAGCCGACGATGACCGCCGTTGTCGGGCGAAGTCCGTGGAAACGCTTAAAAAGCTGCGTTCCCAGGATCACGCTTGCAAGCCCAAATACCATGGTGCCGGTACCGACGGAGACGTCGAAGTAGGCCTGCTTCTGCGCGAAGATACCGCCGGCTAACGCCGCAAAGCCGTTTGCGATGGAAAGGCCGATAATTTTTACGCGGCCCTTATCCACGGCGAGAGAGGTCACGAGTGTGTCGTTATCCCCGGCGGCCCGCAGAAGATAACCGGAGCGGGTGCCCAAATACCAATCAAGTAAAAGCTTGCAGAACAAGGTGATAACCGCCAGGATCAGGACGACGGCATAGGGCCGTAACACTGCCGGCAGGCAGGTCCGAATCCATGGATTGTCAAAAATCGTGTCTTTTGACAAAAACGGAAGATTGGCCTTCATGCCGGCGATCCGCAGATTGACGGAGTAGAGGGACGTCATGACGATAATTCCGGAAAAAAGATCACGGACCCTGCAGCGGACGTGGATAAGGCCTGTTATGCACCCCGCGAGGGCGCCGGCCAGAAAGGAGGCCCAAAGCGCCAGGAAGGGGGAAGTGCCGTTTACGATCATGGCAGCGGTAAGCGCCGCGCCGAGGGGAAACGTACCGTCTACAGAGAGGTCGGGAAAATCCAGGATTTTATACGTAATGTACACACCGAGGGCTATAATGGCATAAATCAGCCCTTCTTCGAGAATGCCGGAAAGGATGGTCATTTTGTGCCTCCAAACAGTTCTTTTGCGTTTTTCGTAAGCTCCTCGGGAAAGGAGATGCCAAGCGCTTCGGCCGTGTCCGTATTGCCGTAAAAGGCGGCCTCCTCGATCACCTCAAACGGAAGCTCGGAGGGCTTTGCCTCGCCTTTTAAGACTTTTGCGGCCATACGTCCTGTCTGCTTGCCGAGCTCTACATAATCGAGCCCCATGGCAGCCAGGCAGCCGAGCTTAACCTGCTCGATCTCGCTGCCGAATACCGGGATGCCGCATGCATTCGCCTTGGAGAGGATAAGCGGGAGAGAGGAAACGACGGTATTGTCGGTCAGGTTGTTTAGGCAGTCCACCTCCTGCAGGATGCTGTCCACGGCAAGCGGAATATCCGCAGTGGAGGAGACACCTACATCGAAGATCTCAAAGCCGTATTCCGGCGCACGCTCTTTATATTCGGCAAGAGTGGAGGCGGAATTGACCTCGCTTGTCGTGTAAAGAATGCCGATCCGCTTGGCCTCCGGGAGGATGTTCCGGATCATCGCAAGCTGCTGTTCCACGGGAAGCTTGTCGCTGGTGCCGGTGACTTCGCCTGCAGGCATTCCGTCTTCGGAAGCGAGTTCAGCGGCGATAGGGTCGGTCACGGCCGTATAGATAACCGGAATGTTGTTTTTTCTGCCGGCGCTGTATGCGCTCTGTGCGATCGGAGTCGCAATCGCACAGATCATATCGACGTTCTGTCCTGCAAAATTTGCGGCGATCTGGGAAGCGAGCCCCGGATCCGACTGGGCATTTTCCTCAAGAAGCGTCAGATTATCTCCCTCGACGAAGCCTTCTTCCTCGAGTCCGGCGATAAAGCCCTCCCGGCAGTTATCGAGAGAACCGTGGACGGCAAATTGACCGATGCCGACCGTTACAAAAGGTTCGTTTATGGGGGCGGATTCTCCGAAAAAAGAAGGCTCCGCTGCGGAATCTTTTTCTGAAGATGTGGTGGCCTCGGGCTGATTACTTTTGGAGCAGCCTGCTGCGAGAACGGATGCCAGCGTGGCAAGAACGATTGCTTTCATGATTTTTTTCATAAGGATCTCCTCTCTGTCTTTGCTGCCGATAAGAAAATTGAGGGCGTAAAATCGCGCCGGAGCGGCCTCGCTTTGCACAAGGTCTCGCTGCATTGGGGCAGACCCTGTGTCTTTGGGCTCGGAAGGGCCTTTTGTTTTATGGGAAAGTTCGGAAATACTTCCCGCAAAACAAAAAAGTCTCAAGCATAAACTAGTATGCTTGAGACGAATAATTCTATCCGCGGTGCCACCCAAATTGACCGATTGGTCCACTTTCTGCGTATACCATCATATACGCCGCTTTGTAACGGCTGCGGAAGCCGTCAGTCCCTACTGCTCCTTCAAGACTGCCCTCGAAAGGCCATTCTGTTTCCCGCGAAGTACCGCAATCCCACCACCTGCGGCTCTCTGTCAATTCGTTTTTGGAAACATACTCCTCTTTCTCAACGGTTTTGATTTTCAGTTATGAGGTTATCTTAATACTGCAAATGCATTTTGTCAAGAAGTAATTTTGAAGCAATTTTTAAATACTCTCTAAAATTCTGGTTCAATCAGACCGTATGAGTTAGCCTTTCTCTTATAGACCACATTGACCTCATTGGTATCCGCGTTCAGGAACATGAAAAAGTTGTGGCCCAAAAGCTCCATCTGAATACAGGCCTCCTCCGGGTCCATGGGCTTCATGGCAAAGCGCTTGGTTTTGACGATCTGGATTGTCTCCTCGTGCTCCGGCTCCTCCTGTAAAAACATCTCGCTGAAGGAGAGGGCACTCTGTTTTTTGTCAATCAGCTTTGTCTTATATTTTTTAATTTGACGTTCGATGATTTCTTCCACGAGGTCGATCGAGACATACATATCGCTGGAGTCCTGTTCGGCTCGGATCATGTTTCCCTTGACCGGAATCGTCACCTCGATTTTCTGCCGGCCCTTTTCAACACTCATGGTTACTTGTACTTCCGTATCTGGAGAAAAATAGCGTTCCAATTTACCGATTTTGCTTTCCACTGCCTCGCGGAGACCCTCGGTGATGTCGATGTTCTTTCCACTGATAATATAACGCATACAATCAACTCCTTCTTTTGGGATAAGACAAGTATAGCATATATTTCTGTAAAATACAACAGAAAAAGAAAAAAATTAGACAATTTGGAAAAAGAAATTCAAGTATTAAAACGATAGGAACGCATTCGACATACCGGGCCGTTTGTCAATAGGTTTTTGGGAGAAAAAGGTCGAAACGGCAAATTTTATGAGATGTGTACAAAAATTTGAAAATATGGAATGCACCGGAAAATCCACGAAATACACCGGAGAAAAATGTGGATATTGTGGATAACTTGGTGTATAAGTGCTTATCCACACAAAATAGCCGTTCTCCGAGGTGGACAACTTCAGGCAGTTTCCCGGAGAACGCCGGTGGATATTGTGGATAACAGAAAAATTAAATCGATGGTTTGTGCAATTTGTCTGGTTTACCATAATTTCGCACCGGCTGTCGTCTGATGGCGGCATTTGTCTTAAGGAGCTTATTTTTGACTTACGACCGTCCCGCCAAGGACTGTCATCCGGCAGTCCAGAAGCGCCCTTATGTTCTCGAGCGGATTTTCATCAAAAACGGCAAAATCTGCTCTTTTCCCGACGGTGACAGAGCCGTGAGTATCCGCGACGCCCAAAAGCTCGGCGGCCCGGCTGGTCCCGCACTGGATGGCTTCCATCGGCGTCATGCCGCATTCCGTCATGAGGACGCATTCGAAGGCAGTGTTTTCAAATGTATTGAATGGAGTTCCTGCATCCGTGCCAAGGGCGATCTTTACGCCTGCCTTATGGGCGCGGCGGAAGGTATCCACGTGGGCGTCTATGGTCTGTTCCACCTTTTTGACGACATATTCGGCGATCCCTGCCTTGGTTCCCTTTTGTTTGATCCAGTAGGGGGCGGCTAAGGTCGGAACATAGAAGACGCCATGTTCTTTCATAAAGGAGAAGCACCAGTCATCCATGTAGAAGCCATGTTCGACGGAGTCAATGCCCGCCCGGAGCGCATTTTTGATCCCTTCCATGCCCTGTGCATGCGTGAAGGTTTTGGCTCCGGCTTTGTGGGCTTCCTCAACGGCGGCGCGAAGCTCCTCCTCCGTCAGCTGAGCAGAACCCGGCTCTACGCCCTTTGTCATGACGCCGCCGGTGGCCATCAGCTTGATCCAGCTTGCGCCGGCCTTTAATTGTTCTCTTGCGGCTTTGCGGCAGTCGTCAGGGCCGTCGGCCTCACGTCCGAGAGTATGGCCGTGCCCGCCTGTCATGCAGATGCATTTGCCGGCTGTCTGTATCCCGGGGGAGAGAATCTGCCCTTTGAGCTGGGCGTCGAGAATCACTGCATCTATTTGGTTGGGGGAGCCCGCATCGCGGATGTAGGTGACGCCGGAATCCAACAGCGTTTTTAAATTGCCAAGGGCGCGTATGGTGTAGGCGGCGTCGGGCAGAGTGCGGTCGGGGTTGGCTCCTGCGTCGAAACAAATATGTACATGGCAGTTAAAGAGACCGGGAAGCAGCGTTTTTCCGCGAAGATCTACGATCTTTGCGCCGGTTGGGGCTGTAAGCTCTGTGCCGATCTCGCGGATGACACCAGATTCGACAAGAATGCTGCATTTTGGGAGTACGGTCTCACCAAGGACATCGAGGATGTCCGCATGGGTAAATAAGGTAGTCATGGTAAATTCCTCCTGCTTGTGAAATAGAATATGAAACAGTTCCTATCATTTATTATAACAGCAATCTGCGGGAAAACAAGAAATTTTCGGAAAACAAAAAGGGGCGTTCTGCAACGCCGTGTATGCGGGTCCAACAGGGGGGCTTTACGGGGAGATTTGGAGAAGTTCCCCGTAAAATAAGAAAAAGATTGCATTTTGTAACAAATAAAATTATAATATGTTTTATCTATTATTAAATTCTGGATAGCCTGAAAAAGAAGGTGAGAATATATGGCTGAGAATCAGTTGAAAAATATAGAGACAGAGCTTGAGGCACCTGCGGATTTTACGGAGCCGGGGATTCTTTACGCAGATTTGATAAAATGCATCAAAAAATATCATCCCTCTGACGATTTGAGTATGATTGAGAGGGCGTATGAGATTGCGGACAACGCTCACAAGGAACAGAAGCGTAAGTCCGGTGAGCCCTACATCATTCACCCGCTCTGTGTGGCAATAATCCTGGCAGATTTGGAAATGGATAAGGAAACGATCACAGCCGGAATTCTCCATGACGTCGTAGAGGATACGGTCATGACGGACGAGCAGATTGCGGAAATTTTCGGAAAAGAGGTCGCCCTTTTGGTGGATGGCGTGACAAAGCTCACGCAGCTCTCCTGGTCAGCCGATAAGGTTGAGATACAGGCCGAAAATTTAAGAAAGATGTTTCTCGCGATGGCGAAGGATATTCGGGTTATTCTGATTAAATTAGCGGACCGGCTTCACAATATGCGGACACTCCAGTATATGCGTGAGGAGAAGCAGAAGGAAAAGGCGAGGGAGACGATTGAAATCTACGCGCCTTTAGCGGACCGGCTGGGTATTTCAAAGATCAAGATCGAGCTGGACGATTTGGCGCTTAAGTATCTGGAACCGGAGATTTTTAAAGATTTGGAAGAAAAGATCGCCCTGACAAGGGAGGCGAGGCAGGCGTTTATCGGCTCGATCACGAAAGAGATCAGCAGCCATATGAAAAACTCCGGAATTGCGTGTGAGGTAGAGGGGCGTGTGAAGCACTTCTTCAGCATTTATAAAAAAATGATGAAGCAGAACAAAACGCTGGACCAGATCTATGATGTTTTTGCGGTGCGCATTATTGTCGAATCAGTCAAGGACTGCTATGCGGCTCTTGGGGTAATTCATGAGATGTATAAGCCAATCCCCGGCCGCTTTAAAGACTACATCGCCATGCCAAAGCCCAATATGTACCAGTCGCTTCATACGACGCTGATCGGCGGAAACGGGCAGCCCTTTGAGATCCAGATACGGACGTATGAGATGCACCGCACCGCAGAATTCGGGATCGCGGCTCACTGGAAATATAAAGAAAGCGGAAGCGGCCAGATCGCGGATGGCAGTGAGGAAAAGAAATTAAGCTGGCTGCGTCAGATTCTTGAATGGCAGCAGGACATGTCTGACAGCCGGGAATTTTTGTCTACGGTCAAGAGCGATCTCGACCTGTTCTCAGACAGCGTGTACTGCTTTACGCCAACCGGTGATGTAAAGTCTCTGCCGAGCGGTTCAACGCCGATTGATTTTGCATATTCCATTCATACGGCGGTCGGCAACAAGATGGTCGGCGCACGGGTAAACGGAAAGCTCGTAAATATCGACTATGTCCTCCAAAACGGCGATCGGATCGAGATTATGACCTCTCAGAATTCCAAGGGACCAAGCCGCGACTGGCTTTCCCTTGTAAAGAGCGGGCAGGCAAAAAATAAGATTAATGCCTGGTTCAAGCAGCAGAGGAAGGGAGACAATATCCTCCGCGGCCGCGAGATGATCGACCGTTATTGCAAGGCCAAGGGAATCAATTATGCGGACCTAAGCAAGCCCGAATTCATGGATAAGGTCATGCAGCGATATGCATTCCAGGACTGGGATTCCGTGCTGGCTTCCGTGGGCCATGGCGGCCTCAAGGAAGGCCAGGTCATCAATAAGATGCTCGAGGAGCAAAACAAGAAGCTCAAGCGTGAGGTTACGGATGCAACGATTCTTGACTCGATCAGCGAAAACGGCCGGCCGGCGGCGATTGTACCGGTCCGGAAGGCGAAATCGGGCAGCGGAATTACGGTAAGAGGAATCCATGATCTTGCGGTGCGCTTTTCTAAGTGTTGCAGTCCGGTCCCCGGGGATGAGATTGTTGGTTTTGTTACGCGCGGCCGTGGGATTACGATTCACCGGACCGATTGCGTGAATGTACTGAACCTGCCGGAAATGGAGAGAAGCCGTCTGATTGAAGCCGAATGGCAGCAGCCGGATACGGATGAAAAGAGCGCGGCGACCTACATCACGGAGATTTCCATTTTTGCAAACAACCGGATCGGCATGTTCGTGGACATTTCCAAGATCTTTACAGAACGGCAGATCGACATCAAATCCATGAATGTGCGCACGAACAAGCAGGGGAAAGCGACGATCACAATGTCGTTTGAAACGCACGGGCTTGAGGAGCTAAACAGCCTGATTGCAAAGCTTGGACAGATCGAGGGTGTTTTGGACATCGAGCGGACAACGGGATAAGGGGAGTATCTATGAGTGAGATTCGAATTACGACCTTGGTAGTGGGTATGGTGGGAACCAACTGCTACCTTGTATATGATGACGAGACAAAAAGAGCGGTGATCGTGGATCCAGGAGACGGCGCGGGACAGATCAGCGCAGAATGCAAAAGGCTCTCTCTGAAGCCGGATGCGATTCTTCTGACGCACGGCCATTTTGATCATATTTTGGCGGCCGAGGAGCTGCGCGCGGAATGGGGACTCAAAATCTATGCCTGTGAAAAGGAATTGCCGGTTCTCTCAGACGGGAAAAAGAACCTGGTGCAGAGTTACTACGGCCGGCCCTACGGCCTTGTGCCCGACGAAACGGTAAAAGAGGGCGATACGCTTTCTGTGGCCGGGCTTATCTTTACGGTTTTAGAGACACCGGGCCATACGGCGGGTTCCTGTTGCTATTATATGGAAAAAGAGCGGGTGCTGTTTTCGGGCGATACACTGTTTCAGATGTCATACGGGCGAATCGACTTCCCGACCGGGAGCGGTCGGGCAATGGAGACATCGGTGCGCCGGCTGCTTGCAGAACTTCCGGATGACGTGACGGTCTATCCGGGGCATATGGACCAGACGACGATTGCATTTGAGCGGACATATAATCCACTTGCGGAGAAATAGGCTATGATAGGAATCTTATTAAACGACGATGCCTATGAGCAGGATATCCGGGAGCTTTTGATGGCGTTTTACCCGGGCGAGGGGTTTTCCCATGAGAGGCAGGCCGGAACAGAACTGAATGTGCAGGGAACTTATACAGGCGCAGAGGGCGGGGATTATTTCCGCCTGCGCCTTTTTAATGAGGAAACGGTCTTTGGAGAAAGGCTGTTTTCGCTTCCCTATCAAGAACGGCTTGCGGCGAAAACGGTGATTAAGCGTGAACTTTACGGCCTTTTGACAGAGCTTACAAAAAGGACGCTCCCCTGGGGGACACTTACGGGAATCCGGCCGACAAAGATCGCACTCACAAGGCTTTACGAGGGACAGACAGAGGAGACGATTCGAAACTTCATGCGCGAAACCTATCTGACGAGCCCCAAAAAGATTGAGCTGAGCCTTGAAATTGCCGCGCGTGAAAAGGAGCTTTTAAGCCGGATTGACTATGAAAACGGTTACAGCTTGTACGTTGGAATCCCATTTTGCCCGACAACCTGCCTGTACTGCTCTTTTACCTCGTATCCAATTAAGGCTTGGGCAGGAAAGACAGGGGCTTATCTGGATGCGCTTTATCAGGAGCTCTCCTATGTGGCCGGTCAGATGAAAGGCCGGCCGCTCCATACGATCTATTTCGGCGGAGGGACGCCGACCTCTCTGGATGCCGCAGAGCTGGATGCGCTTCTTTTTAAAATCGAGGAGCTGTTTGACTTATCTACGGTCTGTGAATATACCGTGGAAGCGGGACGGCCGGACAGCATCACAGGCGCTAAGCTCTCGGTCCTTAAGAGACATGGTATTTCGCGGATTTCCATCAACCCGCAGACGATGAAGCAGGAGACGTTGGAACTCATCGGCCGCTGCCACACGGCCGATATGGTGCGGGAAACATACCGGCTGGCGCGCGGCATGGGCTTTTCTAATATCAATATGGATCTGATCATCGGTCTTCCTGGGGAGACGCTTTCAGATGTGCGTGCGACGATGGAGGAAATCCGTCAGCTTGCGCCGGACAGCTTAACGATCCATTCACTGGCTGTCAAACGGGCCGCCAGATTGAACCGCATGTGGGAGACGTATGCCCCTCTGGGAATGGTAAACACACAGGAGATGATCGGCCTAACGGCGAAATATGCCAGAGAGATGGGACTTTTTCCCTATTATCTGTACCGCCAGAAAAACATGGCCGGAAACTTTGAAAATGTCGGTTATGCGGCACCGGGAAAGGCGTGCCTGTATAATGTCCTGATGATGGAGGAGAAACAGACCATCGCCGCCTGCGGCGCCGGGACAACCACGAAGGTTTTGTTCCCCGGCGACCGGATCGAACGGGCGGAAAACGTGAAGGATGTGGCCCAGTATATCGACCGGGTTGACGAGATGATTGAGCGAAAGCGGAAGCTTCTTGAGGATTAACAAGAGGTTTTTTGTACATCAAAATAGGGTTAGTACATCAATTGTACATCAATTTTTTACCTAATGGTACTGAATTATACTTGA
>JAAWAR010000063.1 GCA_022792295.1 Lachnospiraceae bacterium
ATGTAACCGCTGTATGCAAGAGTTTTGATTTTGACACAAAAATTGAACCGAAAGTTTTTAAGAGAGATGTCGGTAGCGTCTCTCTTTTATAATACATAAATTTAAAGGGGGAAATAATTCTTTGAATGAATTTTCATTGCAATTAATGGCCCAATTAGACAAAGTAAACAGCAAAAAGCAGATCAACAAGGACATCAAAGAGTTAGAAAAAGCACTCAACCTGCTGCGTCTTTCTGGAATCTTTGCAAAGGGCGATACAAAAAAAGAGCTGAACCAGTATATAAAATCCTTGCAATCGCAGCTAAAGGTTATCAAACTGAAGGGGAAGTTTGACAGAAAAAATTTAATAAATGAATTTAATAAAATCCTAAGTAACGTGTCCCTTAAAGACATTGATGCACTAAACATTGATGAGAGTAAAACCAAACTTAAGGTAAGAAAAATTTTTGCATATATAAAAACCTATGCAGACAGAAATCTGATTTCAGTTCCTGTCAGCATCAAAAAGGAAAAATTGCAGAATGACTTGAGTGCTTATCTGAACAGCAATACAAAAATCAATGGATCCAAGACATTGTTAAAGGGCGCAGACCGAATAAAAGAACAGATTGCTGTTATTGATGATCGTAAATCATTAAGAGAAGCAACCGATGCATTCCAGCTTTATAAATCAGAAGTCAGTGCAGTAAGCTTTGCAAAAAAACTTTCTTCTGATAAAATAAATGGCTGGGACTCTTTTGTTCATACCCTAGAGAGTAAGAATACTCTGCTAGGAGGAATAGCAGTTTTTGACGAACTAATTCAAAGAGCCAAAAGTCTGGATAATATAGTAAAAGAACTCCCCACTGCTTTGGCTGCTGTCAACTCTGCTTTAACTGTCAGGGATAAAAAATATGGAATCACGCAGCTATGGAATAGGGAGCAGGGTAAATTTGATATTCAAGGAAATTTGTTTGGGATAGACTTTACCGCCATTAAAAATCAAAAGAAACATTTTAGTGAGGCAGAGAAAGCATTTTATAATTGGAATAAAGCACTAGCGGAAGAAACAGCTAATTTAGACAATTTCGAAAACCCATTTGTCCAAAACGATCCCCACTTAAAAGACTACCTCTCAAAAACCGACGCAAACTCTCGTGCCTCATTAGAAGGCTATATCTCCCACCTAAAAGCCGCCGGCATCGAAACCGACGCCCTCCGGCTAAAAACACTCCTGCTAAATTCCGCCATCGGCTTCGGCCTAGGCATCACCCTTCGGATCGCTGCAAAGAGCATCGCGAAAGTATACGACGATCTTGTAAATCGTGTAGACAATGCACGCGAAGCGATGCATGCGTCTCAAACCGCTTATTCGAACGCAGCCTCCGAGCTGGAAGGCCTCCACACACAAGCCGGAGATGTACAAAAGAAGTTAGCAGACCTGGAGAAATCGAGAGGCATCCATAACCTGGTTGACGATGCGGAGTATCAAAAGCTAAAATCCCTGAATGAAGACTTGGAACGCAATGTCAGGATTCAGGAAGCCCGTCAGAAAATTGCTGCCAAAGAAGCCTGGAACCATTCAAAGAGCTATTTTGACGAGTTAATAGTAGACAAACAGATCGGATTAACTCGCGACGTATCGCTGAATGAGGACTCCGTCTCTCAGCTTTCCGGCGCGGCATATAAGCAGCCTTTCCGGTTTTCTGAAAATAGCATTGAAGCGAACAAAAACAATGTCAATTTCTTAATCGGCGCTTATGACGGACTCGGACGGAAGCTGACAGAGGTATACACAGAGATTGATACTCTTACATTTGCCCAGGCAGATGCGTCGGGGCAGGATGCAGAGAAAATCCAGACACGAATCGACAGCCTGGAACAGGAACGCAGCCATATTGAATCTGTTCAGCCTGTTCTTTCCGACTATCTGTCTACTTATACGTATGGTCTGGAGGATATAGTTCAAGCGTATGAAAACAATCTTCTTGTGGGAAATACGGTTTTGGAATCGGATACAAAGCGATACGAATTAGCAAAAGTAGCCTTGGATACGATTAGAGAAAAGGTATATGGCATAAGTGGCGCCATCGAGGATACAGCCGATGCCGGAAGCAACTCCGGTGCGGCTGTGAAAACCTTCTCAGAAACCGTCTCCCAGGTGCAGGCCCTTTCCAAAGGGCTGAACCAGCTCGGTCAGATCTATTCCGATGTCCAGGATCAGGGAGATTTTGACTGGGCCTCCATGCTCGACAATGACGCGTTCAAGGAGGCGTTTGAGGGAGCCGGGGAGACTTATGAAAATTTCATAGAAACCGTAAGCAATTCCCCGGATGACATAGATGCCTGTCAGTCTGCGTTTGACGATCTTGCAACGGCCTATATCAAAGGCTCCGGAGCGCTGGAAGGGCTTACGAAGGGCACGAAAGCCGCTGTCGTTGAGCAGCTTGAGCAGATGGGAATTCTGAATGCCGAGGAAGTGGCTACAAATGCGCTTGCCAAGAGCCTGGCAGAAGCCGAATGGTCTTCCCAAAACCTGGCGGATGCGACAAGCAGCGAGATCCTGGCCCTGATCGAAGAAGCCAAAGCCGCAGGCACCGCAGAAACCGCATTTACCACTTATTTGGTCCAGAAAATGTTGGCGGAAGCCGCTTTAGACCCCAGTGGGGACATCACAGCCCTTTCCACCATCGTCGAATCCCTTGGAATCGCCACATCAGCCTGGCAGAAGTATTACCGGGCAAGGGATATACTCTCCCAGATGGACGCTACCAAACGGACTTATGAAAGCGGCAGATCCTATTACAGCTATCAGACATTTGAAGACGGACAGCTAGTTCCGCATATTGCCACACAGGCGGAATATGATAAGATCCTCCAAGAATCACAGGAGGCGTCGAAGCAGTATTCGCAGGATCTGGAAGAACAGCTTGAGAAGGCCAGATATGGGATCAAACCCAAAACCAGAACGCCCTCCGGATTAGGAAAAGGCTCCTCCTCTAAAAAATCTGCGCCCGACCTCTATGACTGGATCGAAACCCTCCTCTCCCGCACCGACGAAGCGATCGACTCCCTCAAGGAGCGGGCTGCCAATGCCCTCGGCTGGAAGGCACAGAATGAACTGCAGGATACCGTGTTCGATCAGCTTCAGGCGAAGCTGGACATGTTATCAGCCTCCTATGACCGCTACCTGGCACAGGCCGATCATGTTGCCCTGTCCGATGCCCTGAAGCAGAAGGTTCAGACCGGCACGCTCGACATTGAACCGCTTGACGATGACACAAAGCGGCTTGTCACGGACTATGCGAACTGGTATAACAAAGCACAGGCGATCAAAAAAACCTCCTGGGAGACCAGGCAGGAGCTTGAGGGAATTACGAAGCTAAAACTTGACAACATTTCCGAGGGCTTTGCAGACACCGCCGAGATCCTGGACGGCAATATAGAGGCATTGAAGGATCAGGCCGCGGAGGCGGTCGGCTGGCAGGTAAAAAACAAGCTTCAGGATACAATCTATGACCAGCTTAGCCAAAAACTCTCTGAATTACGTGCCGAACAAGCCTTGTATCAGAAAGAAATGCAGTCGCTCGGTCTCTCCGATATTTATAAGCATAAGATTGAGGACGGCACGCTCACGACGGAGGAATTTAATTCCCTTGACGAGAGTGTCCGAAAGGTGGTAGAGGAATACCGCGATCTCCACACACGTTCACAGGAAAGCAGCGAAGCCATCCGCGAAACCAACAAAGCCATCCGTGAAACCAAGGAGGAGCAGCTTGACAATCTCATTCATGATTACGAATCCATTGTCTCCCTGCTAGATAAGTACACCAATTATCGGCAAAAGCTGTTGGAGCTCTACGATAAGCAAGGAACGGCTGCGCCGGATCAAAGCGATTATCAAGACCTGATCGATGACCAGGCAGCCATCTATCACCAGTTGGAGGATGAATATCAGCAGCTCACACAGGCCCTCTCCCACTCCGGCTTAGAAAAGGGCTCCGAAAAATGGAACGAAATGCAGGAACAGCTCATCGAGATCAAGGCCAGCCTGCTAGACTGTGCCGATGCCGTCGAGGATTTCAAAGACCGGATCATCGAACTGCGGTTCAAGCCATTCGACGACCTGATCCAAAAGCTCGAGGCCTACGACTCAGAGCTGTCCGACATAAGCTCCCTCTTAGGTGAGGAAGGGCTCACCAACGACGGCATGCTGACAGACAAGGGCCTGGCCAAAGCCGCCCTTTATGGACAGCAGCTCCTTAACGCAAAAAAGCAGGCGGCCGAATATGCCAATGCGATCATGGCACTGGAAGCCTCCCTGGAAAACGGTGACATCACGCAGGATGAGTTCAACGGCCGGATCTATGAATACCAGTCTGCACAGAGGAAGGCCGCCATGGCAGCAAAAGACGCCATGGACGCGATCGTGGATCTGAAGGAACAAGCCATTGAGGAAGAAGTCGCTGCGATGAACGAGCTGATCGACGCAAAAAAGGAGGCGTTGGAGGCCGAAGAAGAATTGTATGAATACCAGAAAAAGATTACCGGCTTCAATCAGAATGTTGCTGCTCTTGAAAAACAGATTGCTACGCTCTCCCTTGCGACGGACCATGCAAGCCGTGCCAAACGGCTCCAGCTTGAGCAGGAGCTCTCGGAGGCCAGACAGGAGCTTGCCGATTATCAGCACACATATTCGGTTGACCAGCAAAAGGAGGCCCTGGACGAACAGGGAGCGGCTTATGAGGAGGCCAAACGGAAAGAGGTGGAAGATCTTCGGACCGACCTCACCAAGCAGCAGGCTCTGCTGCAAACCTATCTGGGCCAGGTGCAGAACCAGTATGCAACCGTATACGCGACCCTGGGCGCATATGCCGATGCCTACAACATGGAGCTGACAAACGATCTGCTTACCCCCTTCACCTCCGCCGCCGAAGCGGCACAGTCCTTCACGGAGGTATTTACGGACATGGTGTCGCAGATCCAATATGATCTCGAGTCGATTGACTGGAGCGCATTTGAGAATCTGCCCGCTTTGGGAGAGGACATGTCCGAGATAGGCTCCCTGACCGGTGGACGTGGCCCCTATGGGACTTCCTATGAAGACGTAACCAGTCAGGGGAGCTGGAAAGAGGCGGCCGACAAAAAGCGCTGGTGGTACGGAAGATCCCAGGAGGATTATGTATCCGGCGGATACTATAAGATCAACGGCAAGATCTACGGGTTTGACGATGCGGGCTATATGATAACCGGCTGGGACGACTCGCAGGGGGAATGGAGCTACTTTGAGCCGGCAAACGGCCAGATGGTGCGGTCGAGCTGGAGAAAAGGGAAAGACGGGGCCTGGTACTATCTCACGGCGGACGGAACCATGGCGCGAAACGCAGCCATAGAGGCAAGAAGCGGCGAAGGCTACTATTATGTGAATGAAAAGGGGGAATATCATGATTCCGATGGGATACTAAGCCGGGAAGAAATCGAAAAACTGGATTACGATGTGGTCTACAAGCATGGGACACGGCATGCACTTCCCCGGCGCGCGCTCACGGACGAGGAAGGGCTTGGCTCCGAAGTGATCATCACGAAGGAGGGAGCCCTGCGGCAGCTTGATTCGGGCGATCATGTCTTCAATGCGGGCGAAGTGGAACGGCTGCATGACCTGGTACAAGTGTCACCGTATCAGACGGGAATTGCAGATATTTCGCACAATTTTCCGGCACGAAGCAGGGCAAGCCTGGCGATCCACTCTCCGTTGATCCAGATCGACGGCACCGGCCTGTCGCGCTCTGAAATCGAAGCTTTAATCAGACACCAGGTAGATACTATGCCGGCGCTGATTGAAAAGTCGATTCGGTATCACCTCAGATAACCGGGCGGCCGCTGCGATTTCACTTGAAACCGCAGCTTGCACCCTCCCTATAAAAACTCATGTAAAAACAGAATCCCCCTCTGTTTTTACATGAGTTTCCTTATTTGAATCCAACAAAAAGAAAGCTGGTGACAAAAATGTTTGAAACCTTTATTTTTGACGGAATTTCCTGCGATGAATACGGCATTACATGTGTATCCTTTGAACCGGCAAGGTCTATGACCGCACCTGCACAGATAACAGGTCTGGAAACAGAAAAATCGGTTTTGGGAGATGTTTATCATATTCTTGCACAGCCATATACAGAGCCCCTTTCCTTTACCATACAGATAGCCAATCGGGACTTTTCCCCGATTGAGCCATACCAGGAGCGCGCCTTAAAAAAATGGCTCTGTAGAAAAGGCAGATATAAGCTGTTCACGATCTATGATAAAAGATACGCGGATACATGGTTTTATGCCAATCTAAGCAATCCCCAAACGATCTTTATCTCGGAGGTGTACGGAATGGAATTTACCGTTACGACCAATGCCCCGTTTGGCTTCTCCAATATAAGAATCCAGTCGCACACATTTACGGAAAATGATTCCATCCATTTCTATGTAGATCATGATGAGGATCTGCCTATTTATCCCGATCTCACCTTCACTGCCCTGCAGAGCGGAAGCTATGTCATTGCGAACCGCACCGATGCGCGGACCGGCATGCACCCTTTCACGGTTAATCATATAAAAGCCGGAGAAACGATTCATATCAAAGGCGCCTATCCTCTTATCGAATCCTCGGACCGTCTTCATGACGCCTCCATTTACAATGACACCAATAAGGAATGGCTGTACCTGATTGACGGCCGCAACACGATTCAATGTAATTTACCCTGTGAAATGAAGCTCCAGTATCGGGAATACAGAAAGGTCGGTATCTCTTAATGTCAGCTTTTAGTTATAACTATTATAAAAATTTAAGCCGCCCGATCACCTACCTCGGCACACCGCAAAAGCATATTGTCGGCACCATTTTATCCAGGGAGCTCCAAACGGACTTCTACGCCAATTCCATGGATAAGGGGACGTTCAAGGTCAATCGCTGCGAAAACGGGGAGGAAACCCCCTTTTATCACGACATAGAAGTCGGGCGCTACCTCCTGCTTTATGGGGTCGGCTGGTTCATCATCAGTGAAATGCGTGTTGTAAACAAAGGCATAAATGAATACAAAGAATTAACCTATACCTCTCTGGAGTATGAATTGTCCCACAAATATCTTACTTCCTTTGGCTCTCTCGGCGTGGAAACCGATGACCAAGGCGGACTCGACCTGTATAGTTTATATAATAAAGCGGACACAGAACATTCCATTCTGCACATCGCGGTTCAAAAAAATCCGGACTGGTGGATCAAGTATGTCGATCCGGCTATTTCACAGGAATACCGGAGCTTTCAGGCTGACAGCATTGACACTTATTCCTTCCTGACAGGCGACGTTTCCGAAGCATTTGACTGTATCTTTCTTTTTGATTCTTCTGATAAAAGTATCAGCGCTTATACGCTTGAGCGGCTCGGAAGGGATACGGGTATCGTTCTGAACTACCGCAATTTTATCAAAGCGATCTCGCAAAACGCATCGGATCGGGACGTGAAAACCGTCTTAACAGTCGTTGGCGGCAATGACGCCAGGACGAATACGCCTCTGGACATTATCGACGTCAATATAGCCGGCTCCAATCAGATTTTTGATTTCTCTTATTACTGGCATATGATGAGCGGCACACTGCAGAAAGAATTAATCCGTTACAGGGAAGCCTGCGGACAGAATGAGGCTGCGTACCGGCAAAAATTGACAGAGTTGAGCAATTTGTATGTAGAATTAAATCATTTAAAAAGTCACGGGCCGGATACGCCTGGCAGCACCGACTGGACCCAATACGGCTTAAACGAGCTGCTTGCCCAGGAGAAGCTGTATAAGACAAACATGTCTCTGTACACGAACGAAAACGACCTGGCTCTCTTTTCACAAAATTCACGCATCCACCAGGCGGTTGAAAACGAGATCGCCGTCCGTAAAGACCAGATCCGCCAAAAGGAGGCCCAGATCGCTTCCCGCCTAAACCAGGTTCAGGCCCTGGTCGTACGGCTTGACGAGTTTTTAGGAGACAGCCTGTATAAAGAATTAAACGCCTACATAAGGGAAGACACTCTGACGGATGATTCCTTTGTGGTCACTACCGTCATGACAGAGGACGAAATTCTTGAGATGCAGGCTGCTCTCCTCGAGCACGCCAGAAAGGAATTGCAAAAAGTCTGCTTTCCCAAAATAGAATCTGAGATCGACCTGATCAATTTTACCGTCGATTATGACTACAAGCGCTTTACGGATTGCCTGGAACTGTTTAATATCCTCCATATCCGTCTCGAAGACCAAGATATCCAATCCGACGTAAGGCTCTTAAAAATGCACGTGAACTGGGACAATCCTGCCGATTTCAAAGTGACCTTCAGCAACCGAAATTCCTTGGAGGATTCCTGGAATATTTTAAAGGAAACAAAAGACCAGGCCCAAAGTACGGCCTCTCAGATCGCCTTTGCATCGGGTGCGTGGAAAGATGCCGCTCAAAAATCGGTGGACTTCACGAAATATCAAAACTCTGTATTGGATGCTTCTTTGAGGCAGCTGCAAAGCTCCGCCGCCCAGGAATGGATCTTGGATGAGACGGGCCTTATGCTCCGAAGCTGGCGGGCAGATGAGAAAATATACGATCCCTGCCAAATGTGGCTTACCAACTCTCAGCTGGCGATGACCCTGGATAACTGGAACCACGTTTCTCTGGCCCTGGGACATATCAAAGTAGGAAACGATTCGTTTTACGGGCTGAATGCGCAAATGCTGTGTTCTGTCATTACACTTTCCGAACAGCTCTATGTGGTAAATTCTTCCGGAAATTACTCGATCACCAAGGACGGCATGCTGGCAAAAAACGGTTCCTTTCAGGTCAGGATCAATCCCAATACCCCCTCTGAAATTTTCTCCGTCTCGATCGACAAGAAAAAACTTCTTTATGTCGATGCCAACCAGAAAAAATTGAAATTCGAGGGCGATATTGAGTCGGTCTCCGGGCACATCGCTTCCTATGTGATTTCTGAAAAGACTCTCACCTCCGGCAAGGTAGGCATGTCATCCGATACGGCTCCCGGCGCAAAAGCATTCTGGGCGGGAAATGTCAGTCCTAATCTGGCTCCCTTCTGGGTAAACCATGCCGGTAAAATCCATGCCTCGAACGTAGAAATCACCGGAGGGACACTGACGATCGGCGATGCATTCTCCGTCACGAGCAAGGGCGTTTTGACAGCCAGCCGCGGGGTTTTCTCCGGAACGATCAGCGCCTCTGCGATCAACGGGAGCACAATTACCGGCGGATCCCTGAATATTAAAAATCAATTTATCGTTGACGACAAGGGAAATCTGACGGCGAGAAGCGGCACCTTCTATGGATTGATCGACGGCGGCACGATCCAAGGCAGTACAATTACCGGCGGCAGCATAACCGGCTCGGAAATTCACGCCGGGAAAAACTGGGACGTATCCGATGACAGTGCTTATATGTTATATGCCACCCCTGAGGAGCTGCACATAGGTAATTTTAAGGTTGCAAAATACGTTAACCGGTATATCTTCGAGAGCGAGGATGAATGGACTGGCATGAGCCCGGAAATTATAGGAGACAAATCCCAAAAGGTTTCTTTATGGGCCAATTATTATCCGGGGAAAAACTCCTATGACGAGGAATACGACTTTGTCGTATCGCAGACGGGCAACGTAAGAATCAAAAATCTTTTTGTTTACGGAACGGCGGATATTTCTCTGTCAGATACACAATGTTGGGGAAGCCAAACCTTATATGAAGCACTGGACTATATCTGGTGCAATGAAGACTATGGCATTCAACAGATTTGGAGTCAAATTCGTGAATTGAAAGAACAAGTAAATGATTTGGAAAATTCTTTACAGGAGGAATAAGCGATCCTATGAAATTCACCTTAAATGAGGTCTTTCACGTTTACAGTGCCCTACGGCAGATAAAAAGCAGCGCATTTAAAGTAAACTACTGGATTTCCAGGAATCTGAAAATTTTTGAAGATTCCTACTCTTTTATTTTCGCAGAAAGGGAAAAGCTGTATCAGGAGTATCTGTTTCCGGATGAATCGGGAAACTATTTTGAGATCCTGGAAAACGGCGATGTCAAATTTCATCTAAAAGAATCCACGGATGCATATGCAAAGCGTTTCTCCGACAAAATGGAGGAGCTGTTTCATACGGACTGTGAGCTGGAACCGTATCGGATTGACGCTGCTGCGCTTTTCGATTCGGATCTGTCCGTCTCACTCGATCAAACGATCCAAATCGAGAGGCTCTTAAAAAACTGAGTAACTGTTCAGTACCCTCACAGTTACGAGCAAAAGTCCATTGAAGATTGCCTGCGGCAGTCCTAAGCGCCGGTGGCGCTTGTTCAGGGCGGATCGAAACAGAGTGCAGAGGGATTTTTGCCCTCTGGCCAAGTCTGTCTTACGGTCAGCACAGTAAATGCGCAGACCTGCCGAACAGTTACAGAACTGAATATACACGTTAAACTTGAGCCGTTGCTGCAGGACAAAGCTTCGGCTCCTTTCTATGGAGGTGAATGTTATGGCTGTTACATGTGAAGATTTTGTAATCGACATAGCCCATAAACAATCGTTTCGTTATCTGCAGGCAAAGCAGTACGATCACAATTCGCGGAAACGGCGTCTGATCATCACGGATTCCAATCAGCCGATTCCGTACAAGGGAACTGAATACATTGTTTTTTCGATGTATTTGAACGGCGAAAATTACTCAAACACTTCCTGTCCGTTTGAGGCGGACGGCTATCCCTATCTGACATTTACGGAGAGCATGCTTTCACGGGCAGGGGATGTGGATTGCGAGATAAGGATCTACGATAACCGCGATCAAGATCATGACACCGTTATCACGACCTTTACCTTCCGGATCACGATCAGCAAAACCCTTTTAAACCATGACAGGCTGGTGAAATCCAGTGAGGTGGAATTTCTCAACAATCTGATCCTCCAGGCGTTGGGAATCCCGGACCTGGTCCAGGAGAGTCAGGCCAATCTGGCGCAGATCCATTCCATGATCGTCCAGGTCAATCAGGACATTACTTCATACCAGACGGAATATTCCGCTCTGTCCGCAGAGGCAAAAGAACTCATCACAGATGTGTCCGATTTTCTCACCACCGCACAGGCAGGTGAGACTGTCCGCATGGAAAACGAAACGGCAAGAATCGAAGCGGAACGCTTACGGCAGCTGGCAGAAACAAACCGGATCAGCCAGGCCGAATCCTTTGCGGCCGCAGAAGCTGTCCGCGTCCGGCAGGAGCAGGAACGACAGACCGATACGGCCGCGGCTGTTTCTAATGCGGAAACGGCGACGCAGGCTGCCCTCGAGCAAACTGCCGCCATGACAAATCTGGAAGAAACATGGACACAAAATGAGGCTCTCCGCCAGGCAAATGAGGGCGAACGCATCGCCAATGAAGATCTGCGGGAGGACCTGCATGGAGCCATGCAGGAGCTGGAAGCTGCTGCCTCCTCGAATGAGACGCTCCGGCAGCAGCAGGAAGCCAAACGGCAGGCAAATACCTCCGCTGCCATTTCCAATGCGGAGGAAGCCACGGCTGCCGCATGGGATGCGGTACAAAACGTGCAGCATGCGATCGGGATCGATGATTTGACGGAATCCTTTACTTCAACGTGGAGTTCCAAACAAATTGCTTCCAAAGCGCAGGAATGGGCCCTTCGCAAATCCATCCGCAATATTACCATTCCGGCAGATCTGTGGGTGAATAACATGGTGTATCTCCGATCCGAATCCATCAACGAAGACAGCGTCATTGACATTTATTATGATCCGGAAAGCCTGGATCTGGCTGCTGAATGTGATTTAAGATACACACAGGGCAACGGGTATCTATGCATAAAAGCGGTCTATTCCCCTTATCAGCCGATTACCATTGAAACGATTCTGATCGAGAATTACAGAAGTCCCGTTGAGGGTGCCTTAAGTCCCACGCGGGAGGAGGAATAATATGCCAATAAGAGCGAACGGAATTATAAGCAATTTCAAAGTAAAGGCTGCAATGGAACGGTATCCGGTTCTCGCCGACACGCGTATAGAGACCGGCGATTTATTAAAATTCATTGAATTAGACGGAACCACCTATGTAACCAATTCCCTGTTGAATGACGACTATGCGGAAGGGATCGCCCGCTTTGCAGGCATGGAAGGCAGCCTTATCCCCGTATACGTACTGGTTTATCGCGCCAGATACAGAGATCTCGTGTTTCCTTATGCGGCCCTGGAGCAATTCACATACGATGAACTCCGCACGGTTATGATTAAGCATGAATTAAGTGCCAAATGCCCTGTTGTTTCGCAGCAGAGCTGTCCGCAAATCAAAATATAATTGTAATAATTTAAACGAATACGGTGCAGCGAAAATCTCCGCACCCTTTTTCGTTTAATGGAAAGGATACATACTATTATGAAACAAACTACCAACTATAATCTAAACAAACCAGAGGTCAATGATCTGTTTTCTTTAGAAGATTGGAACCAAAATTCTGAAATTATTGATGCGGCCCTTGCTCCTGAATTTGAAGATTATACCGGCGATGCAGCTGTCCCGGATGCGGCGGCGGCCCTCGCAGAAATTAAAAGCAATACGAAATTAGGGACATTGTTTCAAAATATTAAAGCATTCTGCAAAGGCTGCTGCACATTAGGAATGCTCGTTAATAATTGCGTAACCGACAACGCAGATTTGCCCCTTGCCGCTTCTCAGGGGAAATTTTTGTTGGATTCTGTTAATTCTTTAAATAGTGATTTAGCTGCAAAATTAGGCTATGTGCGTATGCTTACATCTGCTGATGACTTGGACGATTTATTTACTAACGGCGTCTACTATTATCCAACAAGCAGTGTGCCTCAAAATGCTCCATTTCAGAATGCCGCGATCGTCGAGGTATTTGGTTCGTTAAGCCCATCTGTACAAAAAATCCAAAGGGTAACGAGATATGGTGTTTCGGGGCAAACTGCGTTCCGTCCTCGCTCAGACACGCGGTGGGAGGCGTGGACACATGGAGGCAATTCATACTCTCTCGATGCTGCCGTACAGATTCCAGAAGGTGCCGATCTCAATGATTATGTAACTCCGGGAAATTATTTGTGCAATAGCACGGAAATAGCAAAGACTCTGAAAAACTGTCCCTTTACTTCTGCCGGATTTGTTTTGCATGTCGAAAGAGTTACAGGAGGCTCCACTGAAAATTTTATTAAGCAAAAAATTGTAGGAAATAGCTCTACGTCCGAGGAGTACTGGCGTAATAAAGTGAGCACTGCCTGGAAACCGTGGAGGGAAAATATTTTTAAAGCAGATTTAAACTGGCAGTATGCTACTTGGACTCGCCTGGCTGGGGCCGGAGCGGGAACCTATGTGTCAACCTATTACTCCCCGTATATGATTTTTGTGAGAGCCTGCTTTAATTCAAATATGCAGTCTCTCACACATCATGCATGGTATCAGGATAATACGTATTTTTATCCATTCGCGCAGATAAACCAAAATCTGTGGAACCTAACCCCCGCTTCTGCTCCTACGGCTGCCTCAACACAATATCTAGGTCATATCATGATACTTTCAAGCCGGGAAGCTTTGGGAGCGCCGCAGGGCACTGCGTATGGAGCAATATGGGTATGGTGGGATGGAACCGCTACTAATATCGGGTTATTGCGGCAAAGTGCGGCACTCACAGATTGGGAATGCAATTCCTTCACGGTGATGAGCAAGCCTGTAATGAAATCTTAACGGAGCGCGGCGTTGGAAAGGGCAACAGCGATTTGCACGATCAATCCGGATTAAGCGGTTAAGTATGTAATGTTGCCTAATATATATCTGGATTGTCCAGAAATCGCTCTCCCAAAACGATTCTCTGCTGTTATTTTTCCATCCGGACGGGCTACCATTATCAGATCATATGGCTGTTCTGTTATTTCGCCGCTTGCGTTTCTTATGGGCCATATTTTAACAAATCCGTATGATGCGTATTGGGGCCTGTAAGCCGCTGGAAGATTGGCAATTACGGTACTTGTATTTTCCGCAAAGGCCATTGTCGAGGCTCCAGAAAAATTCAGCGAAACAGCATTTGCACATTTTCTAATCCATGCGCCTTCCGAAGGCGGATTTATAAAATATGGTTTGGCATCTGCTGCAATAGTTGATAACTCATTATGCTGCACCTCCCGTTCCCACGCTCCCCACGAAGTTAGATATACGCGGTGATAAATCCTAAAATCTCCGCCTGTAGACATAAAATAGAGGCGCTGCAGGATATAAGAGGCCCCCTCAGACAGAGCCATGACATCCAACCGCACATGTCCGTTGACCGTTAAATCTGATGGACGGTTAGCAATAGACTGTATTTGTGCAACCAGAGAGGAGCGGTAGCTGCCAAATGTACGTGCATCATTAAAATCGGTAATCTCGGTGATTGATTTTGTGCAGTTATATGTTATATGTTTGCCAAGATCATAAGATGATTGGGTAAAACCGGCATAAGCAAGCGGACTGACAAACCATTTCCCGGCGGCATCTTTTTTTTCGAGATTGATTCTGCCGTCTGGATAATATACCAACGCTTGTAGCGACCCATCCTCATGGGTCGCCCGAAAAGATACTGCACCGCCCTCACTCCGCAGCGCCGCAGCAACAGGATATTCGTCCGCTTTATAATTTTGGTATAGCAGCTTCCACTGTAAATCACTATTTGTATACGTACATATGCTTCTTTCTCTATTCCCTTTGGGCCGCCCTCGTAAGAATCCTTCAACTATTTTTTAAAAGGAGAATCTATGGAAAAAATAAGTATAAACCATTTAAAAACTCGTTATGAAATCGTATCCATTCGCTCGATTACAAATCATATCCTGCAAATTGTCTTTAAAAAGAATAAGCCAACTATCTGGGGCGATATTCATTTATATACACGAGATGGCCGGGAAGCTGCTGTTCTCATTGGCTACAAAACGCTTTATCGTGATGAAGGGCAGACAGTTTATTTGAGCAAGGATGAACGTGTATTCCCTGAAATCTGCTAAAAATCAGTCTATCATTTATTCTCGGGCATCCAAATACCTATACCGGCAGGGACTCGGCTATCTGTTATCAATGCCCGGGAGCCGGATATAGCAAATTCGTACAAAATACCAGAAAAGCATACTATATAAATGGCGATTTAGGAAAAAACTTTCATTCGCGGATTACAGCACAGAAACATATCTCACTGCGTGGGTTTCCAGATCTGAAGGCGGTACAATATCTTTTCGGGCTGAACAAGAAAACACAGCGCCATAGACCTTGCCCTTTTATCCCAATGGGGCAATTACCATAGAGAAAAGAGATACATCTGGCAAATAGACCGGCAAGGAGCCTGACCCAAGTGCGTTTAATCTTAATACATTCGAAGTGCGTAATATTTCCGCAATCAGCCCGGACGGTCAGTATGGAATGCGTCTTTTCCCGAATACGGAGGACTGGGGAAATTTGGATGCATATCGCAACAGCGCGACAGAAGATGTTGCACGTAAGCTGCAAGGGAGTTGCTTGTCAGACAAGGCTGCATTACGACTTTATGAAATCAATCATGCAGCGGGCAAACTTACTATGTTAAAAGATTTCATGGCACGCAAAACAGAGTATGGGCCAAGAGCCGAATCTGTAACAACAGTCGCGAATCAAAATATTCGTGGGACTAAGACTGTCATAGCTCCAAGCGGTCAATATATAATTGCAGTACACGAAAAATTGCCGGGCACAGAATCACATTCCATATTTTCCTTTATCAATCAGATAACGGCTTACACCATCATTCAAATTTATTAAATCGCCATTTTATTAAATTAAATAACACCAAATTTCCTTATTCCCCTCTTTACAATTCTTATCCTTTTGTGTATTATAAATTTGAATAATTTAGTAAATAATCAGCTAAATTTTTAATCATTTATTTTATACTCATTTTAATTTTTATGAAGGAGGTCTATCCTAAATGCCAAGAGGGGTAAGAAAGGCAATCACTTATACCGGTAAAGCTGCAGCAATCTATGAGAAGGTGCGGAAACTGGAATCTGAATTGAA
>JAAWAR010000064.1 GCA_022792295.1 Lachnospiraceae bacterium
AGCATCACGGCGGATATTTCGGATCGCAACCTTCGCGCCCTCGCCTTTCTTTTTTACATCCTTGGCCAGCTCCTTGCGGCGCTCCTCGGTAAGTTCCGGGAATACAAGACGGATCACGCTACCGTCGTTATTGGGATGGATCCCCAGATCGGAGGTCTGAATCGCTTTTTCGATCGGGCGGATCAGGCTTTTTTCCCAGGGCTGGATCACAATCATTCGGGCCTCGGGCACAGAGATATTGCCAACCTGCTGGATTGGCGTCGGCGTCCCGTAATAATCCACCTTGATCTTGTCCAGGACATGCGGATTGGCGCGTCCCGCGCGGATGGAAGCATAGTCATTAAGCAGCGAATCGATGGTCTTTTCCATCTTGTCCTCGTATACCTTCAGTTCTTCCTTCATTTTCTAATCCTCCTGTTATCCGGCCGTAACGATCGTGCCGTTTATGTTTCCCTTCATTGCGTTTGCGATGCCATTCTCCTCGTTTAACGAAAACACAGCCATCGGCATTTTGTGCTCCATGCACATAATCGAAGCAGTCAGATCAACGACTGCCAGCTTTTTGTCAATGACCTCCTGGATGGAAAGGCGGTCATATTTTTTTGCGTTTGGATTGAGCCGCGGATCGCTGTCATAGACGCCGTCAACCGCTTTGGCAAGCAAAACACAGTCGGCATCCATCTCGATGGCCCGCAGCGTGATCGTCGTATCCGTGGAAAAATATGGATGGCCAATCCCGCCCGCAAAGAAGACAACCATTCCATGCTTAAAATATTTGTTGGCCCGGTCCTTTGAGAAAAGTTTCGTCATGGAACCGCACTCAAACGGAGTCAAAATCTGCGTCATCATACCGACATTCCGGAATATCTCCGAAACGTAAATACAGTTCATAACCGTCGCCAGCATACCGATCTGATCAGCCTTGGTCCGGTCGATCGCTTCACTTGTACGCCCGCGCCAGAAATTACCGCCGCCGATTACGATACCGACCTCAACGCCTGCATCCACGGACAGCTTGACCTGCCTTGCCACCTCCGTCACGACCCCTTCATCAAAGCCGGTCTTTTTATTCCCGGCCAGTGCCTCACCGCTTAATTTCAGAAAAACCCGTTTCATTTTCATGGAAATCCCCGCGCTCCTGTGTGCATGAAATTTTTATGTTGAACTCTGTATAGTATAACACATTTCCCTTAAAATGCCAATCGTTATCTTTTTTTCGGCAGCTATTCAGGTATTTTGTGTGGCGGCCGTTTATTTTATGGCGTACGTCTCCTGCTTAAGAGCCTGGAACACATCGTCATCCGGACAGCCAAACCGTTGAATTTTCTCATCCGATTCCCTCTATCGCAGCATCTCCCCCGAAATATCCAGACGGCCCTTGGGGCGTGTGTCCCCTTGTTCACTGAGGGTATGATACCACATTTATTCTGTCCGCGCAACCGCCTAGTCCTCACCCACTTATATCCTCCCGCACTAAAAAAAGTCACGTGATCTGTCTACAACACTCTTTCTTAACAATGCCGGTAAAATAGGTTTGATTGTTCCGGCTATACCTTTACAGGCCTCGGACATCTTGTTCACTGAGGGTAAGATTTATGGATGCATATCATGATGTTGGGACCTTAACGGATTTTGGCCCCTATCATTCATGGATGATCCCGCACTTTGTACTCTCACAATTCTAAAACACCTCAAATTCACTCCTTTTTTCTGCAAAAAACGGCTGCTTTTCGGTGTCTTTGCAGATTAAAAGGTCAAAAATCCTCATGCAGGCAGGCCTGCGCCGGATTTCTGACCTTTTAACCCTGGTATTATGTCATTCAGTTTAATTTCTGCGTTAAATTCCAGCATATGAAAGTAACGCCAAAAAGGAGCCGTAAGTAACCTTACGGCTCCATCTTCTCTTAATAATTTTCCGCCTTTACTTCAAAATAACTCTGCGGATGCGCGCACACCGCACACACGGCCGGCGCTTTTTTCCCGACAACCAGATGTCCGCAGTTGCGGCACACCCACATGGTCTCCTCCGTCTTCTCGAATACTTTCTGCATCGTGACATTATTCAAAAGCTTCAGATACCGTTCCTCATGGCTCTTTTCGATCTCGGCCACCATCCGAAATTTCCTAGCGAGGTCTGTAAAGCCTTCCTGCTCGGCTTCCTTTGCAAATGTCTGATACATGTCGGTCCATTCATAATTCTCGCCCGCAGCAGCCGCCTTCAGATTCTCAGCGGTATTTCCCAGGAGCTTCAGCTCCTTGAACCACATCTTCGCATGCTCCTTCTCATTGTCAGCCGTCTCCTGAAAAATCGCCGCGATCTGCTCATAGCCCTCTTTTTTAGCAGCGCTGGCAAAATACGTATACTTGTTTCTCGCCTGCGATTCTCCCGCAAAGGCCGCCACCAGATTCTGTTCGGTCTTACTTCCCTTTAATTCCATCGGTCTTCCTCCTTGCTTTAACCTGAGTTTTCATCCCTATTTTTTCCAAAACAGTTCTGTCTTATACAGCTCTACTTTGCGGTATCCATAAAATCCTCACAAAAATTTCTCCGCTGCAGATCGATCACCATCGGCAGGCCGCCCTCGTTAAAGCGCTTATCAAGCTCCTCCATACCATACTGCAGCTTGAATTCGATTTCCTCCTTATAGGCCGGAATCGGCATCAAAAGATTCATTCTTTCCTCATCCGACGTCGTAAAACCGCCCAGGTTCCCTCTAAACTGCGTGATTGCCACCCCGCCAAGCATGGTCCCCTCACAGAGCGGTGCATACTCCGGCCCGTTGGGAACCGTGTGTCCATAGGCGAGCCAGGTATGATACGTATGCGGGAACCGGGCCAGGAATTTTAAAAGGCGGATCGGCCAATATTCACTCTCCAGCATTTCCGTCCCCGCCTGTCCCGGCCTGCCCGGATTCCAGCTTGACGGCAGAAACCAGAAAAGCTCCGCGTACAAAAGCTCCCTATGCTCAGACAGCTCCTCCGGAAGCGTCATCGGCTCATCACTCATGCCGGTCGTATACAATATATAATAAGGTTCATCCTCCGTGGGCTCCATAATATTTACATCAAGATGGACATAGTCGGAGACAAGCTCATGAAACACATAGGTGCTCCGCCCCGGAAACAATGCCGCAAAATATGCGTTAACTTCCTCGGCATACTGCCCATACCGCTCCGGCATATGAAGTCCTGTATCCTCCGGCTCGGCATAGCGGTAGATCTCTGAACCGCCCGGCGAAACCTCGTCACTCTGGGGCCGTTCCTTCTTTTTGACAAACTTATCCAGAAATCCCATCATTCACTCCTTTGCGGCCGCCTTTTGTCCCTCTTTTCCTCGCGGAATACTTTGATCACCTTATTGGCCGGATACTGATATGCGTAGGTGCAGCCCTTTATAAGAGCCTCCTCATCCGCATTCCGGCATACACTTAACAGCATACTCTCCTCATCCACGGCAAGGTAGGGCTCGGCGTTGCCGCCCTGCTCCTTCAGCTCCTTATAAATCCGATATTTCCTGTAATAATCCGGATACTTTCCCTGGCGCATCTTCACCGGCTCCGGGACAATATTCAGCCGATATCGATCCGACATACGTGCGAGGATATTATGTATTTTTTCACAGTTCTCCCGGCTCACCAGCTCCGGCGCCGGAATACAAACCAGATAGCTCATCTTTCGCCTCTCTTTTTGTTTAAATAATCCAGAAAATCTTTCCGCGTCTTTAAAAGCACCCGGTTCGGCAGAATATAGCCATGACGGCTATCCGCATAGACGACAATTAACGTAGGTCGCACCGCCACCTGCCTGATTTGGCCCCAGCCGGTCCGCTGGGTTCTCCCGTCTGCCGTGACCGTAAGGCCCGCCTCGTCAAACAAAAGCTCAATCTCCCTGTTCCCGGCCGCCGCCAACCGCTTTTTGGCCCTGCCATAGATCACAAGCGGCTGGATCACCGTAAAAAGGGATGCAAACACGACCATCACGGCGCGAAATAAAAATCCCGCGCCGTTCCAACAGGAAACGATCAGTGCAAAAGCCGAAACCGTGCAGACCACATTGATGACCGCTAAAAACGATGCATATGCATAATACATGGAAAGCTGCCACAAATCAAAAGCACGCAGACTATACCGGTATCTGAACTCCATGGATTACACGGTCTCCAGTTTAAATCCGAAATATTCAACCGCATTGTTAAAGGAAATGCCCTTGACGATCTCACTCAAAAGCTTTTCATCGTTCGGATATTCTCCGTTTTCGACCCATTCGCCGATCATCTGGCAGACAATCCGACGAAAATAGTCATGTCTTGTATAGGAAAGGAAGGACCTGGAATCCGTCAGCATGCCGATGAAGTTCCCCAGGCAGGACAGATTTGCCAACGACTTCATCTGCTTATTCATGCCGATATAATGGTCATTGAACCACCAGGCAGACCCTTGCTGGATCTTATTTTTTACACCGCCGTCCTGGAAGCAGCCGATGATCGTCCCGATGGTCTCGTCGTCATTCGGGTTCAGAGAGTAGATCACCATTTTCGGAATCTCATCCTTCATCGAAAGCGCATTTAAGAAATCCGCCAGCTCCGCCGATGGCGCATAATTGTTGATGCAGTCGTAGCCGGTATCCGGACCGATCTTCTTATACATGTAGGCATTATTGTCACGCTTGCAGCCATAGTGAATCTGCATCACCCAGCCGCGCGCATGATACTGTCTCGCAAGAAACAGCATGCAGGCTGTCTTATATTGTCTGACTTCCTCTGGGCTTACGCTCCCGCCCGCCAGTTTCTTTTTGAGAATTCCATCAATTACAGCATCGTCAGCCGGCGCATACATCACATACTCGACACCATGGTCGGAAACACTGCAGCCATTCTCCGCGAAATAATCCATCCGTCTTGAAATCGCCTCTTTAAGCGTAGCAAGATCCGCCACCTGTATACCGGAGGCAGCCGAAAGCTTATCCAGATACGCGGCAAAATCCGGCTTTTCGATGTTTATGGCTTTATCCGGGCGCCATGCCGGAAGTACCTGAACATCAAAGCTCTTATCTGCCTTAATCTTTTGGTGCCATTCAAGAGAGTCTATCGGATCATCGGTCGTGCAGATCAGGCGTACGTTAGATTTTTTGATAATATTCCGAACCGAAAGCCCCGGGCTTCTTAACTTCTCATTGCAGAGATTCCATACCTCCTCGGCCGTGCCGCCGTTTAAATTCCCCTCATAGCCGAAATAAAACCGCAGTTCCATATGGGACCAGTGATATAACGGGTTGCCGATCAGCTTCGGCATCGTTTCCGCCCATTTTTGGAATTTTTCCCGGTCAGGGGCATCCCCGGTGATATAGGCCTCCTCTATACCATTCGCACGCATTTGACGCCATTTATAGTGATCCCCGCCAAGCCATACCTGCGCGATGTTGTCAAACTGCCTGTCCTCATAGATCTCCTGCGGGTTGATATGGCAGTGGTAGTCAAGAATCGGAATCCGATTCATATCGGCAAACTCCTGGTACAGCTTTTTTGCAGTCTCCGTGTTTAAAAGAAAATCCTTATCCATAAACGCTTTCATTTTTAAATTCCTCCTCGCAGAAAATGGCAGCAGGCCATGACGCAATATATGATTCAAACGTTATGGTTTGCTGGCAGGCCAGTAAACCGTAACATCTGGATCCGTCATGGCGGCTGCCTGCTATTATATGCCTATCCGAGCAGACTCGGCAAAAGAAGACTGATGCCCGGAATAAAGGTAATCAAAAGCAGAGCGACAATCATGCACAGATAAAATGGCAGCGTCGCCTTCACGACACGCTCCATCGGCACCTTGGAAACGGCAGAGCCGATGAACAAAACGGCGCCAACCGGCGGGGTCAGAAGACCGATACCGCAGTTTAAGATTACCATGATACCAAACTGGATCGGATCGATACCGATCGAAGTTGCAATCGGCAAAAGGATCGGCGTCGCAATCAGGATGATCGGAGCCATGTCCATGATACAGCCCAGAACCAGGAGGATCAGGTTCAGCAAAAGTGCCAGAATATAGGGGTTGCTTGTGAGGCCTGTGATTGCATTGGCCGCCAGCTCTGGGACATGCAGTCTTGTCAGGCAAAAGCCGAATACCTGCGAAGTTGCAATCAAAATCAGGACAATGGACAGTGTATTCACACACTCCTCCAGCGCATTCCAGACGCCCTTCCAGGTCAGTCCCTTATAGATGAAAACGGATACGATTAAGCTGTAAATGACGGCGATAGCTGCAGATTCCGTCGCCGTAAACACGCCGCCGACCACGCCGACTACCACAATGATGATCGCCGCCAGGGCCCAGAAGGAAACGCCGAGCTGCTTTAAAAAGTCCTTGATGGAGAACGGAGCGCCTTTCGGGTAATTTCTCTTGCGCGAAATGATATAAGAGCCGATCATCAGCGAGCCCGCCAAAAGCGCGCCCGGGAGATAGCCTGCCAAAAACAGAGAGCCGACAGAAATACCGCCAGCGGTTGTTGCGTAGATGACCATGTTATGGCTCGGAGGGACTAAAAGCCCCTCACATGAGGATGTGATGGTGACAGCCGTCGAGAAATCGTCATCATAGCCCTGATCCACCATCATAGGGATCAAAATTGAGCCAAGGGAAGCCGTATCCGCAGACGCAGAACCGGAAATGCCGCCGAAAAAGTAGGAGGCAACGATGTTAACCATTGCCATACCGCCGCGCATCCAGCCGACACAGGCATTTGCCAGCGCGATCAGCTTCTCGGAAATGCCGCCTGAGCCCATCAGGACACCCATCGTAATAAAAAACGGAACCGCCATCAAGGAAAAGGAGCTGATGCCCTTAACCATATGCTGACAGATTGTAGAAAGCGGAAGCCCCTGATAAAACAGACAGAGGACCGAAGCCAGCCCTACCGCATATGCGATCGGAAAACGTAAAAATATCATAATGAAAAAGCTGCCGAGTAAAACGGCGATTGCCATTGTATTTACTGCCATATTATGCCTCGACCTCCTTTACAAAAAATGCCTTGATGTGGTTGTAAAGCGCCTCCACCTCAAATACGATCATCGCGCCTCCGGCTAACGGAACTGGGAAGTACATCCAAAATCTGGACAGCCAGGGCATGCTCTCATAAAATCCCTTTGCGCCGATCGTGTTTGCATAGGCCCATCCCTGTACCAGCATGATAACAGCCAGAATCAGGACGGCGACATCGGAAAGGATATCCAAAAAACGCAGCAGGTTTTTAGGAAGGAAACGGTCGAACGCGGTCATACGGATATGCGCGCCGCGCCGGATCGCCAAAGCAGCGGAAAGCACCGCCATATAGGACATTAAAGTGAGCACCACCTGCTCGGACCAGGCCGGATCCGGAATAAATGGAATATAGCGCCCGCAGACTGCCATCGAGGCGATCAGGATGTCCGCAATCAGGAGCAGCTTACAGATTACCAGCGTGGCTTTGTATACAATATCGTACAAGGGCTTGATCTTATCAATCGTATTAAAAATCGCAGGCATGGGATTCTCCTTTCTGATCCGGCCAAACGATTGACTCGCTTAGCGGAATCTTAACAGACTTTTTGTAAGAAGCAGGCACAGAAGATGGTTTGCTTCTCCTGTGCCTGTCTAAAGCTTTTATGGAACACAGCTTACTGCATATCGACGATTTTCTGATACAGCTCTGCCTGCGAAGCAGTGTTATCCTCGACAACCTTCTTACAAGCCTCCTGCCACGGAGCCTTATCTGTAACCTCAACCACATTGCAGCCTGCTGCCTTTAACTCCTCGAGCACTTTGTTTTCAGCCTCCTCAGAGATTTGTCTGTTATACTCCGAGGCAAGCTTTCCGGCCTCCATGATCGCATTCTGCTGGTTCTCAGTCAACCCATCCCAGGCTTCATCCGTGATAACGACCTGAATTGCGCCGAGCGTGTGTCCATCCAGGATCAGATTGTTGGCAACCTCCGGGAACGCGTTGGATTTATAGTTTGCAATCGGCTGTTCAGCGCCGTCCACAACGCCGGTCTGCAGAGCGGAATATAACTCGCCAAACGCCACGACCGTCGGAGAAGCGCCGAGGCCCTCGACCATGCCGTTCATAATCGGGTCATTGGAAACACGCAGTTTCATTCCCTTTAAGTCCTCAAGTCCATTGACCGGATTCTTGGTGAAGAAATGGCGGAAGCCCTCCTCGCCATAGAAAATTCCTCTTACACCTGCGCCGTTCTCGTGCGGCTCGATCAGGAATTCTGCCGCCAGATCAGAGGTTGCAAAATTCCAGAAATGCTCTCTGCTCACGAAGGTGTACGGAATGGAAAGAAGCATAGACTTCTCTCCGCCATAGCTTGTCAGCGCGAATGCGGAAATACGGGACATATCAATCGTTCCGCCGCCGCCGAGCATTGTATCAAGTACATCATTCTCGGAACCCAGTACACCAGAAGCCTGCAGGTCAATCGTAATAGAACCGCCGGAGAGCTCCTCTACCTTCTCCTTAAAGAAGGAGTCTGTCTGGCCGACAATCGTATCGAGCGGGTTTACCTCTGCGTATATCAGAGTAACGGCCGGGTCGCCGGAAGCTGCGTTATCGGCCGCTGCCGTGGTCGTCTCACCTGCTGCTGCCGCGGTCGTTGCCTCAGTCGTCGCTTCGGCCGGAGCTGCTGTGGTAGCGGCCGGCTCCGGGCTCTTAAGTCCGCATGCTGTCAAAGAAAGCATCATAGTTGCTGCTAAAGCTGCAGAAAAAACTTTTCTCATTGCTTATTTCCTCCCTAAGCATTTAATAATAATGAATGTTTCTGCTCCGATCAGAGCATTCCTAACATGTTAGTTGACCATTTTAGTATACCACACTGACATGTCAGTGTAAACCTGGAAATAATGCTAAATTTTTCCTTTCTTTTTTGTAAAAATTTAACAAAAATTGTACATTTCGTACACGTTTCCCTTGCTTCCTTATTTTTCGAAATAATCGGGATACTTCTCATTCATCTCCTGCATGTCCGATATGATATGTCCGAGATGCTGGGAAAGCGCCTTTTTATAAGCCTCCGTGTCCCGGCGCTCCACTGTCTCAAGCAGGCGCTCGTGATCCGTCAGCGTTCGCGTTTTGAATACGTGCTCCAGATCAATCAAAAGGCGCAGTCTGTTATAATGCGCCATCATATTGTCAATGATCGTCGCCGAAAGTCTCTCACCTGCCACCATATAGCTGACGGCATGAAAATCGTTATCAGCCGCAAGATACAAAAACGCCCGCTCCGGAGTGGCCGGACGGTTTACAAATGAAGCCAGAACCGCATTATAAGAACGCATCAGCTCAATATCCTGATCCGTCACATTCGCGATAAACGCCTCCGCCATTCCGAGCTCAAGCATCCTGCGGATAAACCATTCCTGACGGATTCGGTGGGCATTGATTTTTGAAATTACGGTCTTTGACTGAGGATAAATGTCTACCATCCCTTCAGTCTCCAGCCGAACCAGTGCTTCACGTGCCGGAGTGCGGCTCACATGATAACGTTCCGCGATCTTGGCAGCCGAAACCTGCTCACCGGGCTTTAACTCAAAGCTCAGGATGTCCTGCTTTAATTTTGTATACGTTTCCTGATTTAATGTCTTATCCATGATGTTCTCCAGGGGGTACCGGATAAAATCGCAACAGGCCAGGTTTTGTCGGGGCAGTCCCCTGTTTTCCCTGACCCGAAACGGCCTTTCTGTCTGAAACGGGAGCACCTTCGATAGATAAGGGGGGCACTCGGTCCTGCACCACAGCTTGGTGATTCTTCCGTGTTGCTGTCGCTTGGTGTACGTTTAGTACACCGATTGACATTGCCTCCGTCAGCCGCCAAGGGACGGTACTTAGAGCATGTGCCTCCTTGTCCAGTAAGGGTATGGCTTGTTTTTCAAGATAAAAAATCCTCTCGCATCGGTGTAAATACATCAAGAAGCTTTACGGCTGTCAGGCAGTCAATCCCATGCGGCACATTCGGAGCCACATAATAAGAATCGCCCGCGCCAAGCGTCACATCTTCACATCCTTCCTCATGAAACACCAGACTGCCCTCAATGACATAACCAATCTGTTCATGGGGATGCGCATGTAAAGCGCCCGCAGCTCCCGCCTCAAACTGGAGTTCCACGACCATCAAATTCTTATTATAAGAAAGAATTTTCCGCACACCGCCCTCCAGCTTTTGGCATTCCCGGTCCTTATGAAATACATGCATACAATCACCTTTCTGCACTGCTGCCCATACCTTGCCCGTCTGCAGACAGGCAGGAAAACTGTTTGGGGCAGCGCCCTGTCAACTAACATGTTACATTTCTGTTTTATCATACCATGTTTGGCCAGAGAATGCAAGGGGCGTTTTTTAATACTTTCCCACTCCCGTATCAATCGGTTCGGCACACGCATTCTCTGTTTCGCCTGGCTTCTTCTGCTGCTTTCCTCAATCTCTTTGCATACGAATCCCCAGGTTTCTTCTCTGCCAAATGTCAGAAAAACATTTATGCCATATTTCGTCTTTTATCATGTATTTTTATTGGAACTCGCCATCCGGCGACAGTCCCTGGTTCACCCCGTAGGAAGCATAGATAAGTTCAAACGTCCCCTGCGGAGCCTGTGCAATATAGGTATGTCCGTCTCCGTACTTTCCGTACAGCTTCATGATTTCGGCCATTTGCCCTTTATCAATCGCGACACAGCCGGACGTCTCGGTCCTCCCGTGTCCAAAGCAATGCAAAAACAGGGCTGACCCCTTCTTTTCGATCGCATTCCGATTAAATCCGGCATCAAGTACATAATCATAATACTCCGAATAGCCGGCTGTTCCTACACGCTCTCCGCGCTCCGTCTTATCTTCTACCAATCTATTTCGTTTATCCGACCAGACATGGTTCTCTCCCACTTGGATATAACTGTCCGGAAATCCCGGAAGCGGAGCCGCCTGTCCAAACGGAGTGTTCATCTGGAATACACCGATCGGCGTCGTCTTATCGCCCTCTGTCCGATGGCTGCTCATGCCGTTTCTCCCGAGGTATCCCGGCGTCGAGAGTCTAAGCTCCCAATGACCTGTTTCGCCTGCCCCCGATTCATATTCATAGGCGTACACGTTGCAGCCGCTCCCGCCGGTTCCCTCTACGATCACCAGGACTCTGGCATCCTCCGGCAGTACAAAGCGTTCCACCGCAAAAGAACCGGGCGCTTTTTCTGCCGTTTCGTTGCTTGGCTCTGTGTTCCCTGCCGCATCGCTCTCCGTTTCGTCTGCCGCCTCCGTTTCCTTCACAATCGTCTTGGCCGTCTCCGTTTCTTTTATTTCCTCCAGTCCTCCGTTCTCCTCTGTTTTCCCGACTTCCTTCGTCCGACCCGTCTCTCCCGGCTCCATACCCGGGCCATACGCGCCAAAGCTTGCCTGTGCCGCTCCTGCAGCCAAGCACAAAACGGTCAGAATTCCCGCCAAACGCGCCCTGTGTTTCCTCATTTTCTCCTCCAGTCAAAGACAGCCCGCCCGTGCCCAGAGGCTCGGACAGGCTGCATGTGTAAAGTAACGTTCCTATCTCTTTGCCGTTGCAGAAAAAAGCATCCTGAACTGCCCGCGGCCGCCCTATGTGATCATAGATTTTGTCAAAGACGGATTAAAACCGTTACATTGTCAAACTTATCAAACTAATGCCAGCGTCTCTCTTGCGATTGCAAGCTCCTCGTTGGTCGGGATTACCATTACCTGCACGTTGGAATCCGGTGTGGAAATGACAATGTCCTTTCCCCTTACATTGTTGGCCTCCTCATTGATCCCAATCCCGAGATAGGTCAAATACTCACAGACCCCCTTGCGTGTCGTGTTCCCGTTTTCCCCAACTCCTGCGGTAAACGCGATCACATCCACACCGTTCATTGCGGCTACATACGCTCCTATATATTTGGCAACCCGGTAATTGTAAGCGCTCAGCGCCTTGATCGCGCGCTCATTTCCTGCGGCCGCCGCCTCCTCAATGTCACGGAAATCGCTCGAAACGCCAGAAAGCCCAAGGACACCGGACTTTTTATTGAGCACGTTCATCACACCTGCAATGTCCAGATTCTCCTTCTTTGCGATATATTCCATGATTGCCGGATCCACATCGCCCGAGCGGGTTCCCATAATCAGACCCTCAAGCGGAGTAAGACCCATGCTGGTGTCAACGGATTTCCCATTCTTCACCGCCGAAACACTCGCGCCATTGCCCAGATGGCAGACAATAATCTTCAGATCCTCATACGGCCTGCCTGCTACCTCGGCTGCCCGTTTGGAGACAAAGCTGTGGGATGTGCCGTGGAAGCCGTACCGTCTGACCTTATATTTCTCATAGTATTCATATGGAAGCCCATACAGGAACGCTTCTTCCGGCATGGTCTGGTGGAACGCGGTATCAAACACGGCCACCATCGGCGTCTCGGGCATCAGCTCCTGGCAGGCGCGAATGCCGATCAGGTTTGCCGGATTATGAAGCGGGGCCAACTCGTTGCACTCCTCGATTGCCGCCATCGCCTCATCTGTAATACGTGTGGAGGTTGTAAACTTCTCACCGCCGTGGACCACCCGGTGTCCGACTGCGCCCACCTCGGCAAGGCTCTTGATTACACCCTTTTTTTCATCGGTCAGGGCATCCAGGACAAGCTTGATTGCCTGCGTATGGGTCGGCATGGGGGAAAGTGTCGTCTCTTTCTTTCCGCCGGCCGGCTGATAGGTGATCTGACTGCCTTCAATCCCGATCCGCTCGCACAGGCCCTTTGCAAGAACCTCCTCACTGTTTGAATTGATTAACTGATACTTTAAGGAAGAACTTCCGCAGTTGATAACTAAAATATTCATGTTTGCTAAACTCCTCAATCCTTTTACTCTCTTGAATCACAGACATCCGACTATCCGGGAAAACCGTATCAGGTCATCTGAGACTGTACGGCAGTCAGCGCCACGACGCCCACAATGTCTTCTGCGGAGCAGCCGCGGGAAAGATCATTGACCGGTCTTGCAATTCCCTGAAGCATCGGACCGTAAGCGTCCGCCTTTGCCAGTCTCTGAACCAGCTTATAGCCGATGTTGCCGCAGTCCAGATTCGGGAAAATAAGGACGTTTGCTTTGCCTGCAACCGGGCTTCCGGGAGCCTTTGTTTTCGCAACTGACGGTACGAGAGCCGCATCTGTCTGCAGTTCACCGTCTATTTCAAGCTGCGGGTATTTTTCATGTGCAATGTTGACTGCGGTGACCACTTTGTCCACCAGGGCATGCTTTGCGCTTCCCTTTGTGGAGTGGGAAAGCATTGCAATAATCGGCTTTTCGCCAACTAAGGCACGGAAGCTCTTGGCGCTGGTATCCGCAATCGCAGCCAGCTCCTCGGAATTTGGATCCTGATTCAGACCGCAGTCGGCAAACAGGAAGGTTCCGTTTGCGCCAAACTCACAATTCGGCACATCCATAATAAAGAAGCCGGAAACCAGCTCGGTGCCCGGAGCCGTCTTAAGAATCTGCAGAGCCGGGCGCAGCGTATCCGCCGTCGCATGGCAGGCGCCGGCAACAAGGCCGTCTGCATCTTTCATTTTTACCATCATGACGCCGTAGGTGATATAATCGGTCTTCAGGATTTCCCTTGCCTTCTCGATCGTCATGCCCTTTTTCTCTCTCAAGCGAGTCAGTTCTTCCGCATACTCCTCAAATTTCGGATCCAGATCCGGGTCAACCACCTTCAGTCCGGTCAAATCAACCTCCAGCCAGTGAGAACCATCCATGATCTTTTCTTCCTTGCCAACCATGATCAGCTCTGCAGTCCCTTCCTGCAGCACCTGGGCGGCAGCAATAAGCGTCCTCTTGTCGTTGCTCTCCGGAAGGACAATCGTCTGCTTGTCCATTTTTGCCTTTTCTTTAATTAAGTCAATGAATGCCATTTCTTTAACTCCCTTCTCTTTTTCACAGCCCAAAAAACTGCTACTCTCTTTGTTATTATATCTCACGAAAATACAGGATACAAGACAGGATTACCATTTTTTTGCATTTTTTTTAGTACTTTTTTTGACCATTTAGACAATGAGAACTGAAATCCAGGCAGACACAGACAGCAGAGCTCTGCGGATAGGCCTTAGTGCCAGAAACTTTTAAGTCCCTGGCGGCGCACCAAACCCGTTCTTTGCAGAGCCCTGCCGTCTGTGTCTGCCTAGATTTTACTCAAATTTTCTCATACCGCTCCACATCAATTACGAAAATAGTCGCACCGCCCACCTCAACTGTCATCGGCATGGTCGCGCTGTTTAACATGGCGGAACCGGAAATATAGGGCATATTGACTGTAATCTTCTGCCTGCTCCCGCATTCATGCTTGACGATGTCAATCACTTCCTGGACGTGTTCCTCCTCGGTACCGATCAGAAGCGTCGTATTCCCCTTTTTCAGGAAGCCGCCGGTCGTGGCAAGCTTCGTCACGCTGAAGTGCTTTTTCGTCAGTGCGGTAATCACTTCATCCTCATTGTCATAGCGTACAATCGCGTAAATCAGTTTCATACAATCATTCCTTTCTGTTTCCTGAT
>JAAWAR010000065.1 GCA_022792295.1 Lachnospiraceae bacterium
GGGGATGCGCAGAGATCTGGGGAGTCAAAATCCTTTCCGATTCTTTGCAGTGGCTCTTTGTCCGCTGGAGGTAAGATGCTTTATGAATGACAAGCTGTTTGCAGTGGAGGAAACAGGAGAAAAAGGATAAGAGATGGCAAGAAAAGCCTTATTTTCGATAAATAGATTTATATATGCCGCCTGGATAAACAAGGTGATTGAAATCAACTTGGAACTGTGTTACACTATAAAAATATTCGAAAAGATATAAGAAGGATGCAGAGGTGGTAGAGTGTTGGAGGTATCGGACATCTGCCGGGCTTATGGCAGGACGGAGGTCTTAAAGGGGATCACGTTTTCGGCCGGTCCCGGAGAATGTGTGGGCATTGTGGGTGGCAACGGCTGTGGGAAAACCACACTTTTGTCAATCCTGGCGGGGGCTATGCGGGCAGATGGAGGAAGCATTGTCATAAACGGCCGGGAGGCGGTAGGCCATCCGAGCGTGTTTGCGGAGGAAACAGCCTATGTGCCGCAGGAGAACCCACTCATGGATGAGCTGTCGGTGCAGGATAACCTGCTTTTGTGGTACCGCGGCGGCAGAAAATGCATGGAAAAGGATTTGCAGGACGGTCCCGCTGCCATGCTGGGCATTCCCAAAATGTTAAAGAGCAGAGTCGGAATCCTCTCGGGCGGTATGAAAAAACGCCTGAGCATCGCCTGTGCGCTTTCAGAACATGCGCCTGTTTTGATTCTTGACGAGCCGGGGGCGGCGTTGGATCTGGAATGCAAGGAGGAGATACAGAAATATCTGCTTACGTATATGGAGCAGGGCGGGACCGTAATTCTTACGTCCCATGAGCTTGCCGAGCTTGCACTCTGTACGCAGATGTACGTGCTCAAAGGCGGAAAATTGGAAAAAATTGAAACCGGCCTCTCGGCAAGAGATCTGGTTTTACAATTTTGATGCCAGGGGGCACTCTCGGAATTTTTACGGCGCCTGTTTTGGGGCTGCAGTTTTGACTTCAAGAGTGCTCTCGCATAAAAAGGAGGAGACAAAATGAAATGTGAAAAGTGTGGCAGTGAGATGCCCGAGGAGACAAAGTTCTGTACGGAATGCGGTGCGCCGATGCAGGGAGAAAACGCGGCAGGAGCGTCTTTGGGGCAGGATGTCCGGACAGAGAAAGATGCAGAGGAGGCGGCTGTGGGAGAGCCTGCCACGATGAGCGCGGCTCCGAATATAACGGCGGCGGCTCCGGAAGAAAATTTGGCCGCAGAGCCTGAAAAAAAGCCCGGTTTTGGGGGCAAAAAGCTGTTTTTTGCGGTGGTCGCTTTGCTTGTCTGCGCGGCCGCGGTTTTTGCGGCGTCCGGGAAGTTCCGGAAAAAGGACCCGAAGGAGGTCGTGATCGCCGCCTTTAAGAGCCTGCAAAGCGAGGAGGAGAAGCTGCCGTTTGAGGAGCTTTTTGGCGTTATGGAGCTTTCTGACAGCATGGGAAAGACGAATACGGAGAGCGGTCTTACTTTAACGCTTCAGTCCTGCAGCGAGCCTTCGATTCAGTATTATACCGGGAGCGGTTTGCGGATCGTAGGCCGCAACGATGTGAAGAACAAAAAAACGGATGCCAATATCGGCGTAATTTATGGCGGCATGGATCTGCTCAATCTGGATGTATATTACGGTGACGAGCTTATAATGATGAAGCTTCCTGAGCTTTCCGGCCGTGTGTTCACCATGGATCTGGGGCCGGGGCTGGAGAGCCGGCTGGAGGATTCGCCTACGGTCGGCCCGTTTCTGAAACAGTACGGGATCGGAGCGGAGGAGCTGGTCGCTTATGCGGATCTTTTAAAGGAGCAGACAGAGCAACAGCTTTCCTCAGAGACGGCTTCCTTTGATTTGGAGGCGCTGTGGAAACGTTTTGAGGAGGGCAGTCAGGCGCAGGAGGATTTTAAGGCGGCACTGACCGTTGAGGAGGCGGGTAAGGCATCCTATACCGTAGATGGGAAGGAGCGGAGCTGTCAGGGATATAAGGTAATTGTCAGCAAGGATGCAATGCTTGCTTTTTTAAGGAGCTCGGCGGACTTCTTTCTTCAGGATGAGACGCTGCGGGAGGATTTCCTGAACCGGTTGAGGCTCACAACGGAGATGACGAGCCTGTTTGCCGTATCCTACAACGGGGCCGTGCCGACAGCTGAGGAGATGCTGGAGGATGGCTACGAGGGGGCGAAAAGGAGTGTCAATATGATGCTTACCTATTTGGAAAAAGTGCTGAATGATGTAGAGCTTGTGGTGTATGTAGATGACAAGGGCCGCATGGCGGCGCTCTCCGGAAAGACATACCTGAATCTTGACTTTGATAACGGAGAGGCAAGCGAATACCAGATCGAGGCGAATCTTCAGACGGTCTTTGAGGGCGGTGCATACCTGACCCAGAACATGACTGCCGAGCTGACGCTCACGGACGGACAGGACCCGGTGAAGCTTTCCCTTTTAAAACAGGGAACGTATGACGGAAAGCGGTTGACCTGTGATTTTTCTTTTGATGTGGAAGCGGATTCAGAGGTCTTCCATACGGCCTATACCGGGACGTATGACAGCGACGGAAACGCATATCATGTGGGGATTGACGCAGAAATGAGCGGGGAGAAGCTGTTTACCGTGTCTTCGGACGGACTGATCGAGGCAAAGAAGGGAAGCAGCTTTGCGGTTACGGTTGATTCCCTGTCCTTTGAGATGGAGGAGGATTTTGTGACGCTTTGCGGCGAATTCTATGTCAGGCCGCTTTCCGGAGCGATCGAGCCGCCTGAGGGGGAACAATTCGATGTGTTTGGGGCGACGGAGGCAAACTGGAAAATGCTGATGATGGAAGTTGGCATGGGTGTGCTCAGCCTGATGAACAAGCTGGAAATTACAGGAGTATAAAAATTGAGAAGGGGAAGCCATGGGTGCAAGTGTGACCTATCTGAAATTAGAGCTTAAACGAGCTTTTTTACGGCTCCCCCAGATGCTTTTGGGGGCGGCTGCACTCATTGTTTTTATGGGGGCGGCCGTCCTTGTGGCGTCTGGAGCGCTGTACGGTTCCCGGGCAGCAGGCCGGATCGCGGTGGGTGTGCTGCTTCCCGAAGGGGATGCCCTGGCCCGGCAGGCCGTATCCATGATCAGTTCATTGGAGAGTGTAAAAAGCCTTTGTGATTTTTCCTATCCGGAGCGGGATGAGGCTATGAAAGCGTTGGAGCAGGGGGAACTTTATGCGGTCTTAGAGGTCCCGGACGGTTTTGTAGAGGACATCATAAACGGTACGAATACACCGGTCCGCATCTATTTTAAAGGAGAAGCCTCCGTAGAGAGCCAAATATTCAAAGAGCTTTCGGAGGCCGGGGCCGCGACTCTGGGAGCGAGCCAAGCCGGGATCTATGCCGGGGACGAGCTTCTCATGGCCCTGGGCCTTTCGGAGCGGATTCCGGTACTTGAGGATGATTTGAATCGTATTTTCCTCCGCTACAGCCTGCCCCGCATGGATTATTTCCGAAAGCATACGGTAAGCGCAGCAGGCGATGTGGAGCCGCCTGTGTTTTACGGCGTCAGCATGGCGGTTTTGTTTCTGCTGTTCGGTGCGATTCCCGTATCCGGATATCTCATGCCGCCGGGAAGGGTTATGCAGCAGAAACTTTCTCTCCTGGGCGTCGGCCGGACAGTCATCCTTGCGGCGCGCTGTATCGGGCTGACGGCGCTCTTTTTTGCTGTGACGCTTTTTGCCTGTATGGCGGCCTGCGGCTTTGGTCTGCTCGCACAGAGTTTCTTGTCTGTCGGGACGCTTCTTCTTATCTGCGCGGCTGCGGCCTGCTTCGTCGTGTTTATCTATCAGGCGGCCGGCAGCCTGTTAGGCGGTGTCATGCTTTTATTTCTGTCTGTGACGGCCATGCATTTTGTGTCCGGAGGATTTCTTCCTCTTGTATTTTTGCCCCGGGCGTTTGGGGCACTGGCCCCGTTTCTGCCATCCTATATCTTGATGGAGGGCATGAAAATGATCGTGACGGAAAGCTTTGAGCCTCTTGTCTTTGGAAAGCTTGTAGCGCTCGCCGTCTGTGGATTTGTGGCCGGGCTTTTGGCGGGAAGGAGGATACGATGAGACGGGTGATCTGGTGGTTTCTGCTTTCCGTGAAGCGTTACTGCAGGCGGCCGGCGTTTCTTGCGGTGCTGCTAATTCTCCCGGCGCTTGCGTATTGGACGGCTGGGGCGGAGAAAAAAGGGGATGAAGGGATCCGCATTGCAGTCTGTGTGGAGGGAGAGGAGAATGAGCTTGGCAGACGGCTCGCAGAGTCTCTTACGGATGGGGAGCGCGCAGGCATGTTTGCCTTTTATATGTGTGAAAACGAGGAGCGTCTAAAGGATGATGTGGCAGCCAGACGTGCCGAGTGCGGGTATGTGATCGAAGAAGGGCTGGAGGACAGATTGGATGCGGGTGATATAAAGCGAGTGATCCATGTATATTCTGCGCCTTCGACGGTAACGGCAGAATTGTCCACAGAGACGGTTTTTGCAAAGCTTGTTCAGCTTTATGACAGAAAGCTTCTGCAGGCATACGTGAAGGACGGGAAGGCGTTTGAAGGACTTTCCGACGCGGCTGAGATTGACGAGACTGTGCGCCGGGCCGGGGAGCTTTACGACAGGTGGCTGACAAAAGGCGGTGTTTTTCGTTTTGAATACTTGTATGGGCTTGGGGCAGGAGAAAGCGGCGGGACGGCAGAAGAAAATGAGGAAGCTTCTGGCCGAATTTTCCCGGTACGTGGGCTTGCGGCGGTTCTCATTTTTATCACGGGCCTTTACGGGACTGTGACTTTATGTGAGGATGAGAAAAGGGGGCTTTTCCTTCGGCTGGAGTATGCCCTCCGGCTTCCCTGCCGCCTGGTTTCCCTGGCGGCTCCTGTGGCTCTTGTGGGAGCTGCGAGTTTTTTGGCATTTTTTTTGGGCGGCATTTTCACGGGGGTTTTTCGGGAGACGGTTCTGCTTTTTTTCTATATGGTACTTGTAGTCGGGATAGCCTCGATTTTGAAAATGCTTGTCAAAAACTCTCAGGTAATTTGCTGCCTGCTTCCATTTTTCTTGATCGGGAGTTTGATTTTCTGCCCGGTCTTCCTTGACCTTCCTGCATTTGTGCCCGGGGTTTCATTTGTCGGGAAACTGTTTCTTCCTTATTATTATTTGCGCTGGTTTTAAGAGGGGGGGGGAGTGGAGTTCGCCGGCGGACTCTGAGATATTCCTAAACAGTTGTGATTGACTTTCTACAAAAAAACGCGTACAATAAACGCATATCATACAAAGGGGGAATCACTGATGAAATTTTTTATTGATACAGCCAATGTGGAAGAAATTAAAAAGGCCAATGATATGGGCGTAATTTGTGGTGTAACGACGAATCCTTCCCTGATCGCAAAAGAGGGGCGTGACTATGTGGAGACGCTAAAGGAGATCGCCTCGATTGTGAATGGCCCGATCAGCGGCGAGGTTAAGGCGACAACGACGGACGCCGAGGGGATGATTGCCGAAGGGCGTGAGATCGCAAAGCTCCATCCGAATATGGTTGTAAAGATTCCGATGACCGCAGAGGGTTTGAAGGCCACGAAGACGCTGGCATCAGAGGGCATCAAGGTAAACGTAACCCTGATTTTCACCGCGAACCAGGCGCTTTTAGCAGCGAGAGCGGGGGCGGCGTTTGTCTCTCCGTTTGTAGGCCGCTTAGATGACATTTCGGAGCCGGGTGTCGAGCTGATCGAGACCGTAGCAGAGATCTTTAATCTGCACAATATTGAAACCGAGATCATTGCGGCAAGTGTACGCCACACAATGCATGTAACAGATTGTGCGCTGGCAGGCGCGGATATTGCGACGGTCCCATATAAGGTGATCGAGCAGATGACGCATCATCCATTGACCGATCAGGGGATCGAGAAGTTCCGCAAGGACTATGAAGCGGTTTTCGGCAAATAAGAAAAGAACCCGCAGGGGGCGCGAAAGCGTCCCTGTTTTATTGCGCTTTTTTATGGTAAAGCGACATCACATCGGGGCGAAAGCCCGAAGAAAGGAATCAAAAGCAATGGGAAACCAGATATTCAAAGAAAATAAAGCGGTCAGACTTGCTTTGCAGACAGCCATTATCCTGACAGCACTTATCGTCTATGCGGCGGGTGTAGTCCTGTTCATTCTTCCGCTTAACATGATTGCAGCCGGTTCGACAGGGTTAGCGCTGATCGTACAGCACCTCTGGGGGATTCCCCTTTCGGCATTTCTTGCTGTTTTCAATGTTCTGATGTTTTTATGGGGGTTTTGGGAGCTCGGAAAGGAATTTGCGCTCTCGACGCTGATTGCGACACTTTTTTACCCGCTTGCACTGGAACAGGTCGGCCGCCTTTTAAACGGTGTGATCATCACAAGAGATCCGATGCTGTGTGCGATTTTTTCAGGCCTGTTGATCGGCGCGTCGTTGGGTACGGCGATCCGGGCAGGCGCTTCGACCGGAGGACTGGATATTCCGCCCCTTGTATTAAAAAAGAAACTGGGCCTTCCGGTTTCCGCGACAATGTATGTGATTGATTTTTCCATCCTGCTCATACAGATGGCATTCGGTGAGCCGGAGCGAATTCTTTATGGCCTTATTATGGTCATGATGTATACGATTGTTTTGGATAAGGTCCTGGTACTGGGTGTCAGGCAGACACAGGTAAAGATTATGAGCAGCCGGTATGAGGAAATCAGCCGCCTGATCCAGGAGAAAATGGACCGCGGCACGACACTTCTCTACACGGAGGGAGGGCATTCGAGAAAGGAATCAAGGGCCGTTCTTACGGTAGTTTCAGGGCGCGAGCTGCAAAAGCTGAACGCGCTTGTCATGGGGGTTGATGACAGCGCGTTTATGATCGTCAACCAGGTCGGCGAGGTGCGCGGGAGAGGCTTTACGCTGAGAAAAAAGTACGAGTAAATTGCTTAAGAATGTTAAGAAAAGGGTGTTGGGTGCATAATAAAAGCAAATTGCTCCCAAAACCGCTAAAAACACCTTGAATTTTGGCAAAAAGCGGTATATTATTACACTAGGCAGAAATTTGGTTTCAGTCTATTTCAATAAAATGGAGGACAGCAAAATGACAAATTCGGCACAAACACCGGCAATGAAAAGAATTCATACATTGCTGGATGAAAACAGCTTTGTTGAAGTCGGCGCTTTCGTGACTGCCAGAAGCACAGACTTCAATATGCAGGCGCAGGAGACCCCTGCAGACGGCGTCATCACCGGTTATGGTACGATTGAGGGCGCCCTTGTTTATGTTTACAGCCAGGACGCGGGAGTTTTAGGCGGCTCCGTCGGCGAGATGCATGCGAAGAAGATCGAAGCCCTTTACGGAATGGCCATGAAGATGGGCGCGCCCGTGGTAGGGCTCGTAGACTGTGCAGGCCTACGGCTTCAGGAGGGCATGGATGCGCTTGATGGCTTCGGAAGGCTCTTTGCATGTCAGGCAGAGGCCTCCGGTGTGATCCCGCAGCTTATGGCCGTATTCGGGACCTGCGGCGGCGGCATGGCGGTGGCGTCTGCGATGGCGGACTTTACGTTCATGGAGGAGAAAGCGAAGCTGTTCGTGAACGCTCCGAACGCGATTGCTGCGAATAACGAGGACACGTCTGCTGCGAAGTTCCAGAGTGAGGAGACGGGCAACGTAAGCATGACCGGTTCCGAGGATGAGATCCTTGCAAAGCTTCACACACTGATTTCTGTCCTTCCGGCAAATAATGAGGATGATTTTTCCTACGATGAGTGCACAGACGATTTAAACCGTATCTGTGAGGGCCTTGCGGGCTGCGCGGGTGATACGGCGCTTGCGCTTGCGATGCTTTCCGATGACAGCTTTTTCATGGAGCTCAAGAAGGAATATGCGCCGAATCTGGTAACGGCCTTTATCCGCCTGAACGGGACGACCGTCGGCTGTGTGGCAAACCGCAGAGAATCCTACGAGGAGGGAGAAAAGACCGCCGAGTACGAGGCCGGACTTACCGCGCGCGGCTGTGAGAAAGCGGCGGAGTTCATCGGTTTCTGTGATGCGTTTAATATTCCGGTCCTGACGCTTGTCAATGTAAACGGCTACCAGGCCGTAAAATGTACGGAAAAGAAGATTGCAAAGGCAGCGGCGCGCCTGACATACGCGTATGCGAATGCGAGGGTCCCGAAGGTGACGGTAATCGCGGGCGAGGCGACCGGTACCGCCGGTCTTATGATGGGCAGCAAGTCTGTCGGCGCGGATATTGTTTACGCCTGGAAGAACGCGGGTATCGGTGTTATGGATGCGGTTCCGGCCGTAAAGATCATGTATGCGAAGGAGATTGGCGAGTCCGATAACGCCGGTGTCCTGATCAGCGAGAAGGCGGCGCAGTACAGGGACATGCAGGCAAGCGCACTGGCCGCTGCAAAGCGTGGCTATGTGGATGACATCATCGACGCAGCCGATACCAGAAAGCGCGTAATTGCGGCATTTGAGATGCTGTACACAAAGAGAGTAGATGGACCGTCCAAGAAACACGGCACAATCTAAAACGAGGTGGCAGATATATGAAACAGAAAATAAAACGAATCTGGCTTGCTCTTTGCGTGGTCCTGTGTCTGTTTGCGCTGGGAGGCTGCGGGAAAAAGGCTGAGGAAGCCGGAGAGATTGATCCGCAGATTCAGATGATGCTAGAGCAAGGGGTACCGCAGACTTTGGATACCTTCGCTTCGATGACAGACGAGGATCTGGAGGAGCAGCTTGCGCAGGCCACAAAGCAGAAGGACAGCGTGTTAATCAGCGCGTTCCAGTCCTGGGAATCCGTGAGAGGGGATCTGGGCGGATTAGTCTCCAATGAGATGCCGGTAATCGAGCTTGCGGCCGACGGTTATGTCGCCCGTATGAATACGGTGTTTGAGCAGCGCGCCTGTGAGTTTACCGTGTTTGTGGATGAGAATCTGACGATCACATCCATCTCGTTCAACCCGGAATATACAGTCAGTGAGAAGATGGTCAAGGCGGCCATGAACATGCTGATGGGTATGGGAATCGTATTCCTTGTTCTGATCTTTATCAGCTGGCTGATCAGTCTCTTTAAATACATCCATGTATTTGAAGACAACGTGAAAAAGAAAGAGGCGGCGTCCGCTCAGCCGGCACCGGCCCCTCAGGCAGCCCCGATTCCGGCTCCTGCGGCTGTAGAGGAGAGTGACGATCTGGAGCTGATTTCCGTGATTGCTGCCGCGATCGCAGCGTCGCAGGGAATGGCATCCGCAGACGGACTTGTTGTCCGCTCGATCAAACGTGTTCCGAACCGGAACTGGAAATAACCGTAACGTTCCAGGCAAATTTGCCTGAACGATTGCAGATAACCACAAATTTCAGGAGGAAATAAAATCATGAAAAATTATACAATCACTGTGAACGGCAATGTATATGAGGTTACGGTAGAGGAAGGCCTTACCGGTGCGGCTCCCGCTCCTAAGGCTCCTGTTAAAGCCCCGGCTGCTCCTAAGGCAGCCCCAGCAGCGGCCCCGGCTCCGGCTGCTCCCGCAGGCGCTGCAGGCAGTGTTTCCGTTACGGCTCCGATGCCCGGAAAGATCCTCGGCGTAAAGGCAAGCGCCGGCCAGGCTGTGAAGAAGGGCCAGGTGCTCTTAGTCCTTGAGGCCATGAAGATGGAGAACGAGATCGTCGCTCCGCAGGATGGCACCGTTGCAACCATCAATGTTTCCGTCGGCGAGTCCGTAGAGCCGGGCGCAACGCTTGCAACGTTAAATTAATGGGCTGCTGAACGCAGATTCCACATGGAGGGATTAACATGGAATATATTTCAACTACACTTGGGAATCTTCTTCAGCAGACGGCGTTCCTGAATCTGACCTTTGGCAACGCGATTATGATTTTTGTGGCGTTCGTATTCCTGTATCTTGCGATCAGGAAAGGCTTTGAGCCGTTGCTTTTGGTTCCGATTTCCTTTGGTATGCTGCTTGTTAATATCTACCCGGATATTATGCTGACAGTAGAAGATTCTTCCAACGGAGTCGGGGGACTTCTCCATTATTTCTACCTGCTTGACGAATGGAGTATCCTTCCGTCGTTGATTTTTATGGGCGTAGGGGCCATGACGGATTTCGGTCCGTTAATTGCCAATCCCAAGAGCTTTCTTTTGGGGGCGGCTGCGCAGTTCGGTATCTATGCCGCATATTTTATGGCAATTTTAATGGGATTTAACGATAAGGCTGCAGCCGCAATCTCGATCATCGGCGGCGCAGACGGCCCGACCTCGATTTTCCTTGCAGGCAAGCTTGGCCAGGCCGAATTTATGGGCCCGATTGCCGTTGCCGCTTACTCCTATATGGCGCTTGTTCCGATCATCCAGCCGCCGATTATGAAGCTCATGACGACGGAGGAGGAGAGAAAGATCAAGATGGAGCAGCTCCGCCCGGTTTCGAAACTGGAGAAGATCCTGTTCCCGATTATCGTTACCGTTGTCGTCTGTCTGATTCTTCCGACTACGGCTCCGCTTGTCGGTATGCTGATGGTCGGCAATCTGTTCCGTGAGTCCGGTGTTGTGAGACAGCTCCAGGAGACGGCCTCAAACGCTCTCATGTACATCGTTGTCATCGTTCTCGGCCTTTCCGTCGGCGCGACGACCAGCGCGGAGGCGTTTTTGAAGATGACGACGATCAAGATCGTTGTTCTTGGCCTGGTGGCGTTTGCGTTCGGTACGGCTGCCGGTGTGCTTTTTGGTAAGATCATGTGCAAGCTGAGCGGCGGTAAGGTAAATCCGTTAATCGGTTCGGCCGGCGTGTCGGCGGTTCCGATGGCGGCCCGTGTCTCGCAGAAGGTCGGTTCCGAGGCTGACCCGACTAACTTCCTTCTGATGCATGCCATGGGTCCGAACGTGGCGGGCGTAATCGGTACGGCAGTTGCTGCCGGTACGTTCATGGCGATTTTCGGCGTGTAACTTACAACTAATATCCTAGGAGGTTTTTAA
>JAAWAR010000066.1 GCA_022792295.1 Lachnospiraceae bacterium
CACTTCAGCTTTTTGCATTCATCTGCGAGCTCGCCTTTGATGTATATTTGAAAAAACAGATGATTGAGCGCCTGATTGATGAAATTCGGACGGAAAACATGCCGGAAAAGACGAATAAAAAGAAATAGACATGCGATACTATAGGAAACGACAAATATGACGTTTCCTATAATTTACTGAAAGAGCGCCTTACAGGCTCTCAAAAAAGGAGGCTTGTTTCTATGAATTTATTTGCCCTGCAGACCCTCTCCTATGGCGTCTATCTAGTGTCCACCATGGACGGGGAACGGCCTACCGGCTGCATCGCCAACTGTGCCATGCAGATCACGCCTGACCCGCCCTCCGTGGCCGTCAGCATCAGCCGGGATAACTTCACCAACACATGCATAAGAAAGACCGGTAAATTCGCACTGTCTGTCCTGACCGAAAAAACCAGACCGAAACTCATCGGCACCTTCGGCTTCCATTCGGGAAGGGACACCGATAAATTTGCGGACGTTGCCTACCGCATGATCGGGGGCGTCCCCGTGGCTTCAGATGCCTGTGCCTGCGCACTCATGCAGGTGATCGATACCATGGAGACAGAGACACATACCATCTTTCTCGGAAAGGTTCTGGATGCCGAAATCATTAACGACGAGCCCCCTATGACTTACGACTACTACCACAAAGTCATCAAAGGAAAGAGCCCGAAAAGTGCGCCCACTCATATAAAAGAATCAGCTCCGGCGTAAGTATCTGCCTCTAAATCCGTTTGCTTCATATGCGGACAGGGATATGAAAGTGTTGTCCCGCTCGGAGAGCTTTTTGAATGGCCGGAATGCCCGCGCTGTCTGCATTCCAAAGAAGTATTCAAAAACACAGCTTATTTCCTGTCCGCCGCAGCACCCTCACTTTCTGTATGCCAGCACTCCGTTGAGCCGGACTCTGCGATTCTTCCCGAAGGGCTTTTGTCTTATAGGGAATTTCCTATAAGGCAAAAAATCGCTGCCGCAAAATACGGCAGCGCAGCTTTTTGCTGGAATTTATGCTTTCTTCTCCTCAAACGGATAATTCAGTCTCTTAAATACCATGTCATATCCATCATTCCCATAATTTAATGAGCGGTTTACCCGGCTGATCGTCGCCGTAGAAGCGCCCGTGCGTTCCGCAATATCAAGATACGTCTTCTTCTCCCGCAGCATCTTCGCGACTTCATACCGCTGCGAAAGCGACAGCAGCTCATTTACGGTACAAACATCCTCAAAAAATGCATAACACTCCTCCGGCGTCTCCAAAGTAAGAATCGCCTCAAAAAGGTGATCGACTGCTTCCGTTTTGATTTTTTTATTCATTTCCTACTTCCCCTTCGGCATAAAAAATTTTTCACCCGTACGGTTTTACCTATATCGTTATCATTTTAGCACATTAAAGTTTTTAAGTAAAGAGATTTTAAGGAAAATCTGTGATTGTCTGCCATTCTTTCCTCATTCCCCCCCCCCCCCAGACTGCCAGAACAATAGTCAAGGCAGGCAGGGACGGATGGGCCTTTCAGACGGTTGGCAGGATGCAGCAGATATTCTTAAATCCCTGGCAAAACGAATGGGAGGGGCAGGCTTCGGCGTCTCAAGCCGAAATCTGCCTCTCCCACAATCCAAACGGTTCCTTTCACTCCCGCAGGTCCGTCCCCCGAATCTTTTCCCGTACCTCCAGAAGAAATGCCGGAGACACAGACAGCTCATCGACGCCCATCCGTAAAAATCGCTCCGTAAGCGCCGTATCCGCTCCGAGCTCCCCACAGATGCCAACCGAACATCCGGCTGCATGTCCGCTTCTTACGACATGTTCGATCAGGCGCAGAACCGCCTCATGGTGCGAATCATAAAACTCCTCCAGCCTCTCATTCTGCCGGTCCACAGCCAATGTATACTGAATCAGGTCGTTTGTACCAATGCTGAAAAAATCCACCTCTTTAGCGAGCCGGTCGCTGATGACTGCGGCAGCAGGCGTCTCGATCATGATTCCGAGTGCCACTCTGCCAAACGGAATCCCGTGGCTCTCAAGCTCGTTTCTGACCTCGGCCGCCAGCTCTTTTGCGCGTTTCACCTCCCACAGGGAGGCAATCATCGGAAACATGACGGAAATCGTGCCGAACGCACTGGCCCGGTAAATTGCCCGAAGCTGTGTTTTAAAAATCTCCGGTCTCGTCAGACAGATACGGATTGCGCGGTAGCCGAGCGCCGGATTTTCTTCATGGTCAAGCTCAAAATACGCCGCCTGCTTGTCTGCGCCGATGTCAAGCGTCCGGATGATGACCTCACGGCCGGCCATCATCTCCGCTACCTGCTTATAGACCGCAAACTGTTCCTCCTCCGACGGATACGTATCCTTCTCCAGATACAAAAACTCACTTCGAAACAGACCGATTCCGGCCGCATTATATTGAAGAACGGACGCTACGTCTGCCACGCTTCCGATATTTCCGTAAAGCTTGATCCTTTTTCCGTCCAGAGTCACATCCTCTTTGTCTTTCAACGCCAGCAAAAGCCGCCGTTTCTCCTCTGCACATGCCTGCTTCTCCTTTAAAAAGGCAAGTGTCTTTGGGTCTGGGTCAACATAAAGCGTGCCGGTCTCACCGTCTATGGCCGCCGTATGTCCATCCCACTCCTCCCGCACCGGCACGCCTACGAGCGCCGGAATATTCATTGTGCGCGCCAGAATCGCCGTGTGGGAATTCAGGGAACCCTGTTCGGTCACAAATCCCAAAAGCAGTCTCTTGTCAAGCTGCACGGTTTCACTCGGAACCAGATCCTTTGCCATCAGGATTGCCGGCTCCGAAAGCCCGCGGCTCTCCTCCTGCCCGGAAAGAAGCCGGTGAAGCCTATCTGACACATCTTTTACATCGGCTGCACGCGCCTTGAAATATTCATCCTCCATGGAGGCAAAAAGCTTCTGAAAATTATCCCCTGTAACCGCCACCGCGTACTCGGCGTTGACCCGCTGGCCTTTAATGATGTTCACCACGGAATCCTGGTAATCCTCATCCGCCAGCATCATCCGATGCACCTCAAACACTGCGGCATTCACCTCTCCGACCTCTCTGCACGCCTTCTCATAAAGCCCCAGAAGCTCATTTTCCGCCGCCTGAACTGCCTCCTCATAACGGCGAAGCTCTGTTTCAGGATCCGCGTCGCCGACACGTCTTACCTGTCTCTTTGGCTTTTTGTAATAAAAAAGTTTTCCGACCGCTACTCTGCCAAGAATTGACTTTCCTCTGATTTCTTCCATGCCTGCCTCCGCCTGCCGTTACCGACGGCTTATTTTAGAGATTTTTTCTGAAAAATTCCTCCAGCCTCTCTGATGCCTCTGCCTCGTCCGGCCCCTCGGCTGTCACAACGATTTCCTGTCCGTTCCGGATTCCCAGCGCCATAACTGCCATCAGCCGCCTGGCTTCGGCTTCTTTTTTTCCGGCTCGGATCTTCACCTCAGACTGAAACTCCTTTGAAAGCTTTGCCAGCTCTCCTGCCGGCCTTGCATGAATTCCTATCTTATCTGTAATTGTATATCGAAATTCCTTCATAAGCAACTATTTCCTTTCTGCAATTTTTTATATCGTTTTTGACGGTTCCTGTCTGCACCAGCCCGTCACGATTCTTCCGTCTCCACCGCTAAAAATGCCTCGCCGGCCTGGATCGGCCCTTCTTTTAAAAGCCTCACACGCTGTCCTTCGGAAAGCTCGGTAAACAGTACCGGAGAAACCAAAGAAGGAGCATGCTTCGCCACGAAATCCAGATTCACCCGCAGCAGGGAGTCTCCTTTTTTTACACGGTCCCCTTCCTGCACCATGACTTTAAAACCATTTCCGCCCAGCTTTACCGTATCAATTCCCACATGGATCAGCATGGAAAGCCCTTCCTTTGTCGTAAAGCCGATTGCATGCTTCGCAGGAAAGACAAAGCTGATGCTGCCGTCAGCCGGGGCACGGACGATTGCATCCTCGGGCGTGATCACCGCGCCTTGCCCCATTAGTCCCTGGGCAAAGCCCTCGTCCGGCGCCTCGGAAAGTGCGGCGGCTGTTCCGGTCATAGGGCTCCCGATCACAATCGTTTTTCGCTTTTTCTTCGTATGGGATTCGTTGTCTGCCCCATTCTCTGCCAGAGATGTCTTCCCAGTGGCCGCACCGCTTTCCAGACTACCGCTTTCGTGCTCCATATATGCATCCAGTGCGGACTTAATTACCGTGACGCGAGGCCCATAGATGATCTGTACACCCGGTCCCTTTTGAATCACACCGGAGGCCCCGGCCGCCTTTAATGCTCCCTCATCCACCTTTGCCGGATCCACGACCGTACATCTAAGCCTTGTCGCACAGCAATCCAGATCGGAGAGATTTTCTCTCCCGCCGAGTCCCTGAAGAATCAGGCGGGACTGCTCATCCTTTTGAGAAACACCGGCCTGTTCCTCTCCTGCCCGTTTTTCCTCGAGATCCCTTCTCGTATAAAGCTTTACCTCCTGATTCCGGTCACGCCCCGGCGTCATGAAATCAAACTGCCGGATCAGGAAGGAAAACAGACCATAATATAAAAGGAAATACACCACGCCAACCACAGGGATCCAAAGCCAGCCTGTCTTTTGATTTCCCTGAAGCACGCCGAACAAAAACAAGTCGATCAAACCGCCGGAAAATGTCATACCGACTCCGACCTGAAAGATATGCATAAGCATGTAGGCAGCCCCCGCAAGCACGCAATGGACCGCATACAGAAGCGGCGCAGCGAATAAAAAGGTAAACTCCAGCGGCTCCGTAATGCCGGTCAGCATAGAGGTGAGGGCAGCTGACAAAAGGAGCCCCGAAACCGTCCTTTTCTTTTCCGGAAGAGCGGTCTGATACATGGCAAGTGCAGCCCCCGGGAGCCCAAAAATCATCAATGGGAATTTTCCCGACATAAACCGGGTCGCCGAGACTGCAAACCGCGTGACATTTGGCTCGGCCAGTTCAGCAAAAAATATATTCTGCGCGCCCTCGACGATACGGCCGCCGATTTCAGCCGTTCCGCCGACAGCCGTCTGCCAGAACGGAATGTAAAATACATGGTGAAGGCCAAACGGAATCAGCGCCCGCTCCATGAGTCCGTAAAACCATGTCCCGAAATATCCTGACCGCAGCACGACGCTCCCTACATGGGAGATCGCCGTTTGTACCGGCGGCCAGATAAAATACATCAAAATCCCCACGATGACATAGGTAAGCGCACAAATAATCGGCACAAAGCGCGTCCCGCCGAAGAAGGACAGCACCTGCGGAAGCTCGATCCGGTAAAAGCGGTTATGAAGATACGATACACCAAGCCCGACGAGCATTCCGCCGAACACACCCATCTGCAGGGACACGATTCCTACCACATCGGCTCCCGCCCCTTCCGGAAGTGTTTCGATGCCGCCGTTTATCGAAATCATCGCGCTGATTGCCGCATGCATGATAAAAAATGCAATCGCTGCCGCAAGCGCTGCCACCTCCTTTTCCTTTTTTGCCATGCCGATCGCGACACCCATCGCAAACAGGATCGGGAGATTTGCAAAAACGATGTCGCCGGCCTTGCTCATGACGGTAAAAATGACGTTCGGAATCGTCCCGGGCCCCATAAACCGCATCAGTCCATACGTCTCCAGCATGGTTGTATTAGAAAAAGAACCGCCGATTCCGAGCAAAAGCCCGGCAACCGGCAAAATTGCAATCGGCAGCATAAAAGAGCGCCCTACGCGCTGCAGAATGCCGAATCCACTGTTTTTCATCGCAGTTACCTCATTTATTTTTTATCAGTATCGCCGCAATCGCTCTGTTTTATCCGTTTTTTGCGAAAATCCCTCTGCCTCGGAACCCTCCGCCGCATTTTTCATACAATAAAGCATCATATTTTTCTGGAGGATAACATGAAAAAAATCATCAGCAGCATTTTGCTCGGCAGCATGGTTCTCGCCTCGTTGGCTGGATGTCAGAAAAACGCTTCCGGACTCACACCTGTGACTCTCAACGAAGTGGCACATTCCATTTTTTACGCGCCCCAATATGCAGCCATCGAACTCGGCTATTTTAAGGATGAGGGCATCGAACTGACCCTTGTCAACGGGGCCGGTGCCGATAAAGTCATGACGGCACTCATCTCAAAGGAGGCTGATATTGGCTTCATGGGGTCCGAGGCTTCTATTTACGCCTACGCAGGCAAACAAGATGATTATGCCATAAATTTTGCGCAGCTCACGCAGCGCGCCGGAAATTTCCTCGTCGGAAGGGAGCCGGAGGCAGATTTCCAGTGGGAAAACCTGGCTGGCAAAAAGGTTCTCGGCGGCAGAGCCGGCGGTATGCCCAGCCACGATGTAACATGGGAACACA
>JAAWAR010000009.1 GCA_022792295.1 Lachnospiraceae bacterium
ACCATGGGAATCGACCAGATTTCCAGTGTTGTACAGACAAACTCGGCAACGGCACAAGAAAGCGCAGCTGCGAGCGAAGAACTGTCCAGCCAGTCACAGCTTATGAAGAAGCTTGTGGGAAGGTTTAAGCTGAAAGGCAGTCTTGGAATATTTTAAATGCAGATAAAAAAGAGATACCTATAATGCATATGTGGGTATCTCTTTTTTATTCGAGAGCCCCCGATTGCATTGTGCATTGATTTACGATAAAATGGAGAAAACAGGAAAAAGGAGAATGGACGGGATGGGAATTGTTTACCATGAGGCAAGCAGGACGTTTCATTTATATAATGACTCGATGAGCTATATCATGACAGTGCTCAAAAACGGGCATCTGGGGCAGATTTACTGTGGAAAGAAAATCCGTGACCGGGAAGATTTTTCATATCTTCTGGAGCTTAGCGGGCGGCCGATGGGGTCGTATGTGTATGACGATGAAAGGATGTTTTCTTTAGACTCTATCAAACAGGAGCTGCCGGTTTATGGGACGACGGATTATCATCAGCCGGCCCTGGAGATTCGTCAGGGAAACGGGAGCCGGATCTCGAACTTTCTGTTTGCTTCCTATTCGATCCGTCCGGGAAAACCAAAGCTCGCCGGGCTTCCGGCCACTTACACAGAAGAAGATGCAGAGGCGTGGACGCTTGCCGTCATACTAAAAGATGCGGTTACGGGTATACAGGCGGAGCTTTTGTATACGATCTTTGAGGAGAGGAATGTGATCGCCCGCAGCATGCGCTTAGCAAACCAGGGTGAGGAGGCGGTGCATGTGACCCGTGCGATGAGCCTCTGCCTCGACCTTCCGGACAGTGCGTATACATGGCTTCAGCTTTCCGGTTCCTGGGCAAGGGAGCGCCACGTAAAGATAAGACGGCTGGAGGAAGGGATCACGGCGGTCGGGAGCATGCGCGGCCATTCCTCGCATGAGCATAATCCGTTTGTGGCGCTTGCCCGCCCGAATGCCGACGAGAGGCAGGGGGAGATCTTTGGTGTTTCGCTCGTGTACAGCGGGAACTTCCTGATCCAGGCGGAGACGGACTGCCATCAAATGACGCGGATCCTGGCCGGGATTCATCCGGACTGCTTTGACTGGAAGCTGGAGCCGGGCGAGAGCTTTCAGACGCCGGAGGCCGTCCTTGTCTATTCAGACCGCGGCTTCAACGGCATGAGCCAGACGTTCCACAGCCTTTATGGCAGGCGGCTGGCCCGCGGCTACTGGCGGGACAGGCCGCGTCCCATCCTCATCAATAACTGGGAGGCGACGTATTTTGATTTCACAGAGGAGCGGCTGGTTTCCATCGCAAAGAAGGCAAAGGAATGCGGTGTGGAGCTGTTTGTACTGGATGACGGCTGGTTTGGGGCAAGAAGGAACGACCGTGCGGGGCTTGGCGACTGGGAGGCGAATCGAAAGCTCCTTCCGGGAGGAATTACGGGGCTCGCGGAGCGCATTACAAGGCTTGGCATGCAGTTTGGACTCTGGTTTGAGCCGGAGATGGTCAACCGGGATTCCGGACTGTACCGCAGCCATCCGGACTGGATCCTCAGCACGCCGGGCCGCCATGCCTCGCAGGGGAGATATCAGTATATACTGGATTTTTCCAGACCGGAGGTCGTGGAGCACATATACAGGCAGATGGCGAAGATCCTGCGTGAGGCAGAGATTTCCTATGTCAAGTGGGACATGAACCGCAGTATTACGGAGTGTTTTTCGTCGGCGCTGCCGGCAGACCGGCAGGGGGAGGTATTCCACCGCTATATTCTGGGCGTATATGCGCTGTATGAACGGCTGACAGACGAGTTTCCCAAAGTGCTGTTTGAATCCTGTGCCAGCGGGGGAGGCCGTTTTGACCCGGGCATGCTTTATTATGCGCCGCAGGGCTGGACGAGCGATGATTCAGATGCCGTGGAACGACTGAAAATCCAGTACGGGACCTCGTTCGTTTATCCGCTTAGCAGCATGGGGAGCCATGTATCGGTTATCCCCAACCATCAGGTGTTCCGCAACACGCCGCTCCATACGCGAGCGAACGTGGCCTACTTTGGAACATTCGGCTATGAACTGGACTTAAACAGGCTAGAGCCGGCCGAGCTTTCGCAAGTTAAGGAGCAGATTGTTTTCATGAAGCGGTACAGGCAGCTTTTGCAGTTTGGAACCTTTTACCGGCTTAAAAGCCCCTTTGAGGGCAATGAGGCCGTGTGGATGGTCGTAAGCAGGGACAAACGGACGGCTCTTGTCGGCTGGTATCGGGTATTAAACACGGTTAACGGGGCCTATACCCGGGTGCGCCTGGAGGGCTTAAAACCGGAGTGCTGCTATAAAAATGTCTTAAGCGGCACGACCCATTACGGGGACGAGCTGATGAACCTGGGGCTTATCACAACCGATACGACGGCCGGGGAGACGGCGCACGGCGATAAACCGTGTACGGATTTTGAATCCCGGCTTTATGTGCTGGAGGCAGTCCGGTGAGAACGGAGAGCCGGTACAGCGGAATATTGGATTTGCGTATACGGGGGATTGAATTACGAAAAAAAGGAGCCGAATTGAATGTTTCGGCTCCTTTTGGCTGTCACAGAGTGGAATTACAGATCCATATCCGAGAGCTCCTTCGAAGCAGGGAGAAGAAATTCTGCCATCTGCTGCAGCCTTGCAGCCTCTGCCCGCTGGCTGGGAAGCGTGACGCACAGGGAAGCGATAACCCGGCCGGAGTATTTATAGATCGGAACAGCCAAATTTACAACCCCGGGTTCATATTCTTCCTGTTCCACGCAATATCGGTCCTGCCTGCAGGCGGCGATTTTTTCCAGCAGAACCGTCCTCTGCGTGATGGTCTGCGCGGTGATTTTTTCTAAGGGCCCCAAAGCATCGAAATATTCATCTAAGCGCCTGTCATCATAAGCGGAAAGATACAGTCTCCCCGGAGCTGATGCATAGAGCCGGAGCCATTTTCCTGTTGATAAAAGGACCCGGACAGGAAGGGAGGATTCCTTAAAATCCGTACAGAGTGCTTTCATTTCCCCGTGGATAGCGGCATAGTTATAGACCGCGATTGTTTCGTTAAAACGATCAATAAATTCTGCCATATAGGGCTCACAGATTTTATTCATGTCAATTCGTTGATAGGATTTTGTCGCGAGTTCAAATAATTTGCCGCCAAGCTTATATTTTAAGGAGTCGGGACTTTGCTCGATGTAGCCTCTCAGCTCTAAGGTTTTAATAATATGAAACGCAGTTGCCTTATTGAGGCCGCATGCCTCTGCAATGGATACCAGCTTTTGCCCGCTGCCATGTTCTACGAGAAATTCCAATATATCAAGGCTTCTTTGGATCGATTGGATCGTCTGAGGTGATTTTTTTCCGTTTTCCATGAATTGCCGTCTTCTCCTTTTTGCATTTCCCTTTCATTATATCAGCTCATCCAAGGTTATTCAATATACAACAGAGATTGATTGTTAAATATTATGAAACTAATATTGACAAAATTCGCAACTAATGATACAATCCGGATGAGCTCATATTATAAAACTATAGTTAAATATTGTTAAACTAAAAAGACAAGGAGGGTTTGTATGTCTGTTTCAGAAGCTGTTACACTTATTTTAAAAACATTTTCCGTTTTGAGTGTTCTTCTTTTTGCAGGATTTATTTTGAGAGCGAAAGTCCGGCTTTTTCAAAAACTGTATTTGCCTGCCTGTGTCATCGGAGGTGCAATCGGCCTGATTCTCGGGCCGAACATGTTTAATGTGATTCCGTTTTCAGAGGACATGATGTCGGTTGTCTCGGCTCTGCCGAACGTATTGTTTACCCCGATCGTGGTCGCACTTCCGGTCTGCGGCGTTGCATTGGACAGAAGCTCTTTAAAAGAGCAGACGCCCGTTCTCGTGATGGCGGCCCTGCTCTGCATGATAGGAGCGCTGCAGTTTGCGATCGGCCTTCTGGTCAATTCCGTATTTTCGGCAGCCGGAGTGGAGACCTACCGTGCATTTGGTCTTGAGCTTGCGCAGGGCTTTATCGGAGGGCACGGGCAGACCGGGGCGACGGGAAGCATGTTAAAAGCAATGGATCAACCGTATTGGGAGATCGCTTCCGGCATTAACAGTACGACAGCAACCGTCGGAATGATCGGGGGAATCATAACGGGCACTACTCTCATCAATGTTTCTGCCAAAAAGGGCTATACCCGCGTTGTAAAAAGTGCGGCCGAGGTGTCGGCTGAAATGCGGACAGGGATTTATCCAAAGACGGCAGCCCGTCCCGGCATGGGGACGCAGACGACCGTCACAAACAGCATCGAAGCCTTAACGCTCCATTTGGGCCTTTTGCTGATCGCAACCGGCGGCGGATACATCGTTCAGAAACAGATGAGCAGGTTTGGGTTTCCTCTCCTGGGAGCGCTTGCAACCTGGATTTATGCCCTGCTTGTCATGTATGTGCTGTGGTTTTTTATCTGCAGGCTGAAGGCAGACTATCTGTTTGATGAGAAAGTGAAAAATACGGTTACAGGTCTTTTGTCGGATTATCTCATCACCGCGGCGATTATGAGCATCCCGGTCCGGGTGGTAATGAGCTACTGGCTTCCGATGGTGACCATGTGTGTGATTGGCTTGCTCCTTGTTCCCGGATCCATTTATCTGATCAGCAAAAAGTTTGTCGGTGAATACTGGTTTGAAAAGTGCCTGGGGCCTCTGGGCTGCTGCTGCGGTGTGTTCGTGACCGGGATGTTGTTGATCAAGATGGCGGACCCGGATCTGCGGACGCCGGCCCTGAACGATTACAGCCTAAGCTATACACTGCATAACTTTTTCCTGATTCCGTTTGTTCCGTTTATTTTTGCATTCACGGTTTCGAACGGAGCGGCAAGTGCCGGCCTGTTTAGCCTGTTTGTGGCGGCGCTGTTCTTTGGCTTGGTTTTTTTGTTTGGCAGGAAGCGCACGGCCGCTTAAAACGGAAACAAATATAAAAATTTTTTGGAGGTAAGAAAATGAAAGAACCGATTACGGCTGCTGCTATTTCAGAATACGTAGAGAAAAACCGGGAGGAGGCCTTAGTGTGCCTTTCGGAGATTGTTCAGACACCCAGTGTCACCGGCGATGAGCTGGCAGTCAGCGAGGTATTTGCACGGTGGCTGAATAAGGCCGGGCTTAAGGTACAGCAATATGCGGCAGTGGAGGGCCGGCCGAACCTTCTTGCAGAGTGGAAGGGAAGTGAGCCAGGGAAACGATTTGTTTTTAACGGTCATATGGATGTTTTTCCGCCGGATGCCAAGGATCCCGGTCCTTTCGGCCCCTGGGCAGGAAAAATTGCAGAGGACGGAAATCTGTACGGGCGCGGTGCGGCCGATATGAAAGGGGGAGACTGCGGCGCTCTGATGGCTGTCAGCTTTCTAAAGAGAATGGGCTTTGATCCGAAAGGAAGCGTACTCTTAAGCTATATGGTGGACGAAGAAAACGGAGGCGGGAAGGGCGTGAAATACCTGCTTCAAAATAAACGGATTCAGGGAGATTTCGGAATCTGCATGGAGCCGACCTGCGGAAAGGTTCTTGTCGCGCACGGCGGAATTGTGCGCGCCTACTGTACCTATACGGCCGAACCCAGACATTCGGGCCGGCGCTATATCGGGGACAACGCGTTAAAAAAAGCTGTTCGTGCGATCACAGAGCTTTATAAGATTGATGAACGCCTTGCCGCAACAAAACCGGAAAACTTTGAGAAGCCCTGCCTGTCCGTCACGGTTTTACATGCAGGGACGGCCGCTAATGTCCATCCGGCTAAAGCAACCTTTGCCATCGACCGGCGTCTTGTTCCGGGAGAGGATCATGAGGAGGCACTGCAGGAGATCATAGACGTGCTGGAGAGACTGAAAAGACAGGATTCGGCCTATGCGTATGAATTGGAGGTGACTTCCAAACGCCCGTTTTTAGATATTCCGGAGGATGATCCGTTTATCTCGCTCTTATTGCGCTCCTATGAACAAATCATGGGAAAGCCAACCGAAATTTACCGCCGGTCCGGCGGGTCGGATGCCGCCAATATCCGCGAGGCGACGGGGATGCCCATGCCGAATTTCGGGATCGCAAACGATGTGGATGACAGCGGTTCGCCGAACGAAAAAATATCCGTGCAGGGGTATCTTGATTTTATTAAAGTGTACATGATGGCGGTGGTGAATGCGTTGGGTTGATTGGGGAAAACAGATTTTGGAAAAGAAATGCCTTCAGAGAGAAAATCTGAAGGCGTTTTTTCTGGAGGCGGCAGACAAAGCCAACCCCTTCTTTAGCGTATATCCAATGCATAAAATCGGCGTGTGAAACAGGAAAGCCATATTGCAGTGCGTGGAAAAGCACGCTATAATCGAAGAAAAGGTATGAGAGGAGACGGGGAGTATGTTTTATGGGAAATTGCCGATCCTTTTGCTGGCAGAGGTGTCCGGGCGTTCGGCCAATTCTACGAACAGCCAGATCGCTTCATACATTTTAAACCATTTGGAGGAAGTTCGGAATGATTCTATCCGAGATCTGGCGGGAAAGTGTTTCGTTTCGCCGAGTTCAATCAGCCGATTTTGTCGGGATATGGGGTTAAACGATTTTGCGGAGCTCAGAGAGCTGATCGCAGAAACGGATCTGAAGTTCGAAATCAGCTCAGACTCGCAGGAGGCGCAGGTACAGAAAAAGGATTTTGTCCGGCAGGTGCAGGAGGGGATTGCGGCTGTATGCGAGAGCCTGGACATGAGGCAGGTGGATAAGCTGGTAAAAGACATCGCATGCTATGAGAAGGTTTCGGCCTTTGGACTTTTAAAAGCGGAGACTGCGGCTATGAATCTACAGACCAATCTTCTGATGCTGGGGAAGGTGATCAATACAAAGGTGCATTTTTCCCAGCAAATCGCCTATATGGAGCAGGCGGATGAAAAGGATTTAATCATTCTTTTCAGCTATACGGGGATCTATTTTGATTATGAGTACTCCCAGAACCGAATCCATCCGAATATTAAACGTCCGAAGATCTATTTCGTGACAGGAAATCCTTATGTGAAAAGAAGCGCGTTCCTTAATGAGATCCTGTATTTTCGCTCTGAGCAGAATCAGCCGTCTCATCCGTACCAGCTTCAAGTGGCGGCGGATCTGATCGCGCAGGCCTATGCGCATTCCATTTCCAAAAATTGAAAACAGTTTCAAAAACTGAAAATCTGTTGAAATCCTCACAAAAAAACGCTATAGTTCTGACTATCAAACGGATTTGGCGTCAAACAAACGGAGAAAAACAACAAAGAAGGAGAAAAGGAATTATGTCGGATGTAAGAGTTATGGTGATTCTCGCGAATGACTGCGAGGAAGGAGAAACGACGACGATCATGGATATTATGAGGAGAGCGGGGTTTGTGTGCGACGGGGTCAGCATCGCGGATGAGATCGTCATCTGTCAGCACGGCTGTCGCCTGCTTGCAGATGTCATTATGGGAGAAGACACGGAAAGCTATAAAAGCTATGATGCGATGATCCTTCCCGGCGGATGGGGAGCGGCGGACCATATGGGAGAGGACAGACGTGTGATCGAGCTGGTGAAATATTTCGCGGAAACTCCGGACAAGTATTTGGCCGCTATGTGTGCGGCGCCGGGAGTCCTGGCTCGTGCAGGCGTCACAAAGGGAAAGATCATAACCTCTTATCCGGGCCCAAAACTGGAGCCGCTGTTTACCGATGCGGAGTACGTGACAGATGCGGTTGCGTTTGACGACAATAAACATCTGATCACAAGCCGCGGTCCGGCGACAGTTCTCCCATTTGCATTTGCGATTGTGGATGCGCTCGGCGGGGACAGCACGTTTATCAAGCAGAGATTCCTTTACAACGTATTGAAGGAATATCCAGACGGGATTTAAAAGGGAAAGTGTTTCACGATGAAAGTGAGGATGAGCAATGGAAAACAATAAAGAAAAGCTAGAAATCAAATGGACGGCGTGGGTGGCGCTTGCTGTGCTGATTTTGATGGTTTCCGGGCTGTTTAAGGACTCGACAGGCCCCTTAAAGGCGTTTGATTTTACAAATCTGACGGGGGCTTTTGGAAAAATATCAGAAAATCTGACCTTCCTGGGAAAGGATGGGAGCGGCGCAAAGGATGGCTTTTTGCAGGCGTTAAACATTGCACCGGTCGTGATCCTGTTTTGCGGCATTATGGATGTCTGCCAGGAATTTGGCGCCCTGGCAGCCTCAAGCGTTTTGTTTCAGCCGATCTTAAAGCCTCTCATGGGGATCCCAGGTACGACAGGGCTTGCGCTTGTGGGCTCTTTTACGAGCGTGGACGTAGGAGCGGTTATGACAAAGGAGCTGCGGGAAACGGAAAAGATTACAGACGATGAGCTGACCATTTTTGTGGCGTATCAGAATGCGGGCTCTGCGATTATTACGAACCTTCTGACGACGGGAGCCAGCCTTATGGCAGTGATTCCGTATTCATTTGGGTTCATGTTCGTTCTATGTATGTCCTGTAAAATTTTCGGTGCGAATTTTATGAGAATCTTTCTTGCGATGAAAGGGAACAGGAGGCAGATACAATGAGTGCGGAGAAGAAAGCAGAGAAAAAGGGGCTTGTCGATGTTTTTACAGCAGGCTGCCGCAGGGGCTTTAACATGTCGATCAATTCCATTATGCCCGCCATGATCCTGGGATATGTGCTGATTCGATTTTTAAAATTATCTGGCCTGATGGACATTATCAGCATGATTTTTCAACCGTTTATGGGGGTCTTCGGCCTTCCGGGAGCTGCCGTGGCGGTCCTGGTGGCAGCGTTTTTTGCGAAGGCGTCAGGCTGCTCGATGGCAGCACTCATGTATGCGGAGGGGACGCTGACACTCGGGCATTGTGCAATCCTGATGCCAGCCTGTATGCTGATGGGAACCTTGATCGGGGGATATGCCAGAATTATCCTGGTTACAGGATCGAATAAAAAGTACCATGCCCCACTGTTTTTGATTCCGATTTTTGATGCCGCAGTGGCAATGCTCATCATGCGCTTTGTGGTGGCGGCCGCTGGGATATAAAAAGGGAATTCCCAACAGTATTTTTATATTTACAAACAAAGAAAGCGTGTTTGTAAACAAAGAAACGGCAGGCTATAATAAAACACGAAAAGTGATATATCGGATTAACGGTTTCAAAGTGTGCAGAGATGCTCAAAAAGCGGTTGTGGCTTGTGCACCTGAATGAAACCAAAAGCAATGCAAAAAAACGGGAGCGTACAGGATAAACATCCCCGTTTTTAAACCTACCTTTGCAGGGGAGAGGCTTGCGAAGACGGTAAAAGAGATCCTGTTGTTTAAGAAGGAGGTATTGACCGAGTTTAAAAAGACCGAGGACGGGCAGATGACGTTTAGATACTCCGGCATCCTCTGTGCAGGAGCATCTTCCAAAGCTTTTGAGCAGGTTTTAAGAGCTATCCCGATGTGGAGGTGACGATTATCCCCCTGATTGAGTTCAGGTTTGTGGCAGTCATAAGAGAGGCAATCCTGCACTCGACGATCCGCATCGCAGACCGGATCGGGGAGGACAGGATTCTGCGGTTTTTACTTCGTAACTTAAAGAAGGAAGTTCATCGCCCTGCTCTTAAATGAGAAATTTGGAGGCCGCTGGTTTTCCCTAAATTCATACAGTCAATTTCGGCCTGAACCTCTGCGATCAGCCCCTTGATTTCCTCCTGTGCTTCCCTATCATGAGTCTGCATTGCCAAGAGCATCCGCATATTGAGGGAATAAAGCTGCTCCTTTAGAGTATTTAGCGTAACGCCCCGGCTGGCGGCCCGGGTTTTAGAATGAAAGCTGCCCATAAATATTTCCTCCTATGAAGCCGGCGCCGCATTTTGTATGGCGCCGGCTCTGTTTTTCTGGGTTAGTCCAGTACAATGGCATAGATCGCTTCGATCAGGTCAACCACGGCGGTGCGTTCCACAAGAGACACGCTTTCGCCGTCCACTACCGCGAGGCAGTGGGTTTTGTCATATCGGTATAATTCGATTTGGCTGTTCGGGAAATTTTCATGATCCAGGTAAACCGTGAGACGGATCTCCTCTTTCTCTGCCGGTGTTTCGCCGGTAAATTCATCCGCATACAAAGCGTTCAATGCATTCCGAAGACCTGCGATTTCCACTTCCTCCTCCTGATAAAGCCAGGTGCGTTCTTCTTTGCCTTTTCTGCCTTTTTCGGGAACCAGAGAATACAGATTTCCTTCCAACGAGACGTCAATCTGTTGGATGTCCGAAAAATCTGCCCAAAACACTTCCGAATGCCGGAGGTCGTTATAAGATACCGCCGTCAGCTTTCTGTAATTCTCGGGGGAGATTTTGTAGACGATCTGCGATTCCCCGATTCGGATATAGGCTGAAATTTCTGCGTCCGGATCGGTTTCGTCCGCTTCCTTGGCCTCCTTCTTTTCATCTGGATCTGGGCTGATATAGAGGACAAAGGATTCTAAAGCTTTTGCACCGCCTTCCCCTTCTGTCGTATAGTCCACGGTTATCGTCAGCTCAGGTGTATCCAGGCCGTACGCCTGCAATTCTTCATCCGTTACGTTGTAAGACACATATTCGACCGGATTCAAATCCGTGATGCATTGAAGATAACGGTCTACCTTGGAGGAATCGAGAGGCCGGCTTTTTGAATCCTGCGTGGTGTAATATACATCATCGGCGCAGTAGCTGCCGGGGCTTTCTTCTTCATAAGTGATACGGTAGGATTGTGCGCCTGAAAATTGGATGACTGACACATGGTCAAAGGCCGGTGTTTCATCTAAAGCGATCATGTCGCTGAGAGCGGCGTCAAATACATCCAACGGGTCATGTTGGGCCAGATAGACATTTCCATCCCCGATGGAGATATACCGCTCGGAATCCATCTTGCTGTAATCGCCCAGCTTGATCTCAAAACTTTGCTCCTCGGTGGACAGGCTGATCGTGCAGATGGGAGTGTCCAGACCATACTGCCCAAAATCTTCGACGTCCTCAATGACAAAGGAGGCGCCGAAAGCCTGAAATGGCTCCAGAAGCTCTCGGACTTTTTCCTCACTCACAGGAAAATGTTCATCCGCATCGTAGAGCCAGGTCTCCTGTTTGTGGAAGGCCAGGGACTCTCCCTTGTATTCCCAGGAAAATGCCTGTACGGATTCACTGGGTAATTCCAAAATGATTTCACCGCTGTTTTTAATCTGCTCTTTGTGTTCTTCTGTCCGTATGACCATAAAAGTGGCAGCGCAGGCCACAAATAAGATTCCCAGCAGAATATAGAGCTTTTTAAACCGATCCATTTTGTCGCCTCCTTCTTCTCAATACGATCCAAACGCCGATTCCTAGGTACAGAAACGGGAACACGCCGATAAGAACAACTTTTAACAGGGAAGCGGTGGAATCACGAATGGTCAAGTAGTTGTAGTTTAACGACTTGCTGCGGATTGCCATGGCCTTCGTCTCTCCGATCAGCGAGGACAGTGCATTCATCCCAAGGTTAACATTGGCTCCGGATGAAATGGCGTTATACGGATCCTCCAGGAAGGAGGACGATGTAAACCAGACGATTTTGCCGTCCTGGACGGTGTTGATTGAGACCGCCAGTGCAAAGGGCCCGTCGATGTCCTTGTCTTCTTTTTCGTAATCGGTCATGCTGTAGCCGGACCGCTTGCTGTAGGCCGTATCCGAGGTGGTCAACAGCTCTGTTACGGTTCCGTTTCCGGAGTTTTCGGTTACAGAAAGCCCCAAGGAGATCGGCATGACGGGATAATAGTTCTCCTCGATCAGAGAATCGGTGATGTCGTTTTGGTTCATGTCAGGCAGCAGAGAAACGGGCCCCTGGAAGGAATAATGTTCCCGGTCCCCCTCTACCACGATCCCCTCATTGGCCTTTACTCCGTAGTCAGCCAGCAAAGTGCAGAGATTTTCCAGAATACCCTCCTGTACCGGACCGGCTATCACCAGAAGCCTGCCGCCTGCTGCGGCATAATCAGCCAAAAGTTCCCGCTCTGTTTCGGAAATGTCGCTCTTTGGAGCATAGATCATCACACAGTCTGCGTCCTGCGGGATGGCATCGGCTGTCAGCAGGGAGAGGGGCTTGGTTTCCATATTTTCCTTTTCGATCTGATCGGAAAAGGAGGAAGGAAGCTCTGTTTCCCCGTGGCCCTCCAAAAGGTATATCTGAGGCAGCTTCTCGCTGACCACATAATCAATGGCGGAGGTGATCGCACCCTCGCCGTCAAAAGAAGTGGTATAGGAGTAGGAATACATGTCCGTTTCCTGTACATAAATGTCGTTGAATCCGATAAAACGGCTGCGGTCCCCGCACTCTACGATCAAGCTGTTATTTTGTACCGGTTCGTCTGTGTACTGCTCGGCAAAGGCAGGATATATATCCGGATTTTTCTTTACCACCCGGATATGTTCAGAAAGGCTGTCATACTTGCCCAACAGGTTTTCAATTACCGCATCCTCCTGCCCGGACTGTACGATCCAATAGATAGTCACGTCCTGCTCCAATGCATGGACGACCACTTTGGTGTTGCTGGTGATGGAATAGAGCTTGGATGCGCTGATGTCATGCTTTGTCAGCGTCTCGGGCAGAGCAGAGGCAAATAGGTTTACCACGATCAGAATTGCAAATACTACCACGGAGACCGTCAGGGAATAGGAGCCGCCGATCAGGGCGTTTTGGTTTCCTGACGGATAGGGTTTTGGGGAATTCCACTTTTTCATCAGTTATACCTCCTTTTCTCCAACGACTGGATGGACAGGAACAAAAAGAATACAATAACGCTGCCATAGTAGACAATGGAGGTCATATCGAAAACCCCGTTGATAAATCCGGTGAAGCGGTCGAATAGGGACAGCTCAGTCATAATGGCGGGCAGCAGGCCCTCGAATTTTGTACGGTCTGTCAGGCAGGTAATGGCTGTAGCCGCAGTCAAGACAAAAGAGACGCCATAAGCCAGGTTCTCGTTTTGAGTCAGATGCTTAATGACTGTACCCAGAGCCAGAATGATAACACACAGAGAGACCGCTGAGCCCAAGGCGGTTTTGGACACATACTCCGACAGGCTGACACTGTAATAGTTCACCAAGATCACTGCGACTCCGATGCCGGCGGCAAAGCCCTGATTGTCTGTCAGGGAGGACATGAACACGCCTAACGCAAGGAAAGCTGCCCCCATGATGAAAAACGCCAGGATCGAACCGTAGGAGGTGGGAAGGTACACATCTCCGAACCGGGCAAAAATCAGAGGGTAAACGGCAATGATGCACAATGGGATCAGATAGACGGTGATCAGAGCCAAATACTTGCCCACAACGATCTGTGCCGAGGTAATCGGAAGGGAGTACAAAAGCTGATCTGTTTTTTGCTTCCGTTCCTCCGCGATGACCCGCATAGTGAGGAGGGGAACAATGACGACAAAGATCAGACTGCTAAAACTTAAAACAAACTCGAAGTTGCTCACTGCTGCCTGGATATTGTAGAGCATGGCCCCAATGCCGACGGCAGCTAACAGGAATCCGCCGAATACATAGGCTGTTAGCGTATGAAAATAGTTTTTTAGCTCGTGCTTCCATATTGCGATCATGCCTTCGCTACCTCACTTTCCGCAGCTTCCTCCTCTGCATGTGCAAGCTCAATAAACACTTCCTCCAGGTTGGCTTTTTTGACGGTCAGCTCCAGCAAAGTTTTCCCGCCGGAAGAAAAGGCGGAAAAGACGGCCCTTGAGAGGTCATGGACATCGTTTAAATCCGTTTGGATGCGAGCCGTCACAAGGCCGGCGGCGTTTTCGGATAGCGTCAGGCCTGTGATGTGGTCAACGCTGTCCAAAAGAACCTGCACTTCGTTTGCAGCAGCCTCCGAAGTCAAAATTACCTCATTGGGAGCCAGCAGGCTCTTTTCTAAATTTTCCGGCGTATCAAAGGCGGCCAGCCTTCCCTTTGCGATCATGATGATCTGGTCGCAGATGGTTTGAACCTCGGAGAGAATATGAGAGCTGAAAATAACGGTATGGCTCTGCCCCAGCTCTTTAATCAAGTCCCGAATCTCAATGATCTGGATAGGATCCAGGCCCACAGTCGGTTCATCCAGGATAATGACCCTGGGATTTCCTAATAGGGCCTGCGCAATCCCCACCCGTTGTTTATAGCCTTTGGACAGCGCAAAGATGCGCTGACTGGCTGCATCTTCGATTTTAGTCTGTTGGATGACATCTTTAATCTGCCGCTCCAGCTCGTGTCCCCGCAGGCCCTTCGCCTCTCCCACAAACCGCAAGTATTCCCATGGCGTCTCATTCATGTAAAGCGGAGGCTGCTCAGGGAGATAGCCGATGAGCCGTTTGGCCCTGCCGGGTTCCTCAAAAATATTATAGCCGTCAATGGAGACGCGGCCCTCCGTGGCAGACAGACAGCCGGCCATTATATTCATGGTGGTGGATTTCCCGGCTCCGTTTGGCCCCAAAAAACCATAGATCTGTCCGCTGTCCACCGTAAAACTTAAATCCGACACCGCCGTATGCGCTCCATATCGTTTGGTCAGATGCGATAGTTCAATCAAGTTGGTCTCCTCCTTTTGGTTTGAGAGTGCTCTCGGATGGAGCCATTATAACGGTTCAACTTAAAAGTAAGTTAAAATAAACGCAGGCTATTGACAATTATTTAAACGCATGCTATTATTATCTGCGTCAGGAGGGATGAGGAATGGAAAAATTACGGGACTGCGGCCTGCTGATCAAACAAATCAACGATGAACTGCGAAAAAACGCCAACAATGCGCTGCGGCCTCAGGATATGACACTGGCGCAGTTAGACGCACTGGTGGAGCTCGACCGGGCTCCGGACCGGCAGCGTTCGCTGAAGGAACTGGAGCAGATTCTTCATGTGGCTCAGTCCACGGCAGCGGGTATCATCACGCGGCTGGAACAGAAAGGGCTCGTGGAGGGTCTTGGAGACGCCGGAGACCGGCGGATCAAGCTGGTGAGGATTACACAGGCGGGGATTGAATGCGCACATGCGGCCCTCCACCACCGCGCAGAGGCAGAAGAACAGCTCCTTTCCGGTTTGACGGAAACAGAGCGGGACATCTTTTATACACTTTTAAAGAAGGTGCGGAATTCCCTGTAAAAATGCCGCCGGACATCGGCGGCAATCTTCTTTCTATAACAAAAGCAAGCTATTAAAAGTATCCTTTTAATTTGAGGAGGAAAATCGTATGAATAAAAATGTCATGAGTGGTTTTGAGAAAGCTCCCGTGCCGAAGGCGATCCTGAAGAATACGGTTCCCGCTATGACGGCCATGCTGATGGTTTTGATCTACAATCTGGCAGATACATTTTTTATCGCACAGACACATAATGACATTCTGGTGGCGGCGGTATCTCTCGCTACACCGGTTTTTCTTATCTTTATGGCAGTCGGAACCGTTTTCGGCATCGGCGGCACTTCGGTCATTTCACGCTCCTTCGGGGAGGGACGGGCAGAGTACGCAAAAAAGGTGTGCTCCTTTTGTATGTGGGGCTGTGTGGCCGCCGGGATCGTTATGTCAGCTGCTTTTTTTGCTTTCATGAATCAAATCTTAACGATAATCGGAGCCAGTCCGGATACTTGGGAACCGGCGAAAACCTATTTGACGATTGTTGCCCTGGGCGGTCCGTTCGTCCTGATTTCCAACTGCTATTCCAATATACTCCGCGCGGAGGGGCAGCCCAACCGCGCAATGATCGGACAGGCCGTGGGCAATCTCCTCAATGTTGTGCTGGACCCTGTCATGATCCTGACCTTCCGCTGGGGCATTGCCGGGGCTGCGATTGCGACCGTGATCGGCAATGCGGCGGGAGCCGGATACTACATTCTGTATTTCCTGCGGGGCCGGTCCTCCCTCAGCATCCATATGAAAGATTTCAGACTGACGGACGGCATCTGCACTGGTGTATTGGCCATCGGTATTCCGGCTTCCCTGGGTTCCCTTTTGATGAGCGTGTCTCAAATCGTGGTCAACGCACGGATGGCGGGGTACGGAGATATGGCGTTAGCGGGGATGGGGGTGGCTATGAAGGTAACGATGATGACCGGCATGATCTGCATCGGTTTCGGACAGGGTGTTCAGCCGCTGCTTGGCTACTGTGTCGGTGCGAGGCTGTGGGAGCGTTTCAAGAAAATCATGCGGTTTTCTATCCTCTTTTCCCTGGGCCTTGGTACGGCTATGACGGGCCTGTGCTATCTGCTTCGGGACTCAATCATCCGTGTGTTCCTGACAGAACCGGCTGCTTTTGAATATGCGGCCTCATTTACCAGCATCCTGCTGACCACCAGCTTCCTGTTCGGCGTATTCTACGTGCTGACAAACACCCTGCAGGCAATGGGTGCGGCTGCACAGGCCCTCGTCATCAATCTCAGCCGTCAGGGAATCATCTATATCCCGGCTCTGTTTATCCTGCAGCCCCTGCTGCAGGCAGAGGGGCTGGCGTGGGCGCAGCCGGCGGCTGATCTGCTTTCCACCGCGCTTGTAGCCGTGTTGTATCTGCGGACATCCCAAAGCAGGATGGGAGCCGTACAATCGTAAAAGAAAATCGGCTTCGTTTGCTTCTTTTAAAGTTATTTTTAAGTTGAGCCTTTATATTAATAATGGGGATATTGCAGAAAAACGGGACGGAGTATCTGGCAGGAGATTCTGCTGCGAGCTATTGCCATGAACCGTCGTGCCCAAACTGCGCTCGTTCTATGGGCCTGCCCCTGCCAACTATTTGGGATTGAATCGAAATGCCGGTGAAGGAGGAAATCTTATGCGGATTTTAGTGGCCGATGATGAGCCGGAGATGACCATGGTGCTGGAGGCCCTGCTAAAGAGAGAGCATTACTCGGTCGATGCGGTTGATAACGGACAAGACGCGCTGGACTATGCTTTGACAGGAAATTATGATTGTTTAATTTTGGACATTATGATGCCGAAGCTGGATGGGCTCCGGACCCTTAAGGTTCTGCGCGCCCAAAATATCGCCGTGCCCGTGCTGCTGCTGACGGCAAAAAGCCAGGTGGATGACCGTGTTGCCGGTCTGGATGGCGGTGCGGACGACTATCTGCCCAAGCCCTTTGACAACCGGGAGTTCATTGCCAGGGTGCGGGCTTTGACGCGGAGAGGCGGTGAATACACACCCAAGATTCTGACAGTGGGAAATGTTACGCTGAACTGCGCTACGTTTGAATTAAAGTGTGGCTTAGTCTGTATCCGGCTGGGCAACAAAGAATTTCAAATGCTGGAGATGCTGATGCGGCAGAAAGGGCGGTTTATTTCAACAGAACAGTTTATGGAACATATATGGGGCTATGACAGTGATGCGGAAATCAATGTAGTCTGGGCTTACATCTCTTATCTGCGGCGGAAGCTGGAGAATGTGGGCGCCCATGTCCGCATCGCAGTCCGCCGCGGGCATGGGTATCTGCTGGAGGAAATCGTATGATCCGCTCATTACGCCGGAAGTTTATTTTGCTTGCAATGGCTTCCCTGATTGGGACAATGATCGTGCTCTGTACGGCGATTGGCATCGTCAGCCACTGTGTCACCGTGGGCCGGATGGATCGGGCGATCTCCCTTCTGCACCAGAACGGCGGGAGCTTTCTGCCTCCTGGCCTCCGTTTTGACCCCTCGGACTTTCACTTTCAGGTTACACCGGAGACGCCCTTTGAGACGAGATATTTCGTTGCAGAGCTGACAGACCGCCAGGAGATTCGCTTTGTCAGCCTGGAGCATATCGCCGCACTGGACGGGGAAACGGCGGCGGACACCATCCGGCAGGTAATAGAAACCGGCAAGACGCGCGGCTATGTGGAACACTACCGCTTCGGTGTTTTTCCAAAGGAGGAGGGCGGCAGCATCATTATTGTGCTGGACTGTTTCCTTCAACTCCAGGCAGCCAATAACATACTCCGGATCTGTGTTTCTGTGGCTCTGGCCTGCGCGCTCACTGTATTTGTACTGATCCTGCTTCTTTCAAGGCGGGTGATCCGTCCCTTTGTAGAAAATCTGGAGCGGCAGCGGCAGTTTGTCACCGACGCTTCCCATGAGCTGAAAACACCGCTGGCTGTTTTGCGGGCAGATCTGGGTCTTTTGGAGGACTCTTTGGGTGAAAACAAATGGCTGGAGAGTGCGCAGGCCCAGATCGTCCGCCTGGATCGGCTTATCAAAAACCTGGTAGAACTTGCCCGGACCGAGGAGACGATCCGGGAGGATGCCGTGGCAGTATTTTCCGTCAGCGAAATCGCGCAGGCCAATGTAGACGCATTTCAACCGCTGGCTGAAGCGGAGGGAAAGATTCTGAAGGCGAAAATTGCTGCAGGAATCAACTTAAAGGGGGTTCAGGACAATTTCTTCCGCTTATTTTCCATTCTGCTGGACAATGCAGTCAAATACTGTGATCCCCAGGGAACGATCAATCTGTCTGTGTTTCAACGGGGACGAAACGTCTGTATTTGTGTATCCAATCCCAGCACCGGCATAGACCCCGCACAGCTTTCCCGCTATTTTGACCGTTTCTACCGGGCAGATTCTTCCCGTGCCCGGTCCACCGGAGGCTACGGCATTGGCCTGTCCACGGCAAAGGCCATCGTAACCCGGCACAGGGGCCGCATTGCAAACCACTATACAGATGGAATCATTACCTTTACTGCGCTGATTCCACAGGCGGGATGATGCGTTTACCGGGCACAAACTAAATCAGCCCCGTCGACTTCATAAAAAATACCCAGAGAAATAAAGTCACGACGCAGACGGCGGTACTTAAGACGACGAACTGCCCGGCCAGCTCACCGTCGCCGCCCATGTTCTGCGCCATCGGATAGGAGGCGGTCGCAATGGGCGTCGCATGGATTCCGATAATCAAAAACAGCTCCACACCGCGGAGACCGGCGGCATAAGCGACTGCAAGGACGGCAGCCGGGACGAGGATCATTTTAAACGATAAGGTGGGGATTAAGTATTTTAAATTTTTTTTGACAGCGTCAAAATGCAGGGTCCCGCCCAGGATGAACAGCGCAAGCGGCGTCGTCATGCCGGAAAAGGCGGCGATCGGTTCCGTGAGTCCCTTGGGGAGCCGCAGCTTTAAAAAGAAAAAGACAAGACCCACGACCGCTCCGCGCAGGAGCGGATTTTTTGTTACATTGGCGAGTGTCGCCTTGAGGTCGGATTTTTCCTTTGTGTTAAACATTTCCAGGATAAGAACGGAGGTTGTATTGTACAGTGCCGCGACGATGGTCACGACGATTGCCGCCGTGGAGGAAGCTTCCTCGCCGAACAGGGAGATGGCAAGAGGCAGACCGAACAGGACAAAGTTGCCGCGATAGGCGGCCTGGACGATAACACCGCGCCGGGTGTTTTCCTTTATAATCCGCGGTACGACAAGGAGTGCTACGGCCTCGACCGCCAGGATGCTGACGCCGCAGAAAAGCATGAAAAAAGGCCCCGGAAGCGAGGCGGCCTCCGCCTTATAGATGTTATAAAACATCAGGAACGGATACAGGAGGCGGAAGACGACTGAATTCAGCTTCTGGAGAAAGGCATCATCCACCATGCCCCGCTGCCTGACCAGATACCCAAACGAGATGTAGCATAAAAACGGAATTACGGCGTTAAACGCGACCAAGAAACTGTCCATAGATGCCCCTCCTTTTTAAAAAGCTTATTTGAACAGCGTAGCATGCGTATGGAAAAAAGTCAAACAGGAAAATGACGGTCTCCACACGGATTCCGTACAGCCGGACTGCATCGACAGCTGCAATTTTCAGTTGCATGCAGGTAAAAGATATGTGCTTTTTTGCAGGTAAAAGATATGGTACTCTTTTATAAAGGCAAGAGTTTTTGAAAATCTGTCGAGGCTATCCGATCTCCGCTGGCGGCTGCATGAAGGGGCGGCAGATTTCCTGGATGAGCGAGATAAGAGCCTGTCCGTAAGCAGGAAACAGCCTTCCTTTTAAGTACAAAAGCCGCACAGGGTTGGCGGTGTCAAAGCCTGCGACCGGGAAGATATTTAATTTGGAGTCGGCACAGTCAAGCCGGTTGGCGGCGCTGATTCCCGGAAGGAACATGGAAAAACAGAAGCTTGCGGCGTAATCCTTAGCCGAGAGCAGATAGTGGATGTCTGCCTGGACGATTTCCTGGATACAGTTGAGCGAGAGATTGTTTTTCATGGCATAGGTATCGACTATATCCCGGGAGGAGTAGCCCTTCTGGTTGAGGATAAACGGAACATGCTGGAAATCCTCTAAATGGACGCCTTTTCGGAACGCCTTTTTGCAGGCGGGAAAACGGCCGGGGAAATAGTGCCTTAACATATTGTCGGAGATGATCAGATAAAGCTTTTCCGTCATGAGCAGGGTACTTTCCAAGCGGCTGCTACCGTCGGCGGGAAGGGCCGTGAGCATGAAATCGAGCCGGTTGCTTAAAAGCATTTCCCGGAGAGAATTTGAGTCTGCGCAGACGGTGTCCAACTCCACATGCGGATACAATGCCTTAAACCGTACGAGCAGCTCAGGGATCAAAATCCGGAAACGCCCCTGTGTGGCGCCGATCCGGAGGCTTCCGGTGTCGGAGTCGTGGTAGTTGAGAAGCTGATTTTCCAGATTGCTCTCCAAAAGCTCGAGCTGGCGCAGCGATTCGTAGAATTGTTGCCCGGCAGGTGTCAGGGAGAGGCGGGGCTTGCGGTGAAAGAGCGTGACACCGTAGCGTGTTTCGAGCCCCTTTAAATACTTGCTTAAGGCCTGATGGGAGACAAACAGACGCTCGGCGGCCCGGGAGATGCTGCATTCCTCGGCGAGCGCGAGAAAATAGTGATAGTTTGGGATCATAGGAAACCTCATTTTTAACAATTTTCGTAACTGTTCAGTACCCTTACAGTTGCGAGCAAAAATCCATTGAAAAATGCCTGCGGCAGTCCTAAGCGCCAGTGGGGCTTGTTCAGGACGGATCGAAACGGAGTGCAGAGGGATTTTTGCCCTCTGGCCAAGACTGTCTTACGGTCAGTGCAGTAAATGCGCAGACCTACTGAACCGTTACCAATTTTAACATTCAGGACAGGACTGCGCATTTGCAAAAGCGGGCAAAAATCTGTTTTTACATGTAACAAGGAAGGAACGGTTACTTTCGTTTACAAAACAGATAAATACATGCAAACGTATATTGATACTATAACACAAAAAGGAGAAGAAGACAATGTATAAGCCAAACAGAAAAATCCCCTGTGTCTATATGCGCGGCGGGACGAGCAAGGCGGTATTTTTTCATGACAGGGATCTTCCAAAGGATGAAAACGAACGGGACAAGGTGATTTTAAGCGCGTTCGGAAGCCCGGACAGGCGTCAGATCGACGGCATGGGAGGAGCGAATACCTCCACGAGTAAGGTTGCGGTCATTAAAAAGAGCAGCCGGCCGGACATGGATGTGGATTACACCTTCGGGCAGGTGGACGTAAATGCGCCGATCGTCGGGAAGACCATGAACTGCGGCAATATCTCCTCGGCCGTGGGCCCGTTTGCGGTTGATGAGGGACTGGTTGCGGCCGTAGAGCCCATGACCGAGGTACATATCTTTAATACGAATACCGGGAAGGAGATCATCGCGCAGGTTCCTGTGAGGGACGGCCGCGCCGTGACCGAAGGCGATTTTGCGATCGACGGCGTGCCGGGAACGGCCGCAAAGGTCACGTTAAAGTTTGTCGCGCCGCAGGGCGCGGCCTCCGGGAAGCTTCTGCCGACGGGACACGCAAAGGATACGATCGAGATCGAAGGGAAGACGTACGAGTACAGCTTCATCGATGCCGCAAACCCGGTCATGTTTGTGCATCCGGAGGATTTCGGCGTGAAGGGGACAGAGATCCCCTCCGAGTTCCATGCGCTTCCGAATTGTAAGGAGATCTGCCGGATTTTGGAGATCATCCGCGGCACCGGGGCCGTTATGCTGGGCTTTGCGAAGGATCTGGAGGCTGCGAGAGTCAACAGCCAGACGCTGCCTAAGCTCGCGTTTATCACGAAGCCGACCGCCTACACGGCAGGGAGCGGGAAGGAGATCGGCTCTGGGGATGTGGACTGCGTCGGGAGACTGTTTTCCGTGGGCATGAAGATGATTGATGCCTATATGGGGACCGGGGCGATCTGTACGGTCACGGCGGCAAATACGCCGGGGACGATCGTAAACGAGATCGCGCGTGCGTCACTTGGCACGGACCGGATCACGCATCTTAGGATCGGGCATCCGTGGGGCGTCATGGATGCGTACACGGACTTAAAGGAAAATGCGGATGGAAGCCATGCGGTCCTAAGCGGAAATCTGGACCGGACCGCGAGGAGGATCATGGAAGGCTATGTATATGTAAGGGATTGAGGGATGAAACATATGGGAAAAACAGCGATCGTAAAAATTATGGAACGGGCCGCCGGGCGCGAGGTAAGAGTCGGGGAACGTGTCTGGTGCAGGGTAGACCTCTCGACGGCCCGTGACTTCGGAGGCGCAAACTGTGTGCTCCAGTTTGAAAAGGAAATGGGAAAGGAAGCCAAGGTCTGGGATCCGGACAAGATCGCATATACCTTTGATTTACAGGCTCCCTCTCATTCGGAGAAGGTCTCCAACAACCAAAAGATCATCCGCGAATTTGCCAGACGGCAGGGCATCCGGCATGTCTTTGACATCAATCACGGAATCGGCCAGCATGTCATGCTGGAGGCGGGGCTTATAAAGCCCGGCGATGTGGTGCTCGGCACGGACAGCCACATGAACCTTTTGGGAGCAGTCGGTGCGTTTGCGACCGGCAACGGCAATTCGGACATCGCCGCCTCTTATATTAACGGGACCTGCTGGTTCCGCGTTCCGGAGACGGTGAAAATCGAGGTGACGGGAACCTTTCAGAGAGGTGTCTGTATGCGCGACCTTCTGACCAGGATCGTCGGGGATCTGGGCGCAGGCGGGCTGGATTTTCTGGCCGTAGAATTTACGGGCGAGACGATCACGCGTGCGACGTTAGCGGAGCGGATCACGCTCTGCTCGATGATCACGGAGATGAGCGGGAAGGTGGCGCTTATCATGCCGAACGGCGAGGTCCTGGACTGGCTGGCAGAGCGCGCCGGGGAGGGAGTGAGAGAGCGGGTGCGTCTTCTCTCGGCGGATCCGGATGCGGAGTATTGCAGGGTACTTAAATATGATGTAACCGATCTGGAGCCGCTCACCTCCTGTCCGGATGCGCCCGATAACGTAAAGCCGGTATCCGAGGTAGCAGGAACACGCATTGACCAGGTGCATATCGGCTCCTGCTCGAACGGGCGCTTTGAGGACATCAAGGCGGCGTATGAGGTGTTAGAGGCCGGCGGAGAAAAGATTGCGCCCGGCATCCGTGTGATCGTGACGCCAAGCACCACCGAGGTACAGCTTAAGCTTGCCGAGGAAGGAATCCTTGCGGGGCTTCTGCGTGCAGGCGTGGTCTGTACGAATCCGACCTGCTCACTCTGCACGGCGGAGCATTACGGGGCGCTGCCGGCAGGCGACATCGGCTGCTCGACCACAAACCGAAACTTTATCGGCAAGGTCGGCAAGGGCAGCCATACCTACCTGTTAAGCCCGATGTCCGCAATGGCGGCGGCCGTGCGCGGCCGGATCACCGACCCGCGTGAGATTCTTAAGGAGGGAAGGGCATGAGTGCATTAAAAGGACGGGCCTGGGTGTTCGCGGACGATGTGGACACCGACCTGATCTATCATAATAAATATCTGGCGGAGACAGATCCGAACAATATGCCGCAGTATGCGTTTGAATACTATCCGGGCATGGAGCGGTTCGCGAAGGAGGTAAAGCCGGGCGACTTTGTCGTGGCAGGCAGGAATTTCGGCTGCGGCTCCAGCAGAGAGCATGCGGTCTATTGCCTGCAGTATGCGGGCGTGCCTTGTATTTTGGCGGAGAGCTGCTCGCGCATCTATTACCGGAATGCGGTCAACAACGGCTATCCGGTGCTGTTTATCAAGGGCTTGTCCGCCGCCATCCGGGACGGAGGCGTTCGAAACGGGGATACGCTGGAGGTGGACATGGATCACGGGAGTGTCCGCGATCTGGATACCGGACGGGAATTTCACGGCGACTCGGTGAGCGATCTGGAAAAGGACATCATGAAAGCCGGAGGGCTTTTTGCCTACATGAAGGGGCAAGGGTGACAGCCGGATCTGCGCACTTTGTGTCGGTTACGGACAGGACCGGAGGAGTGTGTGAAAATGGTGCGAAAGCCGGAGATTGGCCTGGAGTCCCGAGCAAGAGGAGATCTCGGGAAGACTTTGGGAGCACTCTTGGAATCTTTCTTGTCCGGACACAGAAGGACTTTGGGGGTACGCCCGTTCGTATATAGGAGGAAGAAAGAATGGAGATAAGAGAGCCGGCAATGGCCGGGACCCTGGAATCGAGCGACTGCCAGATCGTGCTGCGCCCGAATCCGGGCCGGGGAATCGAGATTGATCTGGACAGCGCCGTAAAAGCCATGTTCGGGGACTCGATCCTGGAGACGGTAAAACGGACACTCGCAGAGCTTGCGGTGACGGACGCGAGCGTGGAGATACGCGACAGGGGAGCGCTGGACTGCGTGATTCAGGCCAGGCTCCAGTGTGCGGTCTGCCGCGGGGCGAAGCAAATCTATGACTGGGCAAAGGAGGATCGGTGATGGCGGAGAAAGAGATTCGGTTAAAGCGCACCAGCCTGTATGCCAGCGGCGTGAGCCCGGTCAACATGATCCAGGCGGTCTTTTATAATGAAGATATGCTGATCTATGATTTGGAGGACTCTGTGCCGGCGGCGGAGAAGGATGCGGCCCGGTTCCTTGTATACCAGATGGTAAAGCACCATAGGCCGAAGGACAAATACGTGTGTATCCGGGTAAACGGGCTTTATTCGGAGTATCTCGAGGAAGATCTGCAGGCGGCGGTCCGGGCAAACCCGGATGGGATCCGTATCCCGAAGGTGGAATATGCAAGAGAGGTGCAGGCCGTCTCCGCGAGAATCGCAGAGATCGAAAAGAAGATCGGTCTGGAGTCGGGGAAGATCGAGCTGATCTGCAACATTGAATCGTATATGGGTGTGCTGAACGCGATGGAGATTGCACATGCAGACCCGCGCGTGGTCGCGACGGCCGTGAGTGCGGAGGATTTGACGGCCAGCATGAAGGCACAGAGGACGAAGAAAGGCCTGGAGGTCTTTTATGCGCGCAATGCGGTCCTTCTTGCGTGCCGGGCGGCCGGAATCGACGCGCTGGATATTGTATTCAGCGACATCCATGACAAGGAGGGGCTTGCGGAGGATACAGCCCTCGCGAAAAACCTGGGTTTTGACGGGAAGACGTGTATCCATCCGCGTCAGATTGATACGGTAAATGCGTATTTTACACCGAGTATGAAGGAAATCAAATATGCGCTGCGGGTGCTGGCTGCGGTCGAGGAAGGCAAAAAACAGGGAAAGGGTGCGGTCACGCTGGATGGCGGAATGATTGATAAGCCCATGGAGCTGCGTGCCCGGACGACGCTGGCGCAGGCAAAGGCGGCCGGAATCCGCACGGAAGGGATGGTGGTCTAAAATGAAGAATGCAGTCGGACGCGAGATACCGGAGCGGATCGGGGAGTATGCGGTGCGGCCGTACGAGGGCGCATATATGGCGGTTCCTTCCGAAAAGCCGGTTCACACGCTGCGGACGGCCGGAAAGCATGCGCCGGGGGATCAAAAGCTCCTTCCCGATCTTACCGGGGCTGTGCAGGCCGTGGGGCTGAAAGACGGGATGACGATCTCCTTTCATCACAGTTTCCGCGAGGGAGACGAGATCATCGGGCAGGTTTTGACGGCGATCCGTAAGTTAGGGATTAAGGGCCTTAAATTTGCACCGAGCGCGGTCGTGAACATCAAAAACCCATCGATTGTAGACTTTGTAAAGGACGGGACGATCGACCGGATTGAGGCGAGCGGAATCCGGGGCGAGTTAGGGGACGCCGTTCTTGCCGGGCTCATGGAAAAGCCGGTCATCCTGCGCACGCACGGCTCCAGGCCGCGTGCCATCGAGGCGGGGGAACTTACGATCGACGTGGCGTTTATCGGCGCGTCGGCGGCCGACGAGTACGGCAACGCGACCGGGCAGATCGGGCCGAATGCCTGCGGCTCCCTGGGCTATTCCTTCATTGATGCGATGCATGCCTCTAAGGTCGTGGTGATCACGGACCATCTGGTGGATTACCCCTGCAATCCGGCCAGCATCTCGCAGCAGTATGTGGATTATGTGGTAAAGACAGAGAGGATCGGCGACCCGGATAAGATCGGCAAGGGAGCGGCCCGGATGACGAAGAATCCAAGAGACCTGATGATCGCAAAGCGGGCGGCTGACGTGATAGCGGCTTCCCGGCTGTTTCGGGATCAGTTCTCCTTCCAGACCGGAGCGGGGGCGATCAGCATCGCCTGCACCAATTATCTTGCGGAGCGCATGGAAAAACACGGCGTCAAAGCGAGCTTTGCCCTGGGCGGCATGACGGCCGCGATCGTGGAGATGTATAAGAAGGGGCTGGTGCGGGTCTTAGCGTGCAGCCAGTCGTTTGATGCGGTAGCCGCGAGGGCCATCGCCGACGAACCGGGGATCGTGGAGATCGACAATGCGGTCTATTCCAATCCGTTCTCAAAGGGCTCCATGCTGGATCGGCTGAATTTCGGCGTGCTGGCGGCCCTGGAGGTGGACACGGATTTTAACGTAAACATCCTGACCGGCTCGAGCGGAGAGATGATGGGGGGCTTAGGCGGCGGGCCCGACGTGGCGGCCGGCGCCGATATTTCGATCGTATGCCTTCCGGTGGTGCGCGGCCGGACACCGTCCGTGACGAAGCGCGTCTTCACCTGCTGTACACCGGGCGAGACGGTGGCCTGTGTCGTGACGGAGGCGGGAATCGCCCTGAATCCGCGGCACAAATATTATCAGGAGCTCAAGGAGGATCTGGAGCAGGCAGGGCTTAGGCTCGTTTCGATTGAGGAGCTCCAGCAGATCGCAGAGTCCCTGACGGGGGTCCCGAAGCCCATCGAGACGACAGACCGGGTGGTCTGCGTCGTGGAGTACCGGGATGGGACGGTCATCGACGTGATCCGGGAGATCAAAAGGAGAGAGGCATGAAGAAAAAAGTGACATTGCCCGAGCACGCCTGCAATTCGCATCTGCATATCATTGACCCGGCTTTTCCAAACGACGGGAAAGCCGCAGAGCAGAGGGGGACCGTAGAGGAATATCGGGCGCTCGCAGATAGGCTTTGCCTGTCCCGGGCGGTCTTTGTCCAGGCAAAGCCCTTCGGGACGGACAATACCTGCCTTTTGGATGCGATTCAAAGATACGGCCGGGAAGACAGCCGCGGGATCGCCGTGGTGTCCGGAAAAATAAGCGATCCGGAGCTTCGTCGTCTGCATGAAGGCGGTGTGCGCGGCCTTCGGTTCAGCGTCTGGAATCCGGCCAACGCGGTCGTTTCCTTCGACCAGTGTGCACCGCTCGCAAAGCGCACAAAGGAGATGGGCTGGAACATGCAGCTTCACATGAGCTCCGAGCAGCTTTTGGAGCATGCAAACGAGATTGCGGGGCTCCCGGGAAGGATCGTCATCGACCATATGGGCCGGCTGAAGCCGGAGCTTGGCCTGACCGACCCGGCGTATCCCTTCCTGTGTAGGCTTATCGACAAGGGGAACACCTGGGTCAAACTGTCCGGCCCCTATTTGAATTCCAAAAAGGGCGCTCCCTGGGATGACGCGGCGAAGGTCGCATGTGCCCTGGCCGCCTATGCGCCGGAGCGGATGCTCTGGGGAAACGATTTCCCGCATGTGACCGAGAAGGCAAAGCCGGATGAGTGGGAACTTTTGGATACAATCGACCGGTGGTTTGCGGGCGAACGGGCCAGACGGCTTGCCTTGGCAGACAATCCGGCCGAGGTATATGGGTTTTAGACATGGATCGTACAGACGTGATGGGGGGGCTCAGACGGTAAGGAGTATGACCTTGTATTTCTGGATATAGAAATTGGCAGATCCGATGCTGGTCTGGACG
>JAAWAR010000067.1 GCA_022792295.1 Lachnospiraceae bacterium
GATCTCTATGATCACCACGATGCAAGCGGATTTATCAATCTCTACGGTCTTTCCACAAAGGTACGCGCGATGCGCATGGCCGGAATCGAAAAAGAACTGTAATGGAAAAGCCTTCCGGCTATGACTCGGAAGGCTTTTATTCGTGTTGGACGCAAAAAGCTGTTCTTTACACATAAACAGATATGGAATTTTGGGGAACTGCTCTTGACTTCTTATGTATTGTTGTGTATAACATGGCTTATATGGTCCATCTCTGGAGGTAGATATGATACAAAAGGAAACCTTCGTTCTCATGCTTTTTTCCGCCGCTTTGATCGGTTGTGTTGCGGTGGGGCTTCCGATTCTTCTCGCACTGGCAGTCGGATACGGAATCTTTTTTACCTATGCGGCAGGCCGGGGATACTCCGTCTGCGCTATTCTTAAAATGTCTGCGGACGGAGCCCTGAAAGCCAAAAACATCCTGATCTCTTTCCTGCTGATCGGCATGCTGACTGCTCTGTGGCGGGCCGCCGGTACGATTCCGGTCATCGTCTGTTTCGCTGCGGATTTTCTGCGGCCGTCGGTCATGTTTTTAATGACATTTCTCTTAAACTGCCTTGTTTCTTTTCTTACCGGGACCGCGTTCGGGACTGCTGCAACTATGGGCATCATCTGTATGACGATGGCACAGGCCATGGGCTGTAGCCCGGTCCTTACGGGCGGCGCTATTCTCTCCGGTGTGTATTTCGGGGATCGCATGTCTCCGGTCTCCACCAGTGCCCTGCTCATCGCAGAGCTGACAAAAACCAATCTTTTTGATAATATCCGGCTGATGTTTGCAAGTGCCAGACTTCCCTTTGCGGCGGCCTGCATGTTATATACGGCTGCCGGTTTCCTGATTCCGGCCGCCCCCGCAAGCGCTGCAGACATCCGGCTTCTTTTTTCGGGTGCATTTCGTCTGGGCCTTCTTCCGGTTTTGCCGGCAGTTGTGATTCTTCTTCTCTCCCTTTTCAGAGTTCCCGTAAAACAGGCAATGACGGCCAGCATCCTGACAGCGGTATGCATCTGTCTGTTTTGGCAGAAAACTTCGCCGGCCGAACTCATATGGTTTATATTTGGGGGTTTTCGGCTTTCCGACCCGGCACTTGCAGCCATGATAAACGGCGGCGGCATCCGGTCCATGTTAAATGTCATGGCAATCATCTGCATTTCCTCCTCCTTTTCCGGCATCTTTGACGGAACCGGACTGCTGACGCATCTGAAGGAAACCATCGCTTCCCTTGGCAGGCGCACCTCACCGTTTGCCGCAACCCTTCTCGCCTCCATAGCTGCCTCCGCTGCCGCCTGCAATCAGACATTAGCGATTCTTCTGACTCACCAGGTCTGTGTAGATGTAGAACCGGATAAGAAACGTTTTGCTATCTTTTTAGAAAATACATCCGTTGTGACCGCTCCGCTTATCCCCTGGTCGATTGCCTGCGCCGTACCGTTGGGCTCTGCAGGAGCACCGTCCGCCGCTGTTCTGGCCGCCTTTTATCTTTATCTGCTTCCTCTATGGGGACTGTTTACCCAAACCCGGCCGACGCATGATACTCCTTCCATCGGTTAAACCGAGGTATTTTCCAAAAGGCTCAGGCGTTATCTGCCCCGCTTTCCTCCACAATCGTGACCCCTTCCTCCTGCGAAAGCCTCTCCCGGCACAGCTTTAAAAGCCTCTCCTGATACGGAGAAGCATTTTGGACGCGATACAGGTAATAAAGCGTCCGGCTGGGCGGTTCTATATCCAGCTCATGGACCGAGACCGGCGCATTTTTTAGGATGCTGCGGGCCATTGACACCGGAAGGAATGCCCAGTTATCGCCATGTTGTGTGAAATACTGCAAAAATCCCATCTCATCCAGATAGATCCGTGGAACCGCGGAACTCCCGAAAAAATATTTATGCCACGCCTCAAACTGCCTGTCCCACTGCGTTCGGATCTCCTTCCTGGGGTCCAGCTCGCTGATCTTTAATTGATTTGGCAGCTTCAAATCTTTCCCGACAACCAGACACAGTTTCTCCCGAAATAAAATATTGGTTTTCACCTGTGAGGAGTACATGGGATCCGTGATGAAGGCAATATCCGCGCTTTTGTTGCTTACATTGGAATATGCCTCGCTGGAGTGAAGCGTGGTCACATGCAGGCTGCACTCCGGATGCTCCCTCATAAAGGTCTGAAATACAGTGGGCAGCAAAAAGGCGAGAAGGCTCCCCACGCTTGCCACATAAAGGCTTCTCTCATTGCCCAGAAGGGCTTCTTCCTGCATCTCGTTCCAGAGCGTCTGAAAGCGATGTGCCAGACCGATGAACGCCCGCCCCTGCCTCGTAAGCTCCACATGCCGAACGCCTTTGCTTCTTACAAATAAAGAATACCCCAGTTCCTCCTCCAATGCCCGGATCCTGCGCCCTAACGCCGGCTGTGTAATGTACAGCTTCTCTGCCGCCGCCGAAAAGCTCCCGTATTGGACAATATGCAAAAACGCCTCGATCTCTGGAAAGGTCATCGTTTTTCTCCTTATTAAATGTTAATATTTATTAACATTATATCAAATAAATAATCATTTTACAATCATATCTATTTGTGTTATAGTTTTTATAAGAAAAAGGAAATAAAACCTGTGAACATAAAGGAGGAGCGCATTATGATCGAGACATCGTTAAAAGATCTGTGGGAGAACTGTGAGCCGACTGATTAAACCAAGGCGGTACATTTGGGAAAAATATCTGTAAAGCAATGAAACAGGCCTCCAGCCGGGCGATTTCCGGCCGGAGGCCTGTTACGGTTCATAGATGCTTCTGCAAACACGAACAGCCTATTCTCATTTTAAATCGCTTATGGCGATCGTGCATATGCTCTGGCTCTATAACAGCACCGGCCTATGGCAAATGAACGGGGTGATTTAAAGCGCTGTCCCTTTTTGGGGCACAAAGAATCGGCTCATGTCCACTCCTTCGAGAGTGAGAAGCTTTATTTTCTTTTCCAGGCCGCCCGCATACCCGGTCAGGCTGCCGTTCGTACCAACAACACGGTGGCAGGGGATAAGAATAGAAATCGGATTATGCCCCACTGCGCCTCCTACTGCCTGGCTGGACATGCTCATCCGTTCTAACTTCACAGCGATCTTTTTCGCAAGCTCTCCATAGGTGATCACCTCGCCGTAAGGGATCTCGCTCAGTAGCTTCCAGACCTCCTGGCGGAATTTCCCGCCAATAGGAGCCAGTGAAAGCTCCGAGGCAGACGGCTTTTTGCCGGCAAAGTAGCGTTCCAGCCAGTCTTTTGTCTGTTTGAAAATCGGCAGAGAATCGTTTGGCATCATCGGCTCCGGAATACCTGCACCAAAATATTTCTGCCCTTCTATCCACACACCCGCCAGATTTTTCCCGTCACTGCCAAGCGTAAGCCTTCCCACCGGCGATTCGCATTCCGTGGAATAGTACATCTGCACTCTTGTCCTTTCAAAGGACCCCCGGCAGAATATTCTCTGCCGGGGGTCCTTACGCTCTTTACAAGTATCTTTTATTTCGCGGTCGCAGCCTTTGCTTCTTTGATCTTCTGGGTCAAAACCGGAACAATCTTGTTCAGGTCGCCGACAACGCCGTAGTCAGCCACGTCAAAGATCGGAGCAGACTCATCCTTATTGATTGCAATAATGATGTCGGCTTCTTCCATACCGGCAACATGCTGAATTGCACCGGAAATACCGATTGCAAAGTATACATGCGGACGAACGGTCTTGCCGGTCTGTCCAACCTGTAAATCTTTCGGCTTCCAGCCTGCGTCAACAACGGCACGGGAGCAGCTCACGGTGCCGCCGATTGCCTCTGCCAGCTCCTCAAGGATCTTAAAGTTCTCCGGGCTTCCGACTCCGCGGCCGCCGGAAACAAGGATCTTTGCATCCATAATATCGGCAACGTTGGAAACAGCCTTAACGATCTCTACGATCTCTACGTACTTGTCGTTCGGTGTAAATCCAGGATTGAACTCCTCGACCTCGGCCTTTCTGCCCGCTTCCTTCGGAAGCTTCTGCATAACGCCAGGACGAACGGTAGCCATCTGCGGACGGAATTCCGGGCAGGCGATCGTTGCGATCGTGTTGCCGCCGAATGCCGGACGCGTCATCAGAAGCTGATTGTGCTTCTGCTCCTTGCCGGGAGTCTCGACTAACGGGAAATCGCCGATATCAAGCTGTGTACAGTCAGCGGTAAGGCCGGTATGTACTCTCGCGCAGACACGCGGTCCAAGGTCACGTCCGATTGCAGTTGCGCCGATCAGGAATACGTCCGGTTTGTACTTCTCAATCACGGATGCAAGCGCATGCGTATACGGCTCTGTTCTGTATTCCTTTAACTCCGGATCATCAACAACGATGACCTTATCCGCACCGTACTCGCCCAGTTCATCTGCAAGGCCCTTCACGCCGGAGCCGATCAAAACTGCCGTTACAGTAGTTCCTAAATCTTTTGCTAAGTCTTTGCCTTTTCCGATCAGTTCGAAAGCGATGCTGCTGATCTGATTGTCAACCTGCTGCGCAAAGACATATACACCCTTATATTCTGCTAAGCTCATCACTATTCACCACACTTTTCTATTTTTTATTAAAGTACATGTTTCTCTGTCAGTTTGCCGACAATGTATTCCACGGAAGCTGTCGGATCCAGAGCAACCTTTTCGCCTGCGCCCTTTCTTACCTTATCGGATGCCTTTGCGATCTGCGTCGGAGATCCCTTGAGACCCAAGTTGGAATCCAATACATCCTTTAAGTCGTTTCTGCCCCAAACGGTGACTTCCTTCTGATATGCATCGAAGATTCCGCCCGGAGTCATGTAACGCGGCTCGTTTAATTCGGAAAGTGCTGTAATTAAGCACGGCATTTTTGCCTTAAGGATGTGGTATCTGTCGTCATACTGACGCTGAACGACTACGGAATCACCCTCGATCTTGATGTCCTGCGCATAGCTGATAACCGGGATCCCAAGATGCTCGGAAATCTGCGGTCCTACCTGCGCCGTATCACCGTCGATTGCCTGACGGCCGGTGATGATCAGATCATACTCCAGGTTGCGGAGCGCACCCGCGATCGTCTGGGAAGTTGCCCAGGTATCGGCACCGCCTAAAACACGGTCCGTAACAAGGATACCCTTGTCTGCTCCCATTGCCATTGCCTCGCGGAGAACCTCCTCCGCCTTCGGAAGGCCCATCGTAACGACAGTAACCTCAGCACCATACTGATCCTTTAAACGCAGAGCTGCCTCCAGACCTGCCTTATCATCCGGATTCATGATCGTGAGCATTGCCGCTCTGTCAAGTGTTCCATCCGGTTTGAACTTTACGCCGCCCTTGGTATCCGGCACCTGTTTAATGCAAACAACTACTTTCACTGTATTTCACTCCTTATTTTTGTTTTCTTTGTCCTGGTGTCCGGA
>JAAWAR010000068.1 GCA_022792295.1 Lachnospiraceae bacterium
AGATAGCTCAGTTGGTAGAGCAGAGGACTGAAAATCCTCGTGTCGCTGGTTCGATTCCAGCTTTGGGCATTACAACTTCAGTGGTATGGGATATTAGCTCAGGTGGTAGAGCACTTGACTTTTAATCAAGTTGTCCGGGGTTCGAATCCCCGATGTCTCATGACTATTTTAATATGATTTATATAAAGGAGTCGTTCCTGTTAAAACAGGAGCGATTTTTATATTGCAGTTTTTTTACGGTTTTTTTAATTCTTTTGCGTACTCTTGTATGAAAATATATTGGATGATACAATGAGACCAGGAGAGTGATTCTATGAAAAAATATATGATACTGCTATTATTCTGTATAGTTTTAACAGGTTGTACCTCCAAAAACATAAAGGAAAGTTCCTTTGAGGAAACGACAACGGATGCAGAGGAGGACAAACGAACAAAAACGGATGAGGCGGCGGCCTCATCACAGGAAAAAGAGCAGGTATTTGTGACAAAAAAGAATCCAAAGGAATTTATTGCACTTTTGGAAAAGTTTGAACCGGAACGCGACTTTGTCGATATGGATGCAGAGAAGGCAGCATCCTATGGAGCACCCATTCAAAATTCATATGAATTTATAGGACGAATGACAGAGGATGGGATCGGTTATGTCATCGGTTTTCAAAAAGAGGAGACAACCCCTTTCTCTGATTTGAGTATCTATGAGACTGACAATCATGTCGAGGCGGAACGTTGGAATGAAGCGAAGCAAGATTTTGATTTTGCATTTTCTTTTCCATCCATATCCGGATTGATGCAGGTAGACGGATATGAATGTATTTATCTGCAGCCAAATGATATGGAGGAGCCGGAGGAACTTTGTACAGCTTTTCGATATAGTGATACGTTCATTTATCCATATGAGAAGGAAGAAGCGATTCCTTATTTGGAAGATGTTTTAGAGCGGAAAGTCCGCTTTGCACCTCCAGAAAACGGAGCTTATCTTGCCGTGTATCGGGTGGAAAATGGAATGCACTGGCGGGAATATATACCGCTTACACCTGCACAAGAAGAAGCTATGCTTAGTTCCGATACTTTGGTTCCTCTCGAATGGTATGGGAAGTATGGGCTTGAATTTCATGTGAGTCAACAAGTCTATGAGAAGACAGATCAAGAAATGCATGAGATTACGGAACCAATGCTTGCGATTGCCAAAGAACGCTGTCGGTTTGTGGCATATGAGATTACGGAAATCCGTGAACTTATAAAAGCAGAATTGTGTTACAGAAAAACAGGGACAAGGGACGAGGAGGCAATTTTGATCAGGGAGGAGCTGACAGATCCTGAAAAGCTTAAAAAGCTGGAGGAAATTCTTGTCTCCTCAACGGACTGTGATGAGGGAAAATGTCCGTATTGCGGCGTCCTGAAACTCACCAGAGCAGATGGAAAGGAGTTTATCGCAAACCTTGCGATGGATAGCTGTGACGGATTCATTTTAGGCAGCAGAGGCGTTTATTCACCGGGAAAGAAAAAGACAGAAGAACTTTGGGAGTTGTTTCCAAAAATTAGAGAATACAGCGGCTGGCAGCCTTTTAATTCAGAGAAATCTACCCTCAGTGAATAAGGATACACACGCCCTAGCTTTGCGATTCTGCAAGGCACTGGAACGAAGCGTACTGGATGTACGCTGAGCGACAGTAACGCGGCAGAATCGCAAAGCTGGGGTGCAAAACCGTGTGTCCCCTTGTCCACTGAGGGTACAAAGAAACAATAGAATGGAGATGTGAAAATGGGCTTGCTGGAACGGCTTGAGGATTACACAGCAGGGGATATGTATCCCTTTCATATGCCGGGGCATAAAAGGCAGGGATTTTTAGAAAAAGGCCCATGTGCATTTCCAAATCCCTATTTGATTGATATAACAGAAATTAACGGTTTTGATAATCTCCATCACGCAACAGGTATTCTTAAAGAGTCCATGGATTGGGCAGCGAAGCAGTACGGCGCAAAAAAGACCTATTATCTTGTCAACGGAAGTACCTGTGGAATTTTAAGCGCTGTTTTTGCGACGACAAAATGCGGCGGCAAAATGCTGATTTCTCGAAATTGTCATCTTTCCGTCTATCATGGGATCGTATTAAACCGAATAGAACCGGAATATGTATATCCGGAATCCATAGATTCGTTTGGAATCAACGGAGAAATCAGGGCAAAGGAGATAGAAGAAATCCTGTCCGAAAACAAAAAAATGGCTGACCATGGCAGGGATAAACGGATAGAAGCCGTGTTGCTTGTGTCTCCGACGTATGAGGGGATTGTCTCCGATATTAGGAGAATTGCCAAAATCGTCCATGCATTTCAAATTCCCCTCATTGTAGATGAGGCACATGGAGCCCATTTGTCATTTGCGCCAGAAGATAATTTTTTTCCGGAATCAGCGTTGTCCCAGGGGGCAGATCTTGTAATACAAAGTTTGCATAAAACCCTGCCCTCCCTCACACAGACAGCCCTTCTGCATGTAAAGAGCGACCGCATTGATCAAAACAAGGTTGAGAGATATCTGCGAATTTTTCAAAGCTCGAGCCCTTCTTACCTATTGATGGCGGGGATGGAGCGCTGTATTCGTTATATGGTGCAGGAAGGCCGGGATGAAATGATTCGGTACAAAGGCCGGCTTGTGCATTTTTATGAGAAAATGCACAAGCTTAAGAAGCTTAAAATGTTGGATGGCGCACACAAGGACCCGTCAAAGCTGGTAATTTCTGCACAATGGACAGAGGGCTTAAGCGGAGAGAAGCTGAAAGATATACTGCGGGAGCGTTTTCATCTGGAGGCAGAGTTATGTGCACCGGAATATGTGCTCGCAATGACATCCCTTATGGATACGGATGCAGGTTTTGCAAGACTCGAAGAAGCGCTGCTTGCGATTGACCGCGAGTATGTGGCTTTTGGCAAGAAAGAAAGCAGAAAGAAAATATTTTCATGCATTATGCCTTCTGCCACACAGGTTTTATCTCCTGCCAGAGCCTTGGAGGAGGAGGAATTTCGAATTCCTTTAGCAGAAGCGACAGGAAACATTTCAAAGGAATTTGTTTTTCTGTATCCGCCGGGGATTCCGATTCTGGTACCGGGAGAGAAAGTGAGTAAAGAAATCCTCTCGCGGATTTTTTCTTTTCAATCGGCAGGGCTCCCGCTTCAGGGGCTTTCAGACCCGGAGTTTTCCACTATTTTAGCAGTTGCGTGCCCTGACAAATCTATGATAAAATAAAACCGGTTCTGACAGGGACATGCTGCAAGCATAAAATGGGAAAAGAAAGGCGCAGGGAGACGAATATGGGTAGGGTCTATTACATCATGGGAAAGAGTGCCACGGGTAAGGACACGATTTATAAGGAGCTTCTAAAACGGCAGCCAAACTTAAAAGTTATCGTCCCCTATACAACCAGACCAATCCGTGAGGGGGAAAGAGACGGAGTCGAATATATCTTTAAGACGGCAGAGGAGCTCGCCGCCTTCAAGGAAACAGGGAAGATCATCGAGTTGCGTACGTATCAGACGATTCTGGGGCCCTGGGATTATTTCACAATGGATGACGGGCAGTTTGACCTTGAAAAAGAACAGGCATATCTGATGATCGGGACTCTGGAGTCCTATGAAAAAATGTGTCTATATTTTGGAGAGCACATGCTGCGGCCGATTTATATCGAGGTGCCGGATGGGATCCGGTTTAGAAGGGCCATTAAAAGGGAAGAACTCCAGAAAAATCCGAATTACAGAGAAATCTGCCGGAGGTATCTTACGGATGAAAAAGATTTTTCGGAGAAGGAGCTTGCGCGTTTGAACATTACAAGACGGTTTCAGAATCTCGAATTGGAACAATGTCTGGAGGAAATCGCAAAGACGATAGAATAAGCTTTTTTTGAGGCAGTTTTTATGCTATAATAGAATATAACTGAAAACTGTTTTTTGGATTTTAAAAAGGAGGGACAGGCTGTGGCAGAGGGGACGATTACAGGATTCGGCAATATTCTTGGAAACGATATGCTGAAGGATCATTTTAAGAAGGCGATTGAAAGCCACAGGGTTTCTCACGCATATATTCTGACCGGAGAGACAGGTATGGGGCGCAAGTCCATTGCCAATGCGTTTGCTATGACACTGCTCTGTGAAAAGGGAGGAAAAGAGCCTTGTATGACCTGTCACTCATGCAGACAGGTTTTGGCGGGGAGCCATCCGGATTTGATTTATGTAAAGCACGAAAAGCCTGCCAGCATCGGTGTTGATGATGTCAGAGCGCAGATCAATGATACGGTTATGATCCGCCCGTACAGCAGCTATTATAAAATTTATATCGTCGATGAAGCCGAAAAAATGACAGTACAGGCCCAAAATGCACTGCTCAAAACCATCGAGGAGCCGCCTTCCTACGCGGTTTTAATTCTGATTACGACGAATCAGGAAGCATTTCTTCCAACAATACTTTCAAGATGTGTACAGCTTAAGCTTAAGCCGTTAAAGGATTCTGTGGTAAAGAGCTATCTCACAGAGCATCTGAAGGTTTCGGACAAGGATGCGGAAATATGCGCCGCATTTGCCAGAGGAAATCTTGGCAAGGCAATCCATCTTTCCTCCTCGGAGGGATTTAAAGAGTTGCATCAGAGGGTTATGACGCTTCTTAAAAACGTAGAGACGATGGATATTTCCATGCTTTTGGATTGTATCCGGGAGTTGAAGGAGCAGTCCTTTGACATCGGTGAGGTGCTTGATCTGATACAGCTCTGGTACCGGGACGTGCTCATGTATAAGGTAACGAAGGATATGAACCTTCTTATTTTCAGGGACATGTACAGGCTTGTAAATGAAATGGGGCAGAGAATTGGATATGATGGCCTGGAACATATTTTAAGTGCTATTGATACGGCCAGGATTCGTCTGGCTGCTAACGTAAATATGGAATTGGTGATGGAGCTTCTTTTTCTGACTATGAAGAATCCATCTTGAGGAGACAAAACATGACGAAAGTAATCGGAGTCCGTTTCCGCAAAGCCGGAAAGGTCTATTATTTCAGCCCGGGAGACAATGAAATCAAGGCAGGACAGCATGTCATCGTGGAGACGGCGCGGGGTATCGAGTATGGGTATGTGGTGTTGGGGGATCATGAGGTAGAAGATAAAAGGGTGATTCAGCCGCTAAAACCTGTAATCCGCATGGCTACTGAAACCGATGAGGAGACAGAACGCAGAAATCGTGAAAAAGAAAAAGAGGCCTTTAAGATCTGCCTAGAAAAAATCAAAAAGCATGAGCTTGAGATGAAGCTCATTGATACGGAATATACCTTTGACAACAATAAGGTTTTATTTTATTTTACGGCCGATGGACGGATCGACTTCCGTGAGCTTGTAAAGGATCTGGCCGCCGTATTCAAAACGAGAATTGAACTGCGGCAGATCGGAGTGCGCGACGAAACAAAAATTGTCGGAGGAATCGGAATCTGCGGGAGACCGCTTTGCTGCTCCTCTTATCTGTCTGAGTTTATTCCGGTCTCGATTAAGATGGCTAAGGAACAGAACCTGTCTTTGAATCCGACAAAAATTTCCGGTGTTTGTGGCAGACTGATGTGCTGCCTGAAATATGAGGAGGAGACGTATGAGGAGTTAAACGGCCGCCTTCCGGGAATTGGAGATTATGTGACAACCGACGATGGCCTGCGGGGTGAGGTTCACAGTGTCAGTATCCTGCGTCAGCTTGTAAAGGTGATTGTGACGGTAAATGATGAGAAGGAGATTCGTGAATATAAGGTCGGACAGCTACGTTTCCGCCCCAAAAAGCGCAGGGAAAAAGGAAATATCAACGATGCGGAACTGAAGCAGCTGGAGGCCCTAGAGAAGAAGGAAGGAAAATCAAAGCTCAATGGCGATTAGTCTGCAGGAGAACGAACGTCTGGATGATCTGCAGAGAAATGGCTTAAAGATTATCCAAAAAAGAGACGGTTTTTGTTTCGGAATGGACGCGGTGCTGCTCTCTGGATTTGCAAAAATAAAATCCGGAGAACGAACACTGGATATGGGGACAGGGACGGGAATTATTCCGTTGCTGTTATCGGCTAAGACAAAGGGGGCTTATTTTGCGGGACTTGAGATTCAGGCGGAAATGGCAAAAATGGCAGCCCGCAGCGTAGCACTCAACGGTCTGGAGGAAAAAATAGAAATTATACAGGGAGATATCAAGGAAGCCGGCAAACTGTTTAAAGCGGCTTCCTTTGATGTCGTTACTGCAAACCCTCCGTATATGAATGACGCGCACGGACTTAAGAATCCGATGGAGGAGAAGGCTGTTGCCCGCCATGAAATTCTCTGTACACTCGAGGATGTGATTCGGGAGGGAGCAGGCTTATTAAAGACCGGCGGACGTATGTATATGGTTCACAGACCTCATAGGCTGGCTGAGCTCATAGGGCTTTTGTCAAAATACCGAATGGAACCGAAGCGGCTGAAATTTGTCCATCCGTATTTGGATAAAGCGGCCAATATGGTTTTGATCGAGGCAGTACGCGGGGGAGGCGCCTGGCTGAAGCTGGAGGCGCCGGTGATCGTGTATAAGGAACCGGGTATGTTTACGGATGAGATATATGAGATATACGGATATTAATCCGCTGAAAACATAGGGGGGGAAGACAGCGATGGCAGGAAAACTCTATTTATGTGCGACGCCGATCGGAAATCTGGAAGATATTACGTTTCGTGTCCTTAAGACGCTTGAGGAGGTCGATCTGATCGCGGCGGAGGACACGCGCCACAGCATCAAACTCCTAAACCATTTTTCTATCAAAACCCCGATGACGAGCTACCATGAGTTCAATAAGGTGGAGAAGGCACGGCATCTCGTGGAAAAGCTTAAGGAAGGACGGCAGATTGCGTTGATAACCGATGCGGGGACACCGGGAATTTCCGATCCCGGGGAGGAACTGGTCAGGCAGTGCCAGGAGGCAGGAATTGAAGTGACATCCCTGCCGGGCGCAACGGCATGTATTATGGCATTGACAATGTCGGGACTTCCCACGAGGCGTTTCGTGTTTGAAGCGTTTCTGCCTGCGGATAAAAAGGAACGGCAGAAGGTCCTTTCGGAATTAAAAAAGGAGACGCGGACGATCGTCCTCTATGAGGCTCCGCATCGGCTTTTTAGGACTCTGGATGAGCTTTTGGACTGTCTGGGAGACAGAAGGCTTTCTGTTTGCAGAGAGCTCACGAAGAAGTATGAGACCGTGCTGTGTACGACCATTTCCGGAGCCCTTTCACATTTTATGGCTGAGGAACCAAAGGGAGAGTTTGTGCTTGTCTTGGAAGGAAAACCTGTGGAGGAACTTTTGAGGGAAAAGGAGCTGGAATGGAACGAAATCCCGCTTGAAGAACATATGGAACGGTATCTGTCACAGGGACTGGATCAAAAAGAGGCTATGCGGCAGGTAGCAAAAGACAGAGGAATCCGCAAGCGGGACGTATATCAATATTTAATAGGAAGAACAGAATAAAAAACAGCCGTTTCTCAGGAAAATTCCAGAGAAAACGGCTGTTTTTTATTCTACCAGTGTAAGGATTTTAAAATCAGTTGTTTCTTTTTTTAGCTGACAAAGGAGCTGCTTCATTCCCGGGGTTTTCAGATTTCCATCAAGAAGCAGGGTGACGGTTTGCGTACCGTCCGGGGAATCCAAAAAGAGGCTGCGAATGGAGATGGCATTCAGGGATACCGCCTCCATCAAAATGGGGAGGCTGGCACTTTCTTTGTCACAGATAAAGCGGACTTTGATTTGCCTGTGGTTTGTTTCGGGGTCGAGGCCAGCTTCAGAGAGAGCCTCGGCTATGCTTTCTTTTTGCATATCTGTCAGGAAGCCGTACTGATAACGGCGGCTTAAGCCGATCAGGTGGCGCAGGAAGGCGGCGTACTCTCCACGAATTTCCGGATTTACATCTGCAGTACGCGTTTCGAGGATCACCTGCTCCCTGGAGGCAACAAAGACCTCGCCTCCGTTTTGCTTTTTTGTTTCTGCTACCTGTCTGGCGCATTCCATGCGCGAAAGGAACAGAGGCTTCATCTGTGTGTCAGCCTGGTCGATTTGAGCACGGATTTTATCTAATGTCATAACGGGTTCCTCCTTAAATGAGACTGAGTTCTTCTACAGCATAGACGTTTTTTTGCGATTATGCAAGAGAAAATAAAAAGAGTACGCATCTTATCTGGATAGAATTTTCTAATATAAGATAAAAAACACTTGACAAAACGTCTTGCTGGTCGTAACATAATGCTTAAATAATTTGAATATCAAAATATTTTAAATTCAAATTAAATGAAAGCAGACACAGGGAAGAATTATGACAGCCAGAATTGCAGGAATCGGCGCATATGTGCCGGAAAGAATTGTGACGAATGACGATCTGGCGAAGGTCGTCGAAACAAATAACGAGTGGATCTTCAGCCGGACCGGAATCCGGGAACGTCATATCTCCACAGGCGAGGGGACGAAGGATCTGGCCACAGAGGCTGCAAGACGCGCGCTATCGGCGGCGGAAGTTGACCCAAAGGAGCTTGATTTAATCATTCTGGGGACCTCATCGCCGGACTGTAATTTTCCGAGTGACGCCTGCAGCGTTCAAGCGGCTCTTGGGGCGGTAAATGCCGTGGCATTCGATATTTCTGCGGCCTGCGCGGGTTTCATTTTTGCGATGAATATCGTTCAGGGTTTTTTCATGGCCGGAGTTTACAGAACGGCTTTGATCATCGGGGCGGAGACCTTAAGCAAGGTGACCGACTGGAGCGACCGTTCGACCTGCGTGCTCTTTGGGGATGGAGCCGGAGCCGCCGTATTAAAATCCTGTGAGAGCGGCGGAATCGTGGATATGATGATGGGTGCGGACGGGACGAAAGGAAGCGCCTTAAGCTGCACATCCCGGACGTTTGGAAATTTTCTCACGAAAACAGTGCCAAAGATGGGCTTTATGTCCATGGACGGACAGGAGGTTTTTCGGTTTGCGGTCCGTAAGGTTCCGGAAAGCGTTGAGATTCTTTTGAAAAAAAACAGGATTTCCAAGCAGGAAATCAAGTATTATGTGCTCCATCAGGCCAACGAGAGAATCATTGAGGCGGCAGCCAGGAGGCTGAATGAGCCGATAGAAAAATTCCCGATGAGCATCGCCAAGTACGGCAATACCTCGACAGCCTCGATTCCGCTTTTGCTAAACGAAATGCAAAAGCAACGCATGCTGTCGGCCGGAGATAAACTCATGCTCTCCGGCTTTGGCGCGGGAATGACCTGGGGCGCGGTATTGCTGGAATGGTAAGTCCTAAAAAAGATGTAGGACGTTTCCTGATAAATAAAGAATAAAAGGAGAAAAAATCATGTTAGAAAAAATGAAAGAATTAATTGCGGATCAGCTTAGCATTGAGGCGGGAAATATCACAGAAGAATCTTCCTTTAAGGATGATCTGGGCGTGGATTCCCTGGACTTATTCCAGCTTGTGATGGCACTCGAAGATGAGTATTCGATCGAGATCCCGTCCGAGGACCTGCAGGGGCTGGCGACAGTGGGTGATGTTATGAGATATTTAAAAGACAAGGGTGTTGAGGAGTAATGAAGACAAGAATTACAGAGCTTCTGGGAATAGAATATCCGATTATTCAGGGCGGAATGGCATGGGTCGCCGAGCATAATCTGGCAGCGGCGGTATCCGAGGCCGGGGGCCTGGGATTAATTGGGGGAGCCAATGCGCCCGGCGAAGTGGTGCGGGAGGAAATTCGCAAAGCGAGAGCGCTGACAAAGAAGCCGTTTGGCGTTAACGTTATGCTGATGAGCCCCCATGCAGAGGATGTGGCAAGAGTCGTTGTTGAGGAAGGCATTAAGGTCGTCACAACAGGCGCCGGAAACCCGGGAACTTATATGAAAATGTGGAAAGAAGCCGGAATCACCGTGATTCCGGTGGTGGCTTCCGTGGCCCTGGCAAAAATGATGGAACGGGGCGGTGCCGATGCCGTGATTGCCGAGGGAAGCGAATCCGGCGGACACATCGGTGAGGCAACCACGATGACATTGGTCCCGCAAGTGGCTGATGCGGTATCGGTTCCGGTCGTTGCCGCCGGAGGAATCGGGGACGGCCGCGGTATTGCGGCGGCTTTCATGCTCGGCGCAGAGGCGGTTCAGTTAGGAACGCGGTTTGTTGTGGCGAAGGAGTCCATTGTCCACGACAAATATAAGGAGCGGATCCTCAAGGCAAAGGACATTGATTCCGTGGTGACCGGCAGGAGCCATGGCCATCCGGTGCGAGGCTTAAGAAACCAGATGACGCGCGAGTACAACCGGCTGGAGGCCGAAGGAAAGAGCTTTGAGGAGCTGGAATATTTAACACTCGGCGCGCTGCGTAATGCAGTCATGGATGGTGACGTGATAAATGGGACCGTCATGGCGGGGCAGATTGCAGGCATGATCACGAAGGAGCAGACCTGCAAAGAGATGATCGACGAGATGATCGGGCAGGCTGTAAGGCTTTTAAAGGGCTGACGCCGGATAAGGAACGGCCTTCGGGAGGAAATGATGGGAAAGACAGCTTTTATTTTTCCTGGCCAGGGCGCGCAGGTTTGCGGCATGGGACAGGAATTTTATGAAACAACAAAGACAGGGCGACAGATTTTTGACAGGGCGTCTGAGCTTTTGGGGTTCTCCATGCCTGAGCTCTGCTTTGAAAAAAATGATCGCCTTGATATTACAGAGTATACACAGGCAGCGATGGTGACGACGAGCCTTGCCATGCTAAAGGTCATGGAGGAAAATGGCTTTTTCGCCGATGTTGCCGCAGGCTTAAGTCTTGGAGAATATTGTGCGCTTGCAGCTGCAGGAGTCATGGATGCAGATGACGCGATCCGCACGGTCAGACAGCGGGGGATCCTCATGCAGGAGGCGGTTCCCGCAGGTGTCGGCGGCATGAGTGCAGTTCTTGGGATGAACGCAGAGCAGATCAACGCAGTAATCGATCCGCTTCCTGGCGTCCAGGTTGCAAACTACAACTGTCCGGGGCAGATTGTGATTTCAGGGCTTAAAGAGGCCGTAGAAGATGCGGCAAAAAAACTTAAGGAAGCCGGAGCGAAGCGTGTGATCCCGCTTAACGTCAGTGGTCCGTTTCATTCCTATCTGCTTAAGGAGGCCGGGGAAAAGCTTGGAGAGTTTCTTGAGGGAGTGGAGATAAAGGAGCCGCGGATTCCGTATGTGGCGAATGTGACGGCAGAATATGTAACGGTTTCCGAGCATGTACGCGAGCTTTTAAAACGGCAGGTATCTTCGTCGGTGTGCTGGCAGCAGAGCGTTGAGAACATGCTTGCAAACGGCGTAGACCGGTTTGTAGAGATCGGCCCGGGAAAGACACTTTCTGGCTTTATAAAGAAAATAAGCCGGGATGTGACGGTAATCAATGTAGAAAAGCCTGCGGATCTGGAAAAACTGAAACAGGCGTAATCGTACGATGCAGGAGAGCAGACAGATGGATTTAAACGGAAAAGTCGCCCTTGTAACGGGCGCGAGCCGTGGAATCGGGCGGCAGATCGCAAAGACGCTTGCCGGATACGGTGCGGCGGTGATTGTAAATTATAACGGCTCCGAGGCGAAGGCAGCCGAGGTTGTGGCAGAGATCACAGAAAACGGCGGCAGGGCAGAGGCAGTTCAGTGTAATGTGGCAGAGTTTGACCGGGCGAAGGAGTTAATAGACGGGATTGTAAAGCAGTACGGCCGTCTGGATATTCTTGTGAACAATGCGGGTATCACGCGTGACAATCTGATTCTTAAGATGTCCGAGGAGGAGTTTGACGCAGTTCTTGCGACAAACCTAAAGGGAGCGTTTAACTGTGTAAAGCATGTGTCCCGTCAGATGTTAAAGCAGCGATATGGCCGGATTATCAACGTCTCCTCCGTTTCCGGGGTCATGGGGAACGCGGGGCAGGCCAATTACTGTGCGTCTAAGGCCGGCGTAATCGGGCTTACAAAGTCCGTGGCGAGGGAGCTTGGCGCAAAGGGCATCACCTGCAATGCGCTGGCTCCCGGCTTTATACGGACGGAAATGACAGAAGTCCTTCCGGATACCGTAAAGGAAGCCATGAAGGAACAGATTCCCTTAAAGCACTTCGGGGAGACAGAGGATGTAGCGGAGGCAGCCGCGTTTCTTGCCTCCGATGAGGCAGCCTATATTACGGGGCAGGTGCTTCATATAGACGGCGGTATGGCTATGTAAGGGCAGGACGGTTTGCAAAAAGGCAGCAGGCAAAGCATCCGGGCTGTTAGGAGAAGGAGATTGGAAAAGATGAATAGAGTTGTGGTAACCGGTATGGGGGCGGTCACGCCCATCGGCAATAACGTGGAGGCCTATTGGGAAGGCTTAAAAAGCAAGAAGCTCGGCTTCGGACCTATTACGACGTTTGATACGGCGCAATATAAAGCGAAGCTGGCCGCCGAGGTGAAGGGTTTTGATCCGAAGGAATACATGGATGCAAAAGCCGCAAGACGTATGGAACGGTTTTCTCAGTTTGCCGTTGCGGCCTCTAAGCAGGCTCTCGATGACGCGGGGTTTTGTATGGAGAAAGAGGATCCCTACCGGATCGGCGTCTGCGTGAGCTCTGGGATCGGCAGTCTCCAGATCATTGAAAAGGAATATAAAAAACTTTTGGAAAAGGGGCCTGGCCGGGTAAATCCGCTGCTGGTTCCTCTCATGATCAGCAACATGGCGGCCGGGAACGTCTCGATCCAGTTTGGTTTAAAGGGAAAAAATATAAACGTGGTGACAGCTTGCGCAAGTGGTACAAATTCCATCGGAGAGGCAATGCGTGCAATCCAGCACGGCGAGGCTGATGCAATGGTGGCAGGCGGCACGGAGAGCAGCATTACACCGATTGCAGTCGCGGGCTTTAGCGGGCTGACAGCACTTTCATATTCTGAGGATCCGGCGCGGGCATCGATCCCCTTTGACGCAGAACGAAACGGCTTCGTCATGGGCGAGGGAGCAGGTGTTGTCGTCCTGGAATCATTCGAGCATGCGAAAGCACGCGGAGCGAAAATCTACGCGGAGATCACAGGGTATGGCGCGACGGCTGACGCATTCCACATTACCTCTCCGGCCGAGGATGGCAGCGGGGCGGCCAGAGCCATGGAGAATGCAATCCATGAGGGCGGAATCCGACCGGATGAGATCGATTATATCAACGCGCACGGCACAGGAACGCATCACAACGATTTATTTGAGACAAAGGCAATCAAGCAGGTATTCGGTGCGCATGCTCGCCGGGTGAAGATAAGCTCCACAAAATCCATGATCGGGCATCTCTTGGGAGCCGCGGGCGGCGTGGAATTCATCGCCTGTGTCAAGTCGATCACGGACGGCTTTATTCATGCAACCGCCGGCCTTAGCGTCGATGATCCGGAGTGCGATTTGGATTATATGAAAGGTGAGGGCGTCGCTGTGCCGGTGCGGTATGCTCTCAGTAATTCTCTTGGCTTTGGCGGGCACAATGCAAGCCTGCTTGTAAAAAGATTTGAGGAGTAAGGAGAACGGGAGATGGAAATAAAGGATATCCTTGCACTTATGAAAGCCGTTTCCACCTATACGCTTACGGATTTTGAGCTGGAGCAGGGTGATACGAGGCTTGTAATAAAAAGGGAGACCGTAATGGGCAGCGGAATGCCGTTGTCTTTGACCGAGGTGCAGACACCTGTGGCAGCAAAGGAAGACGCCACAGAGGCAGCCGGCATATCTTCCGATAAAGTCGTCACCTGCCCGCTTATCGGTACATTTTATTCTTCCCCTTCTCCGGGGGCCGATGACTATGTAAAGGTTGGAGACACCGTAAAAAAGGGACAGATCATCGGTATCGTTGAGGCCATGAAGCTGATGAATGAGATCGAGTGCGAGTATGACGGTGTTATCGAGGCGGTGCTTGTAAAGAATGAGGATACGGTTGAATACGGGCAGCCGTTATTCCGGATCCGGTAAGGGGAGGATTGATATGTTGGGAATTAAAGAAATCGAAAAAATTATTCCTCATCGCCATCCGTTTTTGCTGATCGACCGAATCGAGGAGCTGGAGCCGGGAATCCGGGCCGTGGGATATAAGGCTGTAAGTTTTGATGAGCCGTATTTTGCAGGGCATTTTCCGGGTGAACCGGTCATGCCGGGCGTTTTGATCGTGGAGGCGCTGGCGCAAACGGGGGCGGCGGCAGTATTAAGCCTCGAGGAGAATAAGGGAAAGACGGCCTATTTCGGCGGTATGGACCATGTAAAATTCAAGAAAAAGGTAGTTCCCGGCGACCTTTTGCGCCTGGAGTGCCAGATCATCAGGCAGAAAGGACCGGTGGGTGTCGGAAACGCGGTTGCGACGGTAGACGGTAAGGTGGCCGTATCGGCAGAGCTCACCTTTATGGTCGGTTAGGCGGTGGAAATATGTTCCAGAAAATTCTGATTGCAAACCGCGGAGAGATCGCGGTTCGGATCATCCGGGCCTGCAGAGAGATGGGAATTAAAAGTGTGGCAGTCTATTCGGAAGCCGACCGGGATGCCCTCCATACGCTTTTAGCCGACGAGGCCATCTGCATCGGGCCGGCGGCATCCTCGGAGAGCTATTTGGATATGGAGCGGATTCTTTCGGCCTGTGAGGCGATGAAAGCCGACGCGGTTCATCCAGGTTTTGGCTTTTTGTCAGAAAATGCCCGTTTTGCCGAGCTTTGTGAAAAATGCAGGATCGCATTTATCGGACCATCCGCTGAGGTCATAAGCCGCATGGGGAATAAGGCAGAGGCGAGAAAGACCATGGAGAAGGCCGGTGTGCCGGTGGTTCCGGGGAGTAAGGAGGCATGTCATACGGCCGCCGAGGGACTTGAAACGGCAAAGGAGATCGGGTTTCCGGTCATGATTAAGGCTTCGAGCGGAGGCGGCGGAAAGGGAATGCGGATCTCCCGCGCGGAGGCTGACTTTGAGGCTAATTTCCAGAACGCGCAGATGGAGTCGATAAAAGGCTTTTCCGACGACGCAATGTACATTGAGCGATATGTGGAAAAACCCAGGCACATTGAATTCCAGATTCTTGCGGATCGTCACGGGAACGTGGTACATCTGGGTGAGCGGGACTGCTCGATTCAGAGGAGACATCAAAAGGTATTAGAGGAGTCTCCGTCGCCGGCGATTTCCAGAGAGCTGCGGGAGAGAATGGGCCAGACGGCTGTCCGCGCAGCAAAGGCGGCAGGCTATGAGAATGCCGGCACCATCGAATTTCTGCTGGATGCGGGCAAAAATTTTTATTTTATGGAAATGAATACACGGATTCAGGTTGAACATCCGGTGACGGAGGCGGTGACGGATCTGGATTTAATTAAGGAACAGATCCGGATTGCCGCGGGAATGCCGCTCTCGGTCCGCCAGGAGGACATTTGCATTTCGGGACACGCGATCGAATGCCGGATCAACGCAGAGAATCCGGAAAAAAATTTCATGCCCTGTCCGGGCATCATTACGGATATTCATCTGCCGGGGGGCCGCGGTGTGCGGGTGGACACGGCGATTTATAACAATTATAAAATCCCGCCGAATTACGATTCCATGCTTTTAAAATTGATTGTCCATGACAAGGACCGCGATTCGGCGATCGCCAAAATGCGCAGCGCGCTCGGAGAGCTGGTGATCGAGGGTGTCATAACAAATCTGGATTTTCAGTATGACATCGTGAACGATCCGGATTTCCAAAAAGGGGAATTTGATACGGATTTTATACCGGTGCATTTTCCGGAAATTTGTAAATAGGGAATTTCGGATGTAGATCCAGCCATTTTTTTGGGATAAAGGAGCTTCGATATGTTAAAGGATATGTTTAAAAAAACCTATACGAGAATTGACATGAAAAGCCGCACAGAGGAGAAAGAAGAAAAAAAGGGACAGACGGGAGAGATGCCGGTGATTCCGGCGGGTCTCTGGCGCAAATGTAATAAGTGCGGGAAGCCGATTTATGCCGAGGATGTAAAACAGAATTTTTATGTCTGCCCAAAATGTGGCGGCTATTTTCGTATGCATGCCTACCGCCGGATTGAAATTACAGCAGATGCAGGAAGTTTTGAGGAATGGGACCAAAAGATGGAGGTCTGCAACCCGCTGCATTTTGCCGGTTATGAAAAGAAACTGGCGGCTGCAAGGGAGAAGACGAGGCTGAACGAGGCGGTCGTGACGGGAACCTGCACGATCGGCGGTTTTAAGACGGCCATCGGCGTCTGCGATGCACGGTTTTTAATGAGCAGCATGGGCCATAATGTCGGGGAAAAGATTACGCGTGCCGTGGAACGCGCAACAAGAGAAGGGCTGCCGATCATCCTGTTTGCCTGTTCGGGCGGAGCCAGGATGCAGGAGGGGATCGTTTCCCTCATGCAGATGGCCAAAACGGCTGCCGCCTTAAAGCGGCATCATGAGGCAGGGCTGCTTTTCGTGAGCATGCTGACTGACCCGACAACAGGGGGCGTGACGGCAAGCTTTGCCATGTTAGGTGATATAATTCTCGCCGAGCCTGGGGCTCTGATCGGATTTGCAGGCCCGCGTGTAATTGAGCAGACAATCGGGCAGAAACTGCCGGAGGGCTTCCAGCGGGCGGAGTTTCTTTTGGAGCACGGATTCGTGGATCGGATCGTGGAGAGAAGCGAATGCAGAGCCGTCCTGACGCAGATTCTTAAGCTGCATGTGAGAAAAGACAGCGATACAAAGGCCTGTAAAATTGAGAAACCTGCCGGGCTGGTTCTTGACGGGGAGCCGGCGCAAAGCGGAAAGGCTGCCGCCCTTCTTAAGAGCGCCTGGGATTGTGTGCTGCTTTCGCGCAAATCGGACCGCCTTGTGGCTTCGGATTACATTCACGCGCTGTTTGAGGATTTTATTGAGCTTCACGGAGACCGTTATTTTAAGGATGACGGGGCCATTATCGGCGGGATTGCGAGCTTCCATGGCCGGCCTGTGACGGTGATCGGCCAAGAAAAGGGAAAATCAACAAGGGAAAACATTCACCGTAATTTCGGGATGCCGTCACCGGAGGGATACCGAAAGGCGCTGCGTTTGATGAAGGAGGCAGAGACGTTCCATCGGCCGGTCATCTGCTTTATTGATACGCCGGGTGCGTTCTGCGGGATCGAGGCCGAGGAGCGGGGGCAGGGCGAGGCGATCGCCCGAAATCTTTTGGAGCTGTCGGCTTTGAAGGTTCCAGTGCTCTCGATTGTAATCGGCGAGGGCGGAAGCGGAGGCGCGCTTGCAATGGCAGTTGCAAACGAGGTATGGATGCTGGAAAATGCAATTTATTCCGTACTCTCGCCCGAGGGTTTTGCCTCGATTTTGTGGAAAGATGGCAAAAAGGCGAAAGAGGCAGCCGGAGTTATGAAAATAACGGCCTGGGAGCTCTATGCGCTTGGCATCATCGAGCGGGTTATCCCTGAGGAGGAGCCGGCCTGTCAGGCTACGCTTTCGGAGCTTGCCAAAACAATGGAGCAGGCGATGGAGGAATTTTTTGAGACCTGGGGAACTATGGATGGAGAAACGGCGGCAGAAAAGAGATACGAACGCTTCCGGAAATTTTAATTAATAATAAAGAGGGCAGGAGGATAGAAAATGGGACAGGATACACTGCAAATAAAGGCCCTGCAAATCGGCAGGCTGTCTACAAAATGCCCGATTATTCAGGGCGGCATGGGTGTAGGGATCAGTCTTTCCTCCCTGGCCGGGGCCGTGGCGAAGGCAGGAGGAATCGGCATTATCTCCACGGCGCAGATCGGTTTCAGGCGTCCGGATTTTTTAAAGAATCCGTTGGAGGCGAATCTGCAAACGATCCATGAAGAACTAAAAAAAGCCAGGAAAATCGCACCGAATGGAATCATCGGCTTTAATATCATGGTGGCGACAAAAGAATACGCCAGATATGTAAAGGAAGCGGTCCGCGCCGGGGCCGATGTGATCATCTCGGGCGCCGGACTTCCCATAGATATGCCGAAATTCGTGGCCGAGGCAGAAGGCCAAAAGGATGAGGTAGAAGGCCGCCGCACCATGCTGGCGCCGATCGTTTCTTCGATCAAATCAGCGCTTGTCATCTGCCGGATGTGGGACAGGAAGTATAAGACGGCTCCGGATTTTGTGGTGGTGGAAGGCCCGCGGGCCGGCGGACATCTGGGATTTTCGAGAGAGGAGCTTTCCTCCTACGGCGTGGATACCGCGGATGTGGCCCATACGTATGAAAGAGACAGCTACGACGAGGAGATTCGCGGAATCATTCGAGTGATCAAGGAGTTTGCCGGAAAATATAAAAAGGAGATTCCGGTGGTCACGGCCGGCGGTGTGTTTGACCATCAGGATTTGCTGCATGAATTAGAGCTTGGCGCAGATGGCGTGCAGGTGGCGACGCGTTTCGTGACGACGGAGGAGTGTGACGCGCCTATGGCGTACAAAAAGGCATATTTGGACGCGTCTCAGGAGGATATTGTAATCGTAAAGAGCCCGGTTGGGATGCCGGGCAGAGCCATCAGGAATGAATTTTTGGCCCGCGTGGCGAAGGGCAGGATTCCGGTTGAACGTTGCTTTAACTGCCTGGCACATTGTAATCCGGCAGAGACGCCGTACTGTATCACAAAGGCGCTCATCAACGCCGCGGAGGGAAAGATTAAGGAGGCTCTTTTGTTCTGCGGGAGCAACGCATACCGCTGCAAAAAGATCGAGACGGTCCCCGAGGTGATGCGGGAGTTGTGTGAAGGGAGATAGGCGGGATATAAAAGCATATATAAATCCTTCTTTCCTGTCATAGAAACTGGCAGGGAAGGGGGATTTTTTATGTTTTATGCCGTTGGAATCGCCCTTGCTGTGGCTTTTTTCCAGCAAAATGCAGATCACTGGAATAAAAAGGCCCGCACTGTACGCAGCCGCTCCCGTTTTAAATAACTGGACAGCTCCAAAGTCGGATAAGGAGAGAACAATGCCTGACAGACCGCCGATTACAGGGAAGGTTTGGGTCAGAAAAAAGAAGTTTCTCCCAAAGACGGCCGTAATGGGCATTGCGGTTCCGATTCCTCCAAACTATGGTCAGCGGCTGCATAGCCGTGTGCCTCAAAGGCCCATGGAAATTGGAGCAGAGCAGATTAAACGAAACGGGACAGACATGATCGCCCCGCCTCTGTCATAGAATTTGACAGGAAGGGGGAGCCTTATGCTGAATTATCTGTGGGCCGGCATGATAGCGGCCGGGATTTTCTGGGCGGCTGTGCATGGCAATATGGCAGCAATTACAAATGGGGTATTGGATTCGGTGAAGGAAGCGGTTGCGCTCTGTGTTACGATGTTGGGGATCATGTCGTTTTGGTGCGGGATCTTGAAAGTAGGCGAGGAGGCAGGGTTAATCGAGGAGCTTACAAAAAAAATGAAACCGGTGATCCGATTTTTATTCCCGGGCCTTCCCACAGAGCATCCGGCGGCCTCTCATATTGCCACAAATATGATCGCGAATATTTTGGGGCTCGGCTGGGCGGCGACGCCTGCGGGGCTTAGGGCAATGGAGGAGCTTTCGAAATTTGAGGAGGAACGGAGAAAAGCAGGGACAGGCCAAAGGACCGTTCCAAAAGGGACGGCGAGCAATGAGATGTGCACGTTTTTAATCATCAATATCTCGTCGCTGCAGCTAATCCCGATTAACATGATCGCCTATCGGAGCCAGTATGGAAGTGTGAACCCGGTGTCTATTGTGGGGCCGGCTCTGGCAGCGACAGCGGTGAGTACGGCGGTGGCCGTGGTATATTGTAAGCTGCAGGGAAGGAGACGGAACATGTTTTAAATAAAGACAGCAGGAAAGGAAAAAGCATTGGGTGAAAGTTGAAGGCGGGTGCTGCTGGAAAGGAATCGTAAAAAATTGAAGGCCGCACTAAATGATAAGCTGGAAAAATCGTGAGGGTGGAACAGCTTATATAGGGATTGAAGATAATGGGCATGCCATTAAAAATTTAGATATGGATTCTGCACCGTTAAAAATATAATACCAGGGACGCGGCCCTGAACGGAATTAAGTAATTTGCAGACAGCCCTGAATTCCATAAGCCTGCAAAGCGCAGGAAAAAAGATTTGACGTTTCCGCGGAAGTTCGTTATAATAAAATTCATAGCGGGCAAAAGTCCGGCAGGCATTCTGAAGAATGGGGCGGCCGCAAAAGACGGCCGCGGATAGGAAGCTAAAAATTAAAAACCGGAACAGAGAGATACCAGGAAGGTACAAACGCGCAGCAGCGCTCTGCTTTCTGGTACTTTTTTATGCATGGGAGAAAAAATAGAATGAGAAAAAGGGCGGAAAAACGGAAACGATGGACAGCATTTATGCTGGCGGCAGCGTTTGCACTGGGGCTTTCGGGATGCAGAGCTTCCGGGGAGGCGGGCTCTGCCGCTGATGCAAAGGGGCAGGCAAGCCAAAGTCAATCAAGGGATTCGGTCGTCGTCGTGATGGGCCCGTCTTCGGAGCCGGAGGCAGGGTTTGACCCGGTGTATGGCTGGGGAGCGGGGGAGCATGTACATGAGCCGCTGATTCAGAGCACGCTGACCGTAACGACGGCGGATTTAAAAATCGGCTATGATCTGGCTGTGGAGATGGAGACGAGCGGTGACGGACTCATCTGGACGGTAAAGCTGCGCGACGATGTGAAATTCAGCGACGGGGAGCCGCTTACAGCCAAGGATGTGGCATTTACCTATAATATGCTGCGGGACAGCAGCTCGGTCAATGATTTTACAATGCTCAAGGAAGCGAGAGCAGTCGATGAGACGACGGTGGAATTTGAGCTAAAGCGCCCCTATTCCATTTGGCCCTATACCATGGCGATTACAGGGATTATCCCGGAGCACGCATACGGACCTGATTACGGAAGCCATCCGATCGGCTCGGGACGATACCTTCTGAGGCAGTGGGATAAAGGGCAGCAGGTAATCCTCGAGTCCAATCCGGATTATTACGGCGAAGCGCCGAAGATGAAGAAGGTAACGATTCTGTTTATGGATGAGGATGCGGCGTATGCGGCGGCGCTTTCGGGGCAGGTGGATCTTGTCTATACCTCTGCAGCCTTTTCGGAGCAGACAGTATCCGGCTTTTCGCTGTTTTCCTGCGAGACGGTGGATAACCGCGGCTTTAACCTTCCGGCGGCGCCCGCGGGGGAGACAGACGAAAACGGCGTGAGGCTTGGAAACGATTTTACCGCGGATGAAACCGTGCGCCGTGCGATTAATCTGGCGATTGACCGGGAAGAAATGATCGGACATGTGCTGAATGGCCATGGAACGGCGGCCTACAGCGTCTGCGATAAAATGCCGTGGTACAATCCGGCGGCTGAATTATCTTGTGATCCAGGGCAGGCCGCGGCACTGTTAGAGCAGGCAGGCTGGCTGGCGGGAGCGGATGGGATCCGGGAAAAGAACGGCGTCAGGGCTGCGTTTCGGCTTCTCTATCCGGCCGGGGATTCGGTGCGTCAGGCGCTTTGTGAGGATACGGCAAATCAGCTTGCCGGCGTGGGGATTGATGTGACGGTCGAGGGCGTCGGCTGGGATACCGCCTATGACCAGGCGCAGTCTACGCCTCTCATGTGGGGCTGGGGGGCGCATACGCCCATGGAGCTTTATAATATTTACCATACGAAGCCGGGCGGAAAATACGCAGAATATTCGCCGTATGCGAATGCCGGAGTGGATGCCTGGATGGATGCCGCCCTGTCGAGTGGCAGTCTGGAGGAGTCCTATGAGCTCTGGAGGAAAGCCCAGTGGGACGGTAAGACGGGAATCACACAGGCAGGGGAAATCCCTTGGATATGGCTTGTCAACATCGACCATCTTTACTGGGTGAAGGATGGACTTAAGGTAGCGAAACAGAAACTGCATCCGCACGGGCATGGCTGGACAATCGTCAACAATGTGGATCAGTGGACATGGGAGTAAAAGGATGGAAAAATTCAAACAAAACCGTATCTGCCGCGGCGGTGTCTGGGTTGGCAGGCAGGTATTGCGCGCGGCGGCCCTTATCGTGCTGGTGAGCATGCTGGCTTTTTTCCTTGTCTCTGTCTCCCCGATCGATCCTCTCCAGACGAACGTAGGACAGGCGGCTCTTGGGTCCATGAGCCGTGAGCAGATTGAAAGGCTTGAAGCCTATTGGGGGATGGATATACCGCCTGTAGAGCGCTATCTGTCCTGGGGATTTGATTTTCTTAGTGGAGACATGGGAATTTCGCTCCTATACCGCCGGCCCGTGGCAGAGGCTCTTGCGGAACGGCTTGGAAATTCCATCTGGCTTTTGCTTTTCGCATGGGTATTTTCAGGGATTTTGGGTCTCTCTCTGGGAATTTTGGCGGGGCGAAAGCGCGGCGGCTTCATCGACCGGCTTGTGACAGGGCTTTCCCTGCTCATCGCCAGCACGCCCTCCTTTTGGGTTGCCATGGTATTGCTGCTTACGTTCGCCGTACAGCTAAAATGGTTTCCGATCGGCTTTGGCGTTCCGATCGGCATGGCGTCGCAGGCGGTGTCTCTCCCGGACCGGCTGTATCATGCCGCGCTTCCGGCGGCGGCATTAAGTATTACGGGCATTTCATCAATCGCGCTTCATACGCGGGAAAAAATGATAGAGGTTATGGAGAGCGAATATGTCCTGTTTGCCAGAGCGCGTGGCGAGTCCGAGACGCAGATAATCCTGCGCCACGGACTCCGCAACATCCTGCTTCCGGCGGTTACGCTGCAGTTTGCTTCCGTCAGTGAGATCATTGGCGGCTCAGTGCTCGTGGAGCAGGTATTTTCCTATCCGGGCCTGGGGCAGGCGGCCGTGACGGCGGGCTTGGGCGGTGACGTGCCGCTGCTTTTAGGCATCACAGTGCTTACTGCAGCCGTTGTTTTCTCCGGAAATCTGGCGGCCAACCTCCTGTATCACGTCATTGATCCCAGGATTCGAAGGGGGGCATCCGGATGAGAGAAACCCAAAAAAGGGGTGGAAGGCGCCTGGCTATGCTTCTGCTTTTAGCCTTTACGGTTGTTTTTCTGGGAGCGGTCGTATGGCTTGGAGACGCCTGGCAGGGGACGGCGCTTGCGACGGATTTTACGAGGAAGAATCTTTCGCCCTGCCTAACGTATCCGTTTGGGACCGACTGGATGGGACGGGACATGTTTGCACGGACCGTGGCCGGCCTTTCCATGAGCATCCGCATCGGGCTCCTTACAGCCTGCATCAGCGCGGGGATTGCCTTCTTGATGGGGCTTATGGCGGCAGTCATGGGACGGTTTGCGGATGGGATGATCGGCATACTGATCGATCTTGTCCTAGGGATTCCTCATATGCTGCTGCTGATTTTAATTTCCTTTGCGTGCGGCCGGGGATTTTTCGGTGTCGTGGCCGGGGTTTCGCTCACGCATTGGGCGTCGCTTGCGAGGCTGCTCCGTGGTGAGGTATTACAGCTTAAGGAGAGCCAGTATATAAAGATCGCCGAACGGCTCGGCAAGGGCAGGCTTTATGTGGCGTTTTGGCACATGGCGCCGAACCTGCTTGCGCAGTTTGTGACCGGCCTGGTTCTTTTATTTCCGCATGCGATCCTTCATGAGGCCAGCATTACCTTTTTGGGCTTCGGTCTCTCACCGGAGCAGCCGGCGGTCGGCAATATTCTTTCCGAGAGTATGCAGTATCTTGTAACCGGAAAGTGGTGGCTGGCGCTGTTTCCGGGGCTTTTGCTGGTTTTGGTCGTGCTTTTGTTCCATTACATCGGCCAGGCAGCCTGCCGCCTGATTGATCCGGGCAGCACACACGAATAGAGGGGGGCGCGGAGATGGAAAAAGAAATATTGGGCATTGAGCACCTTTCTGTTTCCTTCATCCAATACGGAAAGGGGCTTACGAAAAGATGGCTTTATGCGGTTGAGGATTTGAGCCTTCTTGTACATGCGGGGGAGATTGTGGCCGTCGTGGGATCGAGCGGCTCGGGAAAAAGCCTTTTAGCCCATGCGGTTATGGGGCTGCTTCCCTACAACGGACGAATGGAAGGGAAGATTTGGTTTGACGGAGAGCCTCTGACGCAAAAGCGGGCGGCTAAGCTTCGTGGAAGGGAACTTTTTTTGGTGCCGCAGAATGTATCCTATCTGGATCCGCTGATGCGTGTGGGAGAGCAGGTGATGGGGAAGCGGCCCTCACCGTCTTTGCGGGATACATGTCGGAAGGTATTTGCCGGTTATGGCCTGGATGCCCAGGTGGGAGAAAAATATCCGTTTCAGCTCTCCGGAGGCATGATACGGCGGATTTTAATCTCGACAGCCGTCATGGGGACGCCGAAGCTTGTAATTGCAGACGAACCGACGCCCGGCCTCCATCCAGAGGCCGCCAGACGTGTCATGGGCCATTTTAAGGAGCTCGCTGCGGCGGGCGCAGGCGTTTTGCTCATTACACATGACCTTGAGCTCGCGCTTATGACGGCGGACCGGGTCGCGGTTTTGTACGGGGGTCGGATGATCGAGGAGGCACCTGCATCGGTGTTTACAGACGAAACGAATTTAACGCATGCGTACACGCGGGCGCTGTGCCGTTCGATGCCGAAAAATTGGGATGCGGACGGGGAACGGCTCTGTGACACAGGGGACATCCTTTTATACATGCGAAAGGAATATGGGAGATGAGATTAGAGGCAAGGGAGGTTTCCTTTCGATACGGGGACGGTAAAAGAAAGGTGCTGGATCGGGTGAGCCTGACAGTGGAGAGCGAGGAACGAATCGGTCTCATAGCACCCAGCGGTTTTGGAAAAACAACGCTTTTAAAGCTTTTGGCAGGCTACGAAAGGCCGAATTCCGGCGAGGTATTGTTAGACGGCAGGCCGCTTACGGCATATAAGGGATATTGCCCGGTCCAGATGGTGTGGCAGCATCCGGAGCTTTCCGTAAATCCCAGAAGGCGTTTAAAAACCGTGCTTTTGGAAGCGGATTGGGAAAAAGAGGCAAAGGACCGTGCCCGAATCGAGAAAGAATTAGGCATTCTTGAAGAATGGAAGGAGCGCTATCCGGCCGAGGTATCCGGCGGAGAGTTACAGCGCTTCTGCATCGCAAGGGCGCTGGGACAAAGGACAAGAATCTTTCTGGCGGACGAGATCACGACGATGCTCGATCTGGTGACACAGGGGGAGCTCTGGAATTTTCTGCTTGGGGAACTTAAAAGGCGCAGGATCGGTCTTGTGGCGGTCAGTCACTCGCCGGAGCTTTTAGAAAAGGTATGCAGCCGTATCGTCAGGCTGGACTGAGGAGAAAAAATTGGAAAAGATCAACCTGGATGGGATGGTTTCCATTCCGTATTTAAAAAAGGCTGTGTTTACCGGGAGCCATAAGGGCATGTGCTTTCTGTTACGGAGCCAGACAAGCGGGGAGGATATGCTGCTGCAGGCAGCGGCCTGGCCCGGCCCGTTTAATTTTTCCGCAACGGATGAGGAAAAAAAGGTCTATCAGGAATTTGCATTCAGCGAGGAAGGGCTCCTTGAAGCGGTTGACTGGCTGAATGAATCCTATGAAAAAGAGCATGCTTTGTGAATTCCTTCGCTGAAATGACGCTAGTCTGTATGGCGGCTCTAAGAGCCGCCGCGGGTTTCCAAATCCAGAAGGACATGCTGGAATTCTGTTTTGAATTGTATATAAACGATCTTGTACGTCTCCAGCAGAAGCGGAAAATCGGCTTCTGTGAGCTGAATCTTTGCCGAAAACAGCCGGTTGTCGTCAAACGTATCCTTTCCGGCAGGCTCCTCAAACACCCGTACACGAAAGTCTGAAAAACCCAGACGGGAAAGCTCGGTTTCGGCCCATTCGATTTTTTTGAGTATGCGGCTGTCAAGCGGCGTAGCTGTGGGGACGCGCGTCGCAAGACAGGCATAGGCCGGTTTGTTCCAAGTAAAAAGTCCTGCGATCCGGGAATATTCCCGGATTTCTTTTTTGGTAAGCCCGCAGAGCCGCAGCGGGGAGAGGACTTTAAGCTCTTTGAGGGCACGCATACCGGGGCGGTCTCCTGCGTCATCGGAGGCATTGGTGCCATCCAGCACCTTACAAAAGCCGGCATCTGCAGCCGCTTGAAGGATCGTCTGAAAGATGGCGCGCTTGCAGTGGTAGCAGCGGTCTGCCGGATTCTGCCTTACGGCCGGTACGCTTAAAATATCAAAGGGAAGGAAGGTGAGACCGACGTTAAGGGCCTCGGCAAGCCGCTTTGCATCTTCCCTTTCAAAAGCCGGCTGGAAAGGGGTCGCCACATAAAACGCGTGAACCTTTGCCCTGCAGATTCCGGCGGCATACAAAAGATAGGCGGAATCCACACCGCCGGAGAAGGCCAGAGCGCAGGAATTGTGTTCCCGGAAGAAGCGCTGAAGGGATTCGGGAACTGCTTTGTCCTTAAGGCGTTCATCAATATAGTGTTCGATAACGGAAAAGACCTTCTCAACCTGCCCACCTGTCCGGGCATCCGCAAATGTCACTCTCTCGAACGGCCTGCGGTAATAGCCCTGTTTTCTTGCGATTGCAAAGCTCTCCGGATAGTTCAGATCAAAAAAGTATCCGATGAAGCTGACCCAGTAGTCCAGATAGGTCTTACGGATCGTCTTGTCGATACAGCGGTGTTCACAGACGGCTTGTAAAACTGCAGGGGAAATGGTCTCCTTTGCCACCTCCGAGTCCGGCACACCGACTACATCCACCATGTTTTCCTCTGCGAAGACACGGAAAATGTCACACTTATCGGCGTCGCGGATCAGCTTGCAAAGAGGAAGGAAATCTTTTGGTACGCTGCGGTCAATTTCCAGCTTATTATGGTTTGCGATCGCGGTTAAAACCATCTGCCGGTCAACCTTGGAAAGTTTGTCCAGGATTTTGTCTTCCCATAGGATTCGGCAGCTTAAAAGAGCATGGTTTACGCTCATATGGTCGAGAAAGGTATCATAGCGCTTTAACTGTTCAAAACGCCCGATGTCGTGAAACTGCGCGCAGATGAGAGCCAGGTTTGTCAGGTGCGGGTCAAGACGGCGCTCCTTACAGAGCTGTTCCATAATCGCGACAACATGGTTCGTGTGGATAATTTTCAGCTCCACACGTCCGTCTGTCCGGTCATAGCGGCTGGCGTACTGTTCGAAGATTTGTTTGCAGGTACGAAAGGAGACGGTCTGCTCCATAAAAGGTTCCTCTTTTCTTTTAAACGATAATTCCTGTTGTTATCAGGGGCGGGGGCGCTCAGCTTGTGCAGATGCAGGCGATATAAACGGCTTGGCCGGCCGGAAAGGCGGATAGTTTGCAGACAGACCGATGACCCCGGCGTAACCGTCTTTAAAGGAGCCTGTAAAAAGGAGAGCGTTTTTTTGGAGGGCATGCCAGCCCTTTGTTTTGGTAGCATATATGGATAAGTATAACAGCCGGTCCAGAAAATGTCCATACGGCTGACGATGGGAAAATGTCAAAAAATTCCTAAGTTACCTATAAATTTAACAAAATGTTTTCAATCATAATGTTAGATCATATACGGCAAAAACTTTCTGACGTATGCTGAAATAAAAAGGAAAGTGCATAGGCTGTGCGGTAATTATGATGTGACTTTCCAAAGGGAGTGTGTTACAATGAAAAAAAAGGGAAAGAGAGCGTTTATTTATGGAGGGATTGCAAAGGGAACAGATCGAACGAGCATTTATTTTTTTGGAGAAAAGGCAGGATGAAATGTTTTCTCTGCTTCGGAGGCTTGTAAATCAAGAAAGCGGAAACGGCGATAAGGCGGGCTGCGATGCAATGTGCGCACTTATGAAAGAGGAGCTCGAAGGCCTCGGGGCTGTCACACGGGTGACGCCCATGGAGGCGAAGGGGAATTTTCTGTACGGAGTATGGGGCGAGGGGAGAGGGCTGGATCCAGTTTTATTCAGCGGCCACATGGATACGGTTTTTCCAAAAGGGACTCTTGCAAAGAACCCGTTTCGTGTGGAGAACGGCAGGATAATGGGGCCGGGCGCCCTGGACATGAAGGCCGGACTTGTGATTGCGCTGTTTGCGGCCAGGGCGTTAAAGGAGGCCGGCTATGAGGCCCGCCCGCTCCGTTTCGCTTTTCCGGGTGATGAGGAGAACGGGCACAGGGAGTCTGGGGCGGCAGAGGAAATTAAAAAAGCGGCCAGAGGCTGTGCGGCGGCTTTTAACTTCGAGACAGGCTATCCGGATGACGGGATTGTCGTGGAACGAAAGGGCTCTTGCCGCTTTACCGTAAAGGTGTATGGTGTGGCGGCCCACTCGGGAAATGCCCCGGAGAAAGGGAGGAACGCGATCCTTGAGATGGCGCATAAGGTGATCGCACTTCAGGCGCTAAATGATTTAGAGCACGGGACGTCGCTAAACGTCGGGCTTGTCGCAGGCGGGACTTCGGTCAACTCGGTTCCGGATTTTTGTCAGACGAGTGTGGATGTCCGATATACGAAAAAGGAGCGTCTGGATACACTGCTTGGACGGGTAAGGCAGATCTGTGCAGAAACGCAGATTGAGGGAACCAGGACAGAGCTCATCCTTTCTTCCGTCAGTGCGGTTATGGAGCCTTCTTTGGAGATTCTGGGACTCTTTGAACATGTAAAAAAAGCGGCAGAGGAAACCGGATATCCCGGAAAGCTCCATCCGATCAAGGTGGGTGGCTGGTCTGATGCAAGCCTGATCGCGGCGGAACATGTTCCGGTGGTCTGCGGTATGGGGGCAAAAGGGGAGTTTAATCACACGGACCGTGAATATGCAGATGTGTCCTCCCTTGTGCCAAGGGCAAAATTAGCGGCTGCATCGGTGATTCTTTTACAGTAGACAACAAGTAGATTTCCGGCTGGGGCTATGGTATAATCTCGGCAGAGGTTATACTGCGCAGGCCAGTTTGTGCACATAGTGCAGAAAGCCGAGAAAATCCCCGGAGGGATAGGATGTCCGGAGGACAAGCTATAATCTGATAGAGAAAAGGACAGTATAGACAGTCGATTAAGTGAGGCGGACAAATGGAGATTATTTTACTAAAGCAGATTTGTATCATGTTCCTGTTGATTGCAATCGGTATTCTTTTGGTGAAAAAAAGGTATCTTTCCGAACAGGGTGGGAAGGATCTGGGAACAATTCTTTTAAGGGCGGTGATTCCTTGTGTCATCGTCAAATCCTATCTTACCGAATATTCGCCGGAACGGGCAAGGGACCTGGCGATCGCGATTGCGCTGGCCCTTTTGGCGCTGGCAGTTGCGATCGCAGTCTCCTATATATGTTTCGGGACGCGCGGGAGAATCGAAAACTTCGGAGCTGCATTCTGCAACGTGGGATTCATCGGAATTCCCCTGATTCAGGCGGTCCTTGGGGACGGCGGTGTGTTTTATCTGGCAGGTTTTATCGCATTTTTGAATATTTTACAATGGACCTACGGAGTTCTTATTATGACCGGAGATGCAAGTGCGATCCGCATGAAGGCGATCTCCACAAATCCGGTAGTGATTTCCGTTATCATAGGTATGCTGATCTTCTTTCTGCGGATTCCGATCCCGCAGGTCGTCACAAGCACACTTTCCAATATGGCGAATCTGAATACGCCGCTTGCCATGATTATCTTGGGCACCTATCTGGCAAAGATGGACTGGAAGGAGATTTTTACAGTAAAAAGCGCATATTTCTGTGTGCTTGTACGGCTTGTTGTGATACCTGCAGCGACGCTTTTTGTCCTGCTTATGATCCCTGGAGTGAAAGCGGATATTAAAAAGGTCATTCTGATCGGATGCAGCACGCCGGTTGGCTCGAACATCGCAATTTTTGCCAAGCAATATGATAAGGATTACAAATTGTCAGTTGTGGTCGTGTGTCTAAGCACGCTGCTTTGCGTGATCACAGTACCGGTATTTTATATGTTTGTAGAAAAATTTATATAATGAAGGAGGCAGACAAGGATGGAGCAGAGGATTCTTTCCTATTTAAAGGAACATGAGGCGGAAATTTTTGAGGATCTGAAAACGCTGGCTCTCGCAGAGGCGAGCACTTCAGATATCGAGGCGCTTTCGGAATGCCGCAGAGTGTTGGAGCGGCTTATTCTGGAGCGGACCGGCTGTGAGCCGTATACGTATAAGGCGGAAAAAAGGCATGATCTTGTGCGCTTTGAATATGGGGAGGGGACAGAAAAAGTCCTCTTGATCGGCCACTACGATACTGTGCATCCGATTGGGACGTTAAAGTATTACACGGAGGGGAACGAGCTTCACGGCCCCGGTGTCATGGATATGAAAAGCGGGCTGATTTCGGCGATTTGGATCGTAAAGGCGTACAGGGAGCTAAAAATCGACCCGGGCAAACGGCTGGTCTTTATCTTTAATGGCGATGAGGAGACCGGCAGCAGGGAGTCCGAAGCGATTATCTGTGAGCTGGCAAAGGATGCAAAGGCGGCGCTCGTCTGTGAGCCCTGTGTGGCAAACGGTGATTTAAAAACCGGCCGTAAGGGTACCATGAACTTTGACGTAATCATTCACGGAAAAGCGGCGCACGCGGGAAACGCCCATAAAGTGGGTATAAACGCAATTCAGGAGATGGCAGAGGAAATTCTTTTTGTCCAGAGCCTGACAGACTACGAGGCCGGAACCACGCTCAACGTAGGTGTCTGCGGCGGCGGGACGAAGGTCAATGTGATTCCGGACCGGGCAGAATATGAGGTAGATTGCCGATATCAGACAAAGGCAGAGGGAGAGAGGGTCAGGAAGGCCATTTGTGAGCTTGAGGTCAAGATTCCGGGGACGGTTAGGGAGGTACTGTTTAAGGATGGAAAGCCGCCGATGGAGCAGACACCGGAAAATCTTGCCCTGTTCGCGATCGCAAAGGAATGCGGAAAGAGGCTGGGGCTTTCCTTCTCCCATCAGTTTGTAGGCGGAGGAAGCGACGGGAATGCGGTCTCTGCAATGGGAATTCCGACGCTGGACGGCCTTGGCGCCTGGGGGGATTATGCTCACAGTCCGAACGAATATCTCCGGATTGATCAGTATGTTTTACGGATCGCACTGCTTGGGCTTTTGGTCATAGAAATTTAAAAAGGCTGTGCTGGTTTGCGGGAACAAAAAAGAGAAGGAAGAAGACAGTATGCACAAAGAAGTAATCTGGTTTACGACGCATATGCCAAATGTGGAAAAGCTGAACCGTTTTTTTGAGGAGCGAAAGCTGGAAATATCGGCATTTTATTCTCCGATTGAGGAAATCTATGATAATATACGCTGCCTGATTCGAGAGGTGGACTTAAAGGTTGCAATCGTCCGCGGCGGCTTATTCTCAGAGATCAAGGAGAATATCTCGATTCCTGTGGTCAATGTAAATCAGACAGTGATTGATTTTTACAATCTGTTCCCGCAGATCGAGCACATGTCGAAAAAAGCGGCTTTAGTCGGCTGGTATTCCGGTGTGCGCGGATTGGAGGATTTTTTAAAGAAGACGACGGCAAATATCCAGTATATAGATTTAAGAGACTGTGGCTTCAATAATTATATCGAGTATGCGACGGAGATCATCCTGCGGCTTAAGAGCGAGGGTGTGGATTTAATTGTCAGCGGCGGTGCGATAATCGAGATAGCGGCGAAATACGGGATGAATACGCTGTATGTAGGTCTCCTGGACCCACAGACAATTTTAAGCACGGCGACGGAGGCACAGTATCAGCTCCGCCTCTTGAAGGAGCAGGAGAGCCGCTTCGAATTTATCAATTCGATTTTCAACTGTATTTCCGAGGGAATCATCGCCGTCAATTCCCAGTGGGAAATCACAAATCTAAATCCCGTTGCGGCCAAGATGCTTGGTGCACAGCCGGTCCAGTGCTACGGTGAGCCGTTAGAGAATTATCTGGATCTGGGCAATCTGCACAACCGGCTGCTGGATGGGAAAAAGGTCGAAAATCAGATCATATCCATTTCGGATAAACGCCTTGTCATCAGCGCCGTGCCGAGCGTGATCCATGATAAAACAACAGGAGTCGTTATCACGCTGCAGCAGATCGACGCGATCCATAACATCGAGAAGAAGCTTTGGAGCAAGTCTGCGGAAAAGGGGCTGATGGCCAGAAAGAGCCTGGATGACATTATCGGCCACAACCCTAATCTGGTGGCGCTAAAGAGAAAGGCCATGCGGTATGCGGTCACGGATTCAACGGTGCTTATAACCGGCGAATCCGGAGTGGGCAAGGAGCTCTTTGCCCAAGGCATCCACAACCAAAGCCCCAGACGGAACGCCCCGTTTGTTGCGATCAACTGTGCGGCGCTGCCGGAAAACCTTCTGGAAAGCGAGCTGTTCGGCTATGTACGGGGAGCCTTTACCGGCGCAAGAAACGAGGGAAAGGCGGGCCTTTTCGAACTTGCCAATACGGGAACGATTTTTCTTGACGAGATCAGTGAGACCTCGCTGAACGTACAGACCAGGCTTTTAAGAGTTCTGCAGGAGCGCTCTGTAATCCGGATTGGGGGAAGCAGCATTATTCCGCTGGATGTGCGTGTCATCGCCGCTACGAACCGGAATCTTGGCGAGTATATCCGAGAGAACCGTTTCAGACAGGATCTGTATTACCGCCTCTGTGTGCTGCCGATCCATGTGCTGCCGCTCAGGGAGAGGCGGGAGGACATCCTGGAAATTATTTATTATATGCTGCGTGGCAAAAACAGCGGAAATATTCGTTTTTCCAGGGAGGCAGAACGGCTGCTCACGGAATACGACTGGCCGGGCAACGTCAGGGAGCTGTCTAATTTCGTGGAGAGGATCCTGGTTCTGCATGAAAAGGACCACATCTCGGGCCGGGAGGTACAGGAGGCCTTGTTTGTCTATGGGGAACTGGAGAAAACGTTTCAGCCCGAACCGGAGGAAATACAGAGCGAGGCCGACGCTGAAAGGGCCCGGATATGGAGAGCGCTGCAGGAAAATAACTGGAGCAGGAAGCGTGCGGCGGGTCAGCTTGGGATCAGTACGACCACGCTGTGGAGAAAAATTAAAAAATGGAATATCCTTACGGATGAGGGAGAGGATTAGAGAAAGGATTCAATGGCAGTTGGTATGAAAAGGAACGGCAAGTTTTTCGCGGTTACTTTATGTGTTGTGTTCATGTGTGGCTGTGGGAGCGCAGAGAAGTCTCCGACAGCCACAGCAAAGGAGAATTTTGCAACAGAGCAGTCAGAATCAGAGAAAGCTTCAATCAAAATTCCGGCGGCTCCATCCGAGATCTCCACAGACTCGGAAGCTCCTTTTGCAAAGCGGACAGAGCTAAGTGCCGAAGAATGCAAGTTTTTTACTAATTTTATTCAGGAAGTGGAAAATTATGGATTCCTTTTATCTGACTATGATACACCCCATGACGTGCATCTGGATCCGGTGTTTTACATCGGAGCAGGCATTGGGGAAGAAATACCGAAAGAGGATCTTCCCCGGTATCTTGCAGCGACCGGGCAGGAAGAATTGATGACGGATTGTTTAAAGCTGCCAAGGCAGAGCATAGAAGATTTTCTCCAGAGAAAGCTGGGTATCGGTTTGAGGGATATTCATACGCCATTTGAGTGGCTGTATCTTTCGGAGTTTGATTCTTATTATCATGAAGCGGGGGACACCAACTATTTTTTATTCTCCTGTACGGAGGGAAGCCGGCAGGAAAATATCTATACCTTGCGTTTTACTCCCGAGGAAGACTGGGGTTCGCTGCTTAGCGGCTGTGAGACGGTCCTCATAAAAACGGAGGGAGAATACCGTTTCGTTTCGAACCACTTTTTGACGGAATAGAGCTGTACTCTGAGTCTGAGGGCACAGTTTTTTGCAGATATTGGAAGGGCTTCATCTTATACGGTAGCAAAGAAAAGATTGTCTCCTTTGCTTCTTTATTATTAAGGTGAAGCCCTTCCAATATTTGTTGGTATCATGGAAAAAATTCCTGTATGGTGCAGTTCTCAAGTGTTGATTATCTGACACAATATGTGCTGTCATGCCGGCGTTTTCATTTTTTCAAATCTTACGTTCGTTCTTTTGTCTATTGTGGATAATCTTTATGAATCGCAGATAAAATCTCATATCATCACGGTCAGCAACAGGCTGCACACTACAACGTAAAGCCTGTGAAACTCGGGGCATATCTTTGCCGGCCGGGTAAAAGGATTCCGACGGAACAGATCGGACCAATAAAGGATTGAGAGTAGGAAACAAATCAGAAACGCTCTAAGCAAAATATTGCAAATATATGAAATATTTTATTCCATAATGAAATAAAATGAAACGATTGAAAAAAGATAAAAAATAATGTTTTCCTATAAAAAAATAAAAAAAGTATAAAAAAAGCCTCACAAACATCGTGAAAACCGACATTTTGCCAAAAAAGAAAATACATTTTTAGAGAATTGGCATAAATATTGCTTTATAATTTGGATATAAAATAGAACGAGGAGGAGAAATCTTTGAGACAATTTACTAGAAACGAAATTAACAAGAACCTCCGGGAAAAGGTGAAAAGGAGGGAACCGATTATCATCGGCGGGGCCGGAATTGGCCTGGTTGCAAAGATGGCGGACAAGGCCGGAATTGATCTTATCATGGCTTATAACACAGGCCCTTTCCGTATGGACGGACATCCTTCCTGCATAGGGTATCTGGCGTATGGGGACTGCAACGCGATCACAATGAATCTGGGAGGGGAGCTGCTTCCGGTTGTCGAGCATACGCCGGTCATTGCAGGCATCGGAGCGGCGGATCCGTACCGAGACATCAATATGCTGATCGACCAGATGATACAGATCGGTTTCAGCGGAATCACGAATGTTCCCACAGCGGGGGCTTATGACGGAAGATTCCGACAGAGGATTGATACGGCAAATGTAGGGTATCCGGAGGAAGTGAAGCTGATAAAAAAGTGCCGGGAAAAGGACATCTTTACCGTTGCCTATGCGTATACGCCGGATGAAGTAAAGGCCATGATTCAGGCAGGTGTGGACGTGATCGGCGCCCATGTGGGAGCTACCTCGGGAGGCACCTGCGGCTTTGAAGGCACCTATTCACTGGATGAGGCATGTGAAAGGACACAGCAGATGTACGAGGCAGCAATGAAGGAGAATCCGGAGGTCATTTTTACCTGCCACGGAGGCCCGTTTGAAGGCCCAGAACAGGTGCAGGTCTGTTTTGACAAAACAGATGTACACGGCTTCATCGGAGCATCGAGTATTGAACGCCTGCCGTTAGAAAGGGCAATTTTACAGACGGTAAAGGAGTTTAAAGCACTGCATCTGCGGGGAGAGAAGGAATGAAGAAACGTGTAGCCGTCTTTGGCACAATGGATACGAAAGGGGCCGAATATTTTTACCTCAAAGAGCATTTGACCCGAAACGGTGTCGAGGTTGTCATGGTGGACACAGGGATCAGCCC
>JAAWAR010000010.1 GCA_022792295.1 Lachnospiraceae bacterium
ATCCACCAGGTAGCATATGTACTTAGCTTATATCCTTTTGTATAATCGAATTTTTCCACGCCCTTAATGAGGCCCAGGTTTCCCTCCTGAACCAAGTCCAAAAAGCTCATTCCACGCCCCGTATAGCGCTTTGCAATGCTGACCACCAGCCTTAAATTTGCCTCAATCAGCCGTTCCTTTGCAGCCTCGTCGCCCTCGGCTTTTCTTCTTGCCAGGCGCAGCTCCTCCTCCGCCGTCAAAAGCGGAACCGTACCGATCTCCTTCAAATACATGCGGACCGGATCCTCTGTCCCGATCCCTTCCAGAAGGTCAATCGCCTCCAGATCAATGTCCTCCTCCGGCTTATCGCCCAGAAAATCATCATCCAGATCATCAAGAAGCAGGGAACTCTCATTTGCAAGGATCGCCTCGTCGATCACTGGAACCACATCAATATTGCTGCGTTCCAGGTACGTATAGATTTCATCCATTTGTTCCGGTCCAAGATTCTCTCCGGCAAAAAAATCGTTGATCTCCGACACATCCAGCGCGTTCTGCTTCGATTTCCCCAGCTCGACAAGTTTTTTAAGCTTCTCCAAAAATACCTCTTTTTCCACTGACAACGCCCTTTCATGCGGGGCTTTATAAGTCCCCCACAGAGGTTCATTATATACTATCCGATTTCATTTTTCAACATTTTTATTTGGAAAAACGTCTGATTTTGGCCTTTTTTCCCGATTTTCGAACCAGCTTCACACGTTTTTGCCTGCCGCCAGCAAAAGCTCTTTTTTAAGATTCACAATCGCGGTTTCTTTAACCGTCCCGCCAAACTCTCCGTCCAGCACCCAGGAGACCTCCTCTTTCGCACTTACAGAAAGTCTGGAAGTCTTAAAACGTATCACATGATCGTTTTCTTCCTCCTTAAAAAACAGGCAGGAAGCGATCCCTGTCAAATCCGAAGGCGCTTTCGGCATTTTGATGAACAGCCCCTCAAACAGACCGTCATCAAACGCAGAATCCCTTGGCGCCAGGCCCTTAAAGCCGCCGACGCTCGTCGTATTCGAGATCATGCCGAAGATAAATTCTCCCTCGGAAACCCCATCCTCCCATTCCACCCGCATGCCATGGGGTTTTAGGGAGGTCAGATGCCGCACCGACTCCAGAAGATATGCCTGATAACCCAAAAGATTTTTCTTGTCCTGAGGTGTCGAATACGAAACCTCCGTAAATGCTCCGAACGCCGCAATATAAACGAAATACCGATCGCTGCCGAACCGACCTATGTCAAGGCCGATCGCCTCACCACCGACCGCTTTGGCCGCAGCCTCTTTTAAATCGGAAGGAAGTTTTAGGCTCCTTGCAAAGTCATTTGTCGAACCGGCCGGAAGATAGCCGAGACGCGGCCTTTTCGTGAGCTCCATGAGTCCGGAAACCACATTGTTTAATGTCCCGTCTCCCCCGCTGCACACTAAAAGCTCCGTCTTCTCCCCGTATTCCCTCACGATTTGCTTTGCATCCTCCGGTCTTTGCGTAACAAAGACCGACGGCATATAGCCGGCAGCGCAGAACGTATCCAGAATCCCCAAAAGCTGTGGCTTAATCTGTTCCTTTCCGGAATGCGGATTCACTATAAAAATCATTTGCTTCAAAGACTGATTCCTCCATATCGTTCATCCAGGAATTTTTTATAGGCCAGAAACGCGCTTGGAATTGGATATTTCTCCCGCGCCTCGTCCCAGGACACAAAAATCGTCTCACCGGCGAGCTTTTTAAGCACCGGGCCAGGAAACGCCCGGAATGAGAGAAAATATCCGTTCATATGCCATTCCGTATGGCTGAAGACATGTTTTGCCTCCGGAAGGGGCTCGATCCCCTCTTTTATTCCGAACAGATCGGCTACACTCTCTGCGTCCATTTTTCCTGGAATATTGATAAATTCATAGAGAGAAGCCAGAAGCCCGTCTTCTTTTCGCTTTCTTATGGCTATTTTATCCTTGTATTCCAATAATAATACAGTTTTTTCTTCTATTTTCCTTTGCTTTTTCGGAGTTTTCACGGGAATTTCGCCAATTACCCCCCTGACACGTGCCTTGCAGAGTATAGAAAAGGGACATTCTCCACAGCGAGGCTCCCCGCCCGGAATACACACAAGCGCGCCTGTCTCAATCAGTGCCTGGTTAAACTCTCCGGAAAGCGAGCCTTCTGTCTCCTGTAAAAAGCGTTCCCTTTGTCCTTCCAGCTTCTCTAAAACAGCTCCGATCAACGTCTCATAGCGTTTTTTCGTCGCCGGTTTTAAAATATCCTCTCTGTCGGCCGTTACTCTTGAGAGTACCCGCAGTACATTTCCGTCAACCGCCGGCGCTGCGATCCCATAGGCAATCGAAGCGATTGCACCGGCCGTATAGCTTCCGATTCCGGGAAGGGAAAGCAATTTGTCACGTGAAGGAGGCAGAACGCCGCCATATGTATCCCGTACAGCCTCAGCCGCTCTCTTTAAATTTCTTGCCCGGCTGTAATACCCAAGTCCCTCCCAGCATTTTAAAAGCTCCTCCTCCTTCGCCTCCGCCAGAGACAAAAGCGTCGGAAAGTGCTCCATAAACCGATAATAGTAGGGTTTTACAGCCTCCACTCTCGTCTGCTGCAGCATAATTTCCGAGATCCAGATCCGATATGCATCCCGGTCCCTCCGCCACGGAAGATCGCGTTTTTCTCTCCTATACCAGAAAAGAAGACGGCCTGCTGCTGCCAAAAGCCGTTCTTCGTCCGAAAGCTCCTCCTCCCCGGCAGATACAGAAAACTCCTTTGATTCTGCGTCTGCAACGGAAAACTGCCCGCCGCCGCTACACATAGCTGTACAGCCCCCGCACCGACACCTCACCGGAGATCACCTTCGTCCTTGTCCCATCCGGAAGTTTCACAATCAGCGCACCCGTCCTGTCGATTCCCTCGGATACGCCCGTAAAGTCCCCTGATGGCGCAAGAACGCGAACCTCGTTCCCGCAGTTTACAAGCCGTGCGTTGTATTCGTCCATAAGCCTCGACATGTCCTCGGTCTTTACAAACTCCTTATAATACCCCTCCAGGGCTTTCATGATCCCTGCAATGATACGGCTCCTCTGAAACAGCCTCCCGCTCTCCAGATACAAAGAGGTCGCCATCTCCCGGATTGGCTCCGCAAAGTCCGTCTGGCCCACATTAATGCCGATGCCTGAAACCACGTACTGAATGTCACTGAATTCCGTGCTCATCTCCGTCAGGATCCCGCAGATTTTCTTTTTATTTAACACCAAGTCATTCGGCCACTTGATCTCACATTCGAGCCCTGTCTCCCCGGAGACGCCTTTAGCGGTCGCCATGGCCATCAAAAGCGTCAGCATCGAGGCAGACAGCGTGCTGATCTTCGGCCGCAGGACAAGGCTCATCCAGATCCCGACCCCGGAAGGAGACACCCAGCCGCGCCCACGGCGGCCCTTGCCGCCTGACTGCCGGTCCGCCACGACAAGTGTCCCTTCCGGGGCGCCGGCTTCCGCCTGCTTTCTGGCCTGAATATTCGTGGAATCCGTATCGGCGAAATAGATGACGTTTCTCCCCGCCCATTCTGTCTCCATGCAGCTTAAGATCTCCGCCTTTGACAAAACGTCCGACATCCCGCGCAGAATATACCCCCGGTTTCGGACAGCTTCGATCTCATAGCCCTCCTCTTTTAACTGCTTGATCACTTTCCATACGGCAGTCCGCGACACTCCAAACTGTGTGCAAAGCTCCTGGCCGGAAATGAACCCTTCGATCTCCTTTAATGTCTTAAGGATCTTCTCCTTCATCCTCTACCTCCACCAGATGCTGATCGCGCTGACAGCCGCAAGCAGTGCGAGCGTCACCCCGAAAAGCATCTCCAGGACGGAGGCCGCCCGCTGTCCGTGGCTCTTGCTTCGTTTCATTCTGAATCTACCCGACACCAGGTTAAGGACAGCCGCCATGAGAAAGATCACGGGAAAGAAAAACATGTTTTCTTCAGGACTGATAAACGAAACTACAGCCATGGCGACCACAGCGGTCCCGATCACGATATGCATGGTGTCAAGCGCAACAGACTCTCCTCTTACCTTTCTTCTTCTCACTCCTTCAGGCATCTTCTCTCTCCCATTCCTTTCTTGATAGGAACCGCCGTAAGTTTTCACTTCATGACGGTTCCGGCGCCGATTTTACTGTGCGTAAGTACAGAATCAGCTTTTGTCCGCCACCTCTGCGATGGACTTTACAAGACCTGCCAGACCCTGGATTTCTGATGGGATAATGATCTTTGTCGCCTTGCCGTCCGCCGCCTTTGCAAAGGCCTCTAGCCCCTTGAGTTGCAGCACCGCGCTGTCCGCACCGGCCTCCTTGATCATGCGGATTCCCTCCGCATTTGCCTGCTGGACCTTTAAAATAGCCTCTGCCTGGCCTTCTGCCTCACGGATCCGTTTCTCCTTCTCGGCTTCTGCGTGCAGGATCGCGGCCTCCTTGTCTGCCTCCGCATTCAGGATCGCCGACTGCTTTCGTCCTTCTGCTACAAGAATTGTGGATTTCTTTTCACCCTCGGCCTTAAGAATCGCCTCACGGCTTTCGCGCTCGGCCTTCATCTGCTTCTCCATCGCGTCCTGAATCGCAGCCGGCGTGATAATATTTTTGAGCTCCACACGGTTGACCTTGATGCCCCACGGGTCCGTTGCAAGGTCAAGCGCCGAACGCATCTTGGTATTGATCGTCTCGCGGGAGGTAAGTGTCTCGTCGAGCTCCAGGTCACCGATGATGTTACGAAGCGTCGTAGCCGTCAGGTTTTCAATCGCCATAATCGGGTTTTCCACGCCGTAGGCGTAGAGCTTCGGATCCGTGATCTGAAAAAATACGACCGTGTCAATCTTCATCGTGACGTTGTCCTTTGTGATAACCGGCTGCGGCGCAAAGTCCACAACCTGTTCCTTTAAGACGATACGCTTTGCGACGCGGTCAATAAACGGCACCTTAAAATGCACACCGACCGACCATGTATCCAGATATGCACCAAGCCGCTCCACGACCATCGCCTGCGCCTGCGGCACAATCCGGATGCATGATACGAATACCAAAAGAAGTACAATAATTAAAAGTATAGTCCCCCAAAATGCCATAAATTTTTCTCCTCTCTTATTCCTTTGATTCCTGTACACAGGCAGGAATCGGTTCGACTACAAGCTTTACGCCGCGTATGGCGCAAACGACCACGATCTCTCCCACAGGGATAATCACGCCCTCCTTCGCTGCACGGGCCGTCCATTCCTGTCCGTTTAAAACCGCGGCGCCCGAAGACAGATCATTGTTGATCTCTGCCGTTACCCTGGCCTTTTTGCCGACCAGCCCTTCCGAATTCGTCCGCACCGCGCCCCGGTTGACATACTTTAAAGCAAACGGCCTCGTAAAAATCAGAAGCACAAACGACACAGCCAGAAATACCACAGCCTGCCCCTTAAGCGGCATATGAAAGGCCGCCGCAAAAAACGCTATGCCTGCGCCGCCGGCAAACCAGATCGTTGTGAGAGCCATCGTAGCGCCCTCGATCAATATAAAAATGATAAACGCCGCCAGCCATCCGATCATTTCCATCTTACTTATCAACTCCTTTTTTGACCACTGCCCTGCGCTGCCTCGCCGCCTCAAACATGAGCACGGAAGCAGCCACGGCCGCATTCAACGATTCGACTCTCCCTTCCATCGGAATCCGTATCCGCGAGTCGGCAAGTGCCGCACTCTCTGTACGAAGGCCATTCCCTTCGTTTCCGATCAGGAACCCAGACGCTCCCCTGTAGTCCTCTGCCTCATAATCCCGCTCACCCGAAAGATCCGCTGCGTACAGTCTGACGCCCTTTTCCTTTAAAAGCATGAGCGTCCCCAAAAAGTCCTCCGCATACAGAAACGGCATGCGGAATACCGAACCCATTGTCGAACGAATCACCTTGGGATTATAGATGTCTGCGGTATCCCGGCTCATAAGCACACCGGTGATCCCGGCTCCCTCTCCGGCTCTTAAGATCGTCCCGAGGTTCCCCGGATCCTGGATATTCTCCAAAACCATAAGAAGCGCGGATTGGCCGGCTGCCAGAAGCTCGTCAAGGGAATATGCGTACTGCCGGACAAGCGCCAGCACGCCCTGCGGCGTCTTTGTATCCGACATGGCCGCAAAAACCGAATCGCTCACCACCTCGAAGGGAGGCCCTGTGGGGAGCGGCCTTTTGCTTTTTTGGTAGCTTTCCGACACATAGAGGAGCTCGGTCCTCTCTGCCGGAAGCTCCCGAAGCATGCGGCTTCCCTCAACTACAAAAAGCCCCTCCTCGTCTCTGGTCTTCGCCCTTTTTTTTAATTCTATGACTCTCTTTACCTGTTCGTTCTTTGTGCTTGTTATCATCCCTTTGTCTCCGGGTTCAGAGTTTCCAGCTCATCCAGCCAGATTCGTCTGGCCGCATCGGATGGCATGCGCAGATCCCCCCGCGGAGAAATCGCGACTGAGCCCACCTTTGGGCCATCCGGCAGGCAGGAGCGCTTGAACTGCTGTGCAAAAAACCTTTTGTAAAACGTGGAAAGCCACTTATAGATTACCGTATCGGAATAAACATCCGCAAATGCAATTTTTGCCAGGCGGTAGATCTTTGACGGACGGCAGCCGAATCGGAGCACATAGTACAGGAAAAAGTCATGCAGCTCATAGGGCCCCACCAAATCTTCGGTCTTCTGCGAGATCCCGCCCTCTGCGGGGGGCAGAAGCTCCGGGCTCACCGGTGTATCCAATACATCATAAAGCACGCCGGAAAGTTCTTTATCGCTGCACACATCGGCGTAGTAACGCACCAGATGGCGTACGAGAGTCTTCGGCACCGAGGCGTTGACACCGTACATGGACATGTGGTCCCCGTTATACGTCGCCCAGCCAAGAGCCAGCTCCGACATGTCCCCGGTCCCTACGAGAAGGCCGTTTACCTCGTTTGCGAGATCCATCAGCACCTGCGTTCTTTCTCTGGCCTGCGAATTTTCATATGTCACGTCATGGAGCCCTGCATCGTGCCCGATGTCCCGGAAATGGAGTGAGACCGCTTCCCGGATCGGGATCTCCCGAAGCGCGGCCCCAATCTTTTTCGTGAGAAGACATGCATTGTGATACGTCCGGTCCGTGGTGCCAAAGCACGGCATGGTCACGGCCAGGATGTTCTCCCGGGGAAGGCCCAGCATGTCAAACGCTCTTGCCGTCACAATCAGCGCTAATGTCGAATCCAGCCCGCCGGAGATCCCGACAACGGCCCGCATCGAACCCGTGTGCTTAAAGCGTTTCTTAAGTCCCAGCGCCTGTATCGTAAGAATCTCCTCGCAGCGGGCCGCACGCACGGCGCTGTCTGCGGGGACAAACGGCGCCGGATCAATCCGGCGTGTGAGCGTGAGCTCATGAGCTTCCAGCTCAAATTCCATTCGGTCGTAGCGCTCGCCCGGCTCCCGGATCCTGCAGGTCGTCATGCGCCGCCTGTCACTGTTTAATCTCTGCAAGTCAAGCTCCGCACAGACGATTCCGCTTTCGAAACGGTTGGAGGCCGCCAGCAGGGTACCGTTTTCCGCGATCAGGCTGTGACCGCCGTATACCAGATCCTGGGTTGACTCTCCCTCTCCGGCATTGGCATACACATAGCCGCAGACAAGCCTCGCGGACTGTCCCGTGACCAGGCTCTCACGGTAAATATGTTTTCCCGTCGTTTCATCGCTCGCCGAGCAGTTGACAATAACTGTTGCTCCCGCCTCTGCGTGAGAGATACTCGGCGGCTTCATGACCCAAAGATCCTCACAGATCTCCGCCGCCACGACAAGTCCCGGGACATTGGAGCAGGCAAACAAGATATTGCCGCCGAACGGTACATACCCGCCTCTCCACTCTACGAGTGTCGGCTCCTCGTCTCCCGGCGTAAAATAACGAAGCTCATAAAATTCGGAATAATTGGGGACATTCTGTTTGGTGACAAGCCCCAAAAGCCGTCCGCAGCAGACAGCCGCCGCGACATTATAAAGCTTTCCCTCCTTCTCCCAGGGAAGGCCGACGAAAACCAGCATATCAAGCCCGCGTGTCGCGTCCACGAGCTTTTCAAATTCCTGCCTCGCTGCATCAAGCAGCGTATCCTGCAAAAACAGATCGCCGCAGGTGTACGCTGTCAGGCACAGCTCAGGAAATACCATAAGCTTCGCGCCCCGTGCATGCCCTTCCTTCAACAGTTTTTCGATCTGTTCCCTGTTGTAGACAGGGTCTGCGACTCTCACATCGGGCGAAGCCGCCGCAACGCGGATAAAACCGTCCTTCATATGTCTTCTCCTTTATCCATTTGCTTCATCCGGAAGCCATTTCGCCTTCCAGAAAAACAGGACTTCCATCCCTACGGTTCCGATCCAGGTAATCGGGTAACACATCATGACCGCCTCATAACTCGGGAAATGCGGAACCATAAGATTAATATATATCATGCGCAGAACGCACATATTCATAACAGATGCAATCATCGCCAAAAACGTTTTCCCGGCGCCCCTCAGCGTTCCCATAAGGACCTGGTGAATCGGAAGCATCATATAAAACGGGATAATCAAATGCATCGTCAGCACACCGTATTCGATCACCTCCCGCTCATCCGTGAAAATCTCCATGAGCGTCGGGATAAACAGATACAATAGGATACAGATGCTTCCCGCATATGTAAAGCAGATAATCAGATTCTCGATCACCCCCCGTTTCACACGGCCGTATTCCTTCGCACCGATATTCTGCCCCGTAAAGGTCGTCGCGGCCAGGCAAAAGCTCTGCATCGGGAGCTGCGCAAAACCTTCGATTTTTAAATAGGAGCCGAAGCCCGCAATCGCCATCGCGCCGTAGGCGTTGATGTTCGCCTGTACAATCACGTTTGAGAGGGAAATAATCGAATGCTGGAAGCCAGCCGGCAGGCCCTGGCTTAGAATCATCTTAACCATCGGGCGCGTCAGAGCAATCTTTTTAAAATCCAGCCGGTAAATATCACGGCTGACCGCCAGCGCTCTTAAACACAGCACCATGGAAATGCACTGCGAGATCACGGTCGCGATCGCAACGCCTTCGACCCCCATGCCGCCGAATACCACGAATGCAATATCCAGAATGATATTGATAATCGACGAGGCACACAGATAATAAAGCGGTCTTCTGGAATCCCCGACTGCCCGCAGGATACCAGAGGCCATATTGTAGGTCAGATTAAAGAGCGAACCACCAAAGAAAATCCGAAAATAGATCACGGAATTTACCATGACCTCCTCCGGCGTCCCCATGAGCCGTAAAATAAACGGGGAAAAACCGACACCGACAATCGTCAAAAGGATCCCGCCGACGATACACAGCGCGATCGAGGTATGGACCGCCTGCTGCATCTTCACCTCGGCCCGGGCGCCGTAATACTGGGAAATCATAACACCTGCCCCGGTCGCGATCCCCAAAAACATGCCAATCACGAGATTAATCAGGGAATTGCTGGAGCTGACTGCCGCCAGAGCCCCGCTGCCGATGAATTTTCCTACAACGATGGAATCTACGGTATTGTAAAGCTGCTGCAAGAGGTTCCCGATCAAAAGCGGAACTGCAAATGCGATCAGTTGTTTCCATATGACGCCTTCCGTCATTAATACCGTTTTTCTTCCCTGCCGCGTCTCCAAATCTCGCCACCTCCGCCCTTTCTTTTCCTATTATACACTCATTTGTTGAAAAAGGGAAGTTCTTCAATACAAAATACCGCACAAAGCGTCTGCCTCCGCTCATTTTTCAATGGACATTCCTTCCCAAATCCACTATACTATACAAAATAAAGCTTTCCAGAAAGGACTCTCTGTCTCATGAACCAGGAAATTTTTTCCCGAACCGTTTCTTTGATCGGTGAGGAGGCTTTTTCCCGCCTCGCGCATTCCTTCGTTGCCGTCTTTGGCCTGGGCGGCGTCGGTTCTCACTGTGCTGAGGCTCTGGCGCGCTCCGGGATCGGGCGCTTGTTTCTTGTTGACTCTGACGTTGTGGCCCCGTCTAATTTAAACCGGCAGAGTATCGCCCTTTTAAGCACCGTCGGCCGCAAAAAGACCGAAGTCATGCAAGAAAAGATCGCCGATCTCTCGCCCGGCTGCGAGGTCATGACATGCGATGCCTTTGTCCTGCCTGAGAATCTGCCCGGAGTGTTTGCCAACCTTCCCGAAAAGCCCGATTACATCATCGACGCCATTGATACCGTCCGCGCCAAGCTTGCCCTGGCCTGCTATGCCAAAGAACATAAAATCCCGCTCCTCTCCTCCATGGGGACCGGCAACAAACTGCATCCGGAGCTGTTTGAGCTGGCTGACATTTATGACACTTCTGTCTGTCCTCTCTGCCGCGTGATGCGAAAGGAATTAAAAAAGCAAGGCATCTCATCCCTTCGCGTCCTCTACTCCAGGGAGATCCCCAAAAGGCCTGCAGCAAGCGGCGAACGCCCTGCCCCTGCCAGCATCGCTTTCGTGCCGCCCGTAGCCGGTCTTTTGCTCGCCGGGGAGGCGGTTCGGACGCTTGCGGGGATCTCTGATTGACAAAATTCCAAAAAACCAAGGGCTGCCGCGCGAATTGCTTCGTGCGGCAGCCCTCTCGTGTTCAATGATTCAAATAATCCAGCGCAAATTGTGCATACAATGCCGCTGCATAGAAAAGAGCGTCCTCGTCAATGTCAAATTTTGGATGGTGATGTGGATAATATTGCTTCTTGTCTGTATTTCGGGTTCCTACAAAGGCATAGAGGCCCGGCACCATACTGCTCAGCCTGGAAAAGTCATCACTCGGTGTAACTTTCTCAAAACGGGTCAGAACCTCTTTTCCAAAGACTTTTTCTACTGTCTTTTCAGCAATGCCCGACATGTACGGATGGTTGACCACCGGCTTCCCTGAGCCCGGAATAAACTCCAGTTTTGCTCTTGCCTGGTATGTCATGGCCGTTGCCTCTGCCACCCTGCGGATTTTTTCCTCCAGAATCGGAAGGAGGCCTGCATGAAACAGTTTAACCGTCCCCTCCAGCCATGCATCCTGGGCAAGCACATTAAACTCTGTCCCCGCATGAAACAGACCGATCGAGAGAATAACCGGATCGGCGGCATCAAATTCTCTTGTAATCATCCCCTGCAGGTTCATTACAAATGCCGACGCCGCCAGGATCGCATCAATTCCGGAGTGTGGGATCCCGCCATGTCCGCCCTTTCCTATAAAATGCACCTTGATTCTCGCCGAGGTTGCCATCCGCACCCCGGCTTCTACAGAAATTTTTCCAAGCTCCAGATCGTTCCACAGATGGAGCCCCATCACCCCGTCTACGTCTTCCATTACACCTGCATCAATAAACGCCTGTGCACCACTCGGCGCTTTTTCTTCGTTGGGCTGAAAAAGCAGCTTAATGGTCCCCTTCCAATCCTTCGTCTCTTTTAAAATCCTGGCTGCTGTTAACAGGCTGGAGGTATGTCCGTCATGCCCGCAGGCATGCATCACGCCTTTATGCTCGGAGGCAAACGGAAGCTTTGTTTCCTCCTGGACGGCAAGGGCGTCTATGTCTGCCCTTAAGGCTAAAGTCTTTCCTCCTTCCTCTCCCTTAAGGATTCCCACCACACCGTTTTTCACACAGCGGCTGGTCTTGATCCCCATTGCATTCAGTTCACGCTCAACCCGATCCGCCGTACCGAATTCCTGGCTGCTGACCTCCGGGAAACGGTGAAATTCTCTGCGAAGCCTGATGTTCTGTTCCTGATATTTTTTTGCAAGTGATAAAACGTCCATACGTATCTCCTTCTTAAAACGGCCCATACCCGATCATCGTTGCGATTGAGAGAATCACACAGCATTCCAGAGCCAAAAACAACAGAAGCGGTGTCACCCATTTAGCCCACTTGAGCCATGGAATATTTCCGATGGCGATGGCGGCCATGAAATACCCGACGGTCGGAGAAATAAAGTTTGTAATGCTGTCTCCCATCTGGAAAGCAAGGACTGCCGTCTGCCTTGTTACCCCGACCAGATCGGCTAACGGAGCCATGATCGGCATGGTAACCGCCGCCTGTCCGGAGCCGGAAGGGATCAGGATGTTTAACAGCATCTGAACCACAAACATTCCCGATGCACTGGCCCAGCCCGGAACTTTCCCGACAACCCCGGCCGCCGTATAGGTAATCGTATCCAGAATGTTTCCATTCGTCAGGACCTCGGAAATCACCCGCGCAAGTCCCACTGCCAGGACCCCGTACATCATGCTCTTGGCTCCGTCCACGAAATGCTTTGCAAATTCGTTCATGGAAAACCCGCCGGCCACGCCTGCGATCACTGCAAGTGCAAAATACATGGCCGTTATCTTTCTTACATTAAAATTCAATTTAAAGATCCCATAGAAAAGGACGACAAAGCTTCCGCAGAAAATAAGGAGCACGGCTTTTCTTCTCCCGGTCAGCTCCGGTGTCGCGGCGGAATCGACCGTAAGCTTTAAATTCTTATCTGCCTCATACATGCTGCTGGACTTTGGATCCCTCTGAAGTCTTCTGCAATAGAGATACAAATATCCCGCACACGGAAGCGTCAGTGCCGCAAATGCCGCCATTCGGAACGGGATTCCCGAAAAAGCCGGCAGTCCGGCAATTCCCTGTCCGATAATGAATGCGCTGTCAATAAAAGATACAGAATACCCGCCGATTCCTCCCACGAGCATGAGTGCAACTCCCGTTATGGAATCAAATCCCATTGCCATGGCAGCCGCCACACCCAAGGGAATAAAAGGAAGCAAAGATTCCGCGCTGCCCCTGAGACCGAGAAGTGCCCCTAAGGCCATAATGCCGAACAGCATGATATAAACCTTTCCGCCCTGAAGCTTTTTCATCGCGGTACCCAACCCTGCATCAATCGCACCCGTCTGGTTTATAATGTGAAAAGCCGCACCGGAAATCAATGTCAGCACAATAATATTGGCTGACGCAACGATTCCATCCGGCACTGCCAGAAGCATGTCCCAAAGTCCTACTGGAGTCTGATCGATATAATGGAAGGAGGCCGGATCCACGACCATTCTCTGCGTAAGCGGATCTTCGATTCTGTCGTACATTCCCGAAGGCACAAACCAGGTCATACATGTAGCAATCAGGATCATCCCGATTAAAATCACAATGGTATCCGGCAGCTCGAATTTTCTTGTTCCTTTCTGGTTCATATGTTTCCTCGCTTTCCCTTTGTAATTCATTCGCCTCTGCTTTCATTTAGCAGCATGCATTATGGATTTTTGAAGCCATGAGACGTAGCCACCAGCATGACAGATGCCCTTTTCGGAATCCTTCCAGCTCTCAAAAGCTTCTTCAAAGCCGGCAGTAGCAGAGCAGAAGACGCTTCCAGATACAAGCCGTGTTTTCCCATTTCCCCAACAGAGCGTTTTGCTTCCTCCTGTGATACGCTCACCGCAAAACCGCCCGTTTTTTCCAGGGCAAGCAGCGATTGGATCGTAACCGTTGTTCCTGCAATGGAGGGGGTCTTGTCTCCTTTTCCTTCAAAATGCCCTGCCGCATCCTCCAGTGTCTTAGTCCGCTCGATTCGTTCAAAAGGTTCTACTGCTATTAAATGCGGGACTTCCGCGATTTTTCCTGCATTCTTTAAATCCAAAAACCCTTCACAGACCCCCCACAGCAGATCGCCTCTCGTTACCGGAATCATCAAATAATCCGGCAGCTCTCCTGGCAGTTGTTCATAAACTTCATAGGCGATCGTCTTATATCCCTGGAGGCCATAGCTGCAGCTGCCTACCGGCGGGTCCAGAAGATTTGTCGCGCAAAACCAGCCCTTCTCGGTTTTCTCCCGGAGTACCTCCCATCGTTCCATTGCTGTTTCTGTCGTTATGATAGCGGCACCGGACGCCTCTATCGCCTTTTTCCAGCCGGAAGCGATAGTTTGTGTAACCACAATGCAGCATGGAAGCTTTGCTTTGGCCGCGTAGCATGCGAGGGAAATTCCCTCATTGCCGCTTGAGGCTGCTATGATCATCCGACTTCCGACCTCTTTTGCGCGCGCTACGATCAGCGGATTCATCCTGTCCTTATGAGAGCCTGTAGGATTCTGAAACTCATTCTTGGTATAAACTGTACCCAGCCCCTGTTCCTCTGCCAGAGCCGGAAACCTTGTTACAGGCGTGCCCCCTTCCCCAAGTGTCGGAAAATCTTCATATGGCAGCATCGCCGCATACCGTTTCATTCCCTCTTGCTTTTCATGGATCTCCCATCGGCCGTTATAGCGAAATGAAAGACTGGCCGGATGCCCGGTCTTTAGGCAGCAGGGGCAGCCGTATGGATAATCTCCGACCGCAAATTCTGCTTCACATCGGATACAGTACATGGACTGAATGGCCTTGTTCATAAGATGTCTCCCTTCCTCTTTTACTTGACATCATTATAGGATATGCTTTATAATTTGTAAAATGAAATTAACAAGCTATTATAATCGGTTTTTTCGATAGAAGGTGGATTATGGATTTAGAAACGCTAAAGACGTTTATTACACTTGCCAACTTAGGAAATTTTACCCAGACTGCCCAGCAGCACATGGTCGTCCAATCTACTGTGAGCAGCCGGATCCGTGATCTGGAGGAGGAGGTAGGAACCCCCCTTTTTATCCGGGAACGAAAAAATCTCCGGCTTACCCCTGCCGGAGAATTCTTTCTGTCTTATGCAAATCAGATCGTTACATTAGAAAATTATGCGTTATCGGGAATTAATATGATGGGGGCCTATTCCGATTCTCTCCGCATTGGCTCCGTGCATACCCTATATGACTGCCACCTGGGAAAATACCTGACCGCTTATCTGAAGCAATACCCGGATTATTCCGTCAAGATTCTTTTAGATCATTCCCGAAATCTTCTTAATATGTTGTATGACAATATCATTGACGTCTGCTTTACCTACAGAAAATTTCTCCACTTTAACTATGAATGCATCCCCTTCCGGACAGAATCAATCCTTCTGGTTACCGGTGCAGGCAAAAACCACTGGGACAATGGAATCTCTGTAGAAGATCTGAAAAAGCTCCCTCTTTTTTATTCCGACTTTATCGAGGCAACCGATTCCTCCTGGTTCCATCACATGTTTCCAAGACACACGATCTATCCGCTTGAAATTGATGTGGGCAGCAAGCTGATCCACTTTTTAGAAGCCGGAATCGGGTATAGTTTTCTTCCGGAAAGTGCCGTTTCCGATTTCTTAAAAAGCGGCCGTCTGACTTCCATACCCGTTTTAGATCTTCCGATCCCCAAACTACAGAGCTATATCATTCTGAAAAAAGAATCGCCCTCCAAGCAATCGGTGGCCTGTCTCCTGGATTTAGTGCGCCGGCCCCTAGTGTGCTGACCGGATTCCTTTCTTCCAAATAGCGCGGAATCCAAGTTCAGTCCGCAAGACAGATTTCCGACGGCATAACGGTGGCTGCGTCCAGGAAATCTAACGCGGCAGATAGTGAAACGGGCATTTGTCCGTCCAATGGCCTGGGGGATAAATGGCCGCCTAAATGTATTTCTATCTTCTGCAGAACCGACAGAACTCCAAACGGAACTTCCCTCTCTTTGGGAACAGTACATTGAGTGGCTGTCCGAATACAGGGAATCCAGCGGAAAAGGATATAAAAACCATGCCGCCACAATCCGGCGCTGGGCGAATGCCGGCAAAAAGAAAGAGGAACCGCCTGCCCGAAACCGTGATAACAGTGCTGCGGAAGAAGAAACCATATGCTAAAGATTACCGCAGAAGTCAGGGCGGCCATTGACAGAGCCGCCGGGATATGGAACTTGCCGGGGACGAATACATAGAACCGGCTGACGGGCACGTTTGCCGAGGACAGGGCGGCCTTTATCGCCGGCTTGGACGATTGCAGCCTGCTCGTCATTGACGATTTAGGAGTGGAGCGCAGTACCGAGTATGCCATGGAGAAGATGTTTACCGTCATTGACAGCCGGTATCGGAGCAGGAAACCGCTGATTGTCACAACAAACCTGAAGCTGGAGGAAATCAAGAACCCGCCAGACCTTACCCACGCAAGGATATATGACCGCATACTGGAACGGTGTGCGCCGGTTCTCTTTTCCGGTAAGAATTTCCGGGAGGAAGGAGCCAGTGTGACCAAAGCGGCGGCAAGGAGGGAATCGAAATTATGTGCCAGGCTGTGGAAGATATGAGGAATCAGACATTGAAAGAGGGAGCAATCAATTCCGCAAAAAGAATGCTGGCAGATGGAATTTTAACACTTGAAAAAATTGCGGAATATGCAGGACTTCCGCTTGATGAAGTAAAAAAATTGAAAGCAGAATGGACAGCATAATAAAACCGTAGGCCGAGAATCTAAAAACAGGTTCCCGGCCTTATTTTTTTGCCATGAAATGTAAATTTTCTGTGAATTTAATTAAAAAATCCTTTACAAAACGGCACTGGGAAAACGGCAGAGGATCCATACGGGTAGTCTTTGCTCCGTTTCGGTTCATGCTAACTGTTTGCCGCTGGCACACAGTACCGTTGACCGGCGGCAGCGTAGTCCGGCGGAACCATAGACGTGCAGGTTATGCATAAATATAAATGTGGTCCATACACAAAATGTATAAGCTGTCCTTTTTTGGATACTCTAACGGATAAACGCCTGGCATTGCCTTACGGAACCAGTATCCAGAAAGGACACCGATATATATGAAAATATCAGCAGATTTTAACACAAATCTACAGCATTTCCATCAAATCCTTGATGTGGCGACCAATTTTGACATCGTCTACCACACATTAGAGATCGGAGGAAAAAGCGCCTGCCTGTATTTCGTGGACGGCTTTACGAAAGACGAAATCCTTTTACGGCTCATGCAGGACTTCTCCTCCATAAAACCGGAGGATATGCCAGATCTCCCGCATGATTTTTCAAAAAAATATGTAAGTTACGGTGAAACCGGCCTGGAGAGTGAGGAAAACCAGATTTTAATCCAGCTTCTCTCCGGCCTCTCCTGCCTGTTCATTGACGGTTATGACAAATGTATCACCATCGACTGCCGGACCTATCCGGCCCGCGGTGTCTCGGAGCCGGAAAAAGATAAAGTCTTACGCGGTTCGCGCGACGGCTTTGTCGAAACCCTGATCTTTAATACGGCGCTGATCCGCCGCCGCATCCGTGATACAAATTTTACGGTCGAAATCGCGCAGGCCGGTGAAAGCTCTCACACGGACATCGCAATCTGTTACATGAAGCAGCGCGTGGACGAAAAACTCCTTGCCCTCATCAAAGAACGCATCCAAAAGCTCCATGTAGACGCGCTCACAATGAACCAGGAAAGCCTGGCCGAGTGCCTCTTTCCCCATAAATGGTTCAATCCATTCCCAAAATTCCGTTTTTCCGAGCGGCCCGATACGGCGGCGGCCTCGATTCTTGAAGGGAATATCATCATCCTTGTAGACAATTCGCCGGCCTGCATGATCCTGCCCTCCTCGGTTTTTGACATCATTGAGGAAGCCGACGACTATTATTTTCCGCCTGTGACAGGCACCTACCTGCGCTTATCGCGCATGACGGTCGCATTTTTAACGTTATTTTTAACTCCGGTCTGGCTCTTATTTATGCAGAATCCCGCTTGGATTCCCGACTGGCTCTCGTTCATTCAGTTGGCTGACGAACAGTATGTCCCGCTTATCTTCCAGCTTTTGATTCTGGAATTTGCAATCGACGGGCTGCGTCTTGCAGCAGTCAACACACCCAATATGCTGACGACGCCTTTAAGCGTGATCGCCGGCATCGTCCTCGGGGAATATTCGGTAAAATCAGGCTGGTTCAACCCGGAAACCATGCTCTATATGGCCTTTGTCACGGTCGCTAACTACTCTCAGGCCAGCTTCGAGATGGGCTATGCCCTGAAATTCATGCGCGTGATCCTGCTCCTTTTGACTTCCCTCTTAAACGGCTGGGGGTTTGTGATCGGCACGGTCTTCTCCGTCTGCGCAGTCGTCTTCAACCGCACGATTGCCGGCAAAAGCTACATCTATCCCCTGATCCCGTTCTCCTGGTCCGAGTGCAAAAAACGCTTCTTCCGCGGCCGCCTGCCGCATACGGAGAAGCAGTAGATATATGCGGCAGATATTTAAGTCCCTGTTGTGGTTCAATTTGAGTTATGGTATAATCTCCACGTAAACAAGAAGCCGTGCAAAAAAGCAGGCCGTGAGCAAAGAAGAAGCAACGTGCATTCGAGCTCATAACTGCAAAGTCACAATATAAATCCATTCTGGATACGCTTTGCGGAAGCGGGACTACACCGCTTGTAGCCGCCACACGTGGCATAAAGCCCTATTACAGCGAGACAAATCCCTTTATGCGGGGGAGTGGAGGCAAAAATTAACTCAGCATACAAAATCGCCCATAATCCCGGCAAACTTAACATCCACCGTTCTTTAAAAGAGTAAACCACCGGCCAAAGCCGGTGGTTTTGATTATGCCGTCTCCGGCAAAGCGCGCCAGTGACGCGTTTTGTCGGATTATTCATCAATACTGTAATTCGGCGCCTCTTTTGTGATGTGAATGTCATGCGGATGACTCTCGCGGAGCGCCGCCGCGGAAATCTTTACGAAGCTGCTGTTCTCCTGCAACTCCTTGATCGTCTGTGCGCCGCAGTAGCCCATTCCGGCACGCAGGCCGCCGAGCAACTGGAATACGGTGTCCTCTACATAGCCCTTATAGGCGACACGGCCTTCCACGCCCTCCGGCACCAGCTTTCTCGCATCAGACTGGAAGTAACGATCCTTGCTGCCGTTCTCCATTGCCGAGATAGAGCCCATGCCCCGGTATACCTTATACTTTCTTCCCTGATAGAGCTCAAAGCTTCCCGGGCTCTCGTCACAGCCCGCAAACAGGCTGCCCATCATACAGACGCTTCCGCCCGCCGCCAGCGCCTTGGTTACATCGCCGGAATACTTGATCCCGCCGTCCGCGATGATCGGGATACCATGTTCTTTCGCCGCCTCATAGCAGTCCATGACGGCCGTCACCTGCGGAACACCGATTCCGGCCACCACACGGGTCGTACAGATCGAACCGGGACCGATGCCGACCTTAACTCCATCGACACCCGCCTCAATTAACGCACGCGTCGCCGCCGCCGTTGCCACGTTCCCCGCAATCACCTGCAGCGTGGGGAATTTTTCTTTTAACATGCGCACACAGCGAACCACATTTGCCGAATGCCCATGCGCTGAGTCAAGAACAACAACATCCACCTTTGCATTTACAAGCGCCTCGGCACGTTCTAGGACATTCGCTGTGATTCCGAGCGCAGCGCCGCAGAGCAGACGCCCGTGGTCATCCTTTGCGGAATTCGGATACTTGATCTGTTTTTCAATGTCCTTGATCGTAATCAAACCTTTTAAATTAAATTCACTGTCAACGATCGGCAACTTCTCCACTCTGGCCTTCGCAAGAATCTGCTTCGCCTCTGCCATGGAAATTCCCTCCCTGGCCGTCACCAGATTCTCAGAGGTCATGCATTCCTTGATCTTCTTGGAATAATCCTCCTCAAATTTTAAATCACGGTTTGTGATGATCCCAACCAGCTTCCGGCCCTCCGTGATCGGCACGCCGGAAATGCGGAACTTCGCCATCAGCTCATCAGCATTCTTTAACGTATGTTCCGGGGACAGATAAAATGGGTCTGTAATGACGCCGTTTTCTGAGCGTTTTACCTTATCGACTTCCTCAGCCTGCATTTCGATCGTCATATTTTTGTGAATGACACCGATCCCACCCTGTCTGGCCATTGCAATCGCCATGCGGTGTTCTGTGACCGTGTCCATCCCCGCGCTCATGAACGGGATATTCAGTCGGATACTTTTAGTCAGATTTGTAGAGACATCGACCTGGTTCGGAATCACCTCCGAATACGCAGGCACAAGCAGCACATCATCAAACGTAATACCTTCACCGATAATCTTACCCATTCCAAGGTTCCCTCTCTTTCTTGTATATTTTATGTGTTTATAGAATCGTTCTCGAAGGGTATTTAAAAGAGTATAGCAGTTTTAGCGACATTGCGCAACAGGAGATTTTTATTATTTTTTCTGTTTCCAATTATTACCTGTTCTTATAAATAATCTGCCAGAGTCTTCAAAAACCGTACATTTTCCTCATGCCGCCGCACACAGACCCGATAATAAAGACCATTCAGCCCATGATAATCCGCACAGGAGCGAATCAGGATTCCCTGTGCCAGAAAATGTTCATACAGAGCAAGCGGCCTTTGACCCAGAGTATCACAAAAAAACAGGAAGTTTGCTCTGGAACCATAGATCTCTCCCCCCGCCGCGGCAAGCCCCTCTCCCAAACATTTTTTTTCTTCTTTCAGAAGCTCTCTCGTTTTTAAAAGATACTGAAGGCTTCTCTTTGGGTCAGTAAATACGGCCATCGCCGCCGCTTCAGCCGGAATCGATACGCTCCAAGGCTGACCGCTGCACCGCATCCTTTCCAAAAGCTCCCCGTCGGCCGAAAAGCCAAGGCCAAACCGGAGCCCCGCCATCGCAAACGATTTCGTAAGCGCCTTGAGTACGAATATCTGTTTCTCTCCCCGCCGGATGCGCGGCAACACGGACAGATCTTCGGAATCCTCCACAAAATCCAGGAAGCACTCATCTACCACCGCAAGAATCCCACACGCACCGCAAAAATCCAGAATCTGTCCAAGCCCGCCGCTTTCACATACTGTCCCTGTCGGGTTTGCCGGATTGCAGAGGAAAACAATCTCCGGCCGTATCTGATCGAGAAATTTCAGATACGCATCTACCGGCAGCTCAAAGCCAGCCTCCTCTTTCAAACAGAAAAAATCCGGCTGTACTCCCACACTCTCAAGCGCCGCCTCGTATTCTCCAAAAGTAGGGGCCAAAAGTACGGCCCGTCTCGGCTGTCTGGCCTGCACGATGCGAAAAATCAGCTCAGCCGCTCCGTTTCCAAAGATCAGACGTTCCCCCTCCAGATCATAATAGGAGGCCGCGGCCCCGGCAAGCGCCCGGTAACGGCTGTCCGGATACCGGGCGCAGTCCACAAGACTCTCCCTGGCGGCCTCCTTCACAAAATCCGGCATCCCAAACGGGTTCAAATTAACCGAGTAATCCAGAAAAACCGCCGGCTTTGAGTAAGTATCGCCTCCATGTACAGCTCTCATGGCTCTTTTCCCTTCAGCTTCTGCGGAATTCCGCAGATCACCCGGTAAACCTCTGCCGAACACGCCGCCAAAGACTGACATGCCTCCCCGGTCAGCTCACGCCACAGCCTGTCCCCGGCCTCCGTCGGAACGATTCCACAGCCGAGCAGATTGCAGACGACAATCGCCTCAGAATTTTGATGCAAAATACGGTGGATAAAGGCCTGTACCTCCTTTTTTGCCCCATCTGCCTCCCCTTTGCAGATCCTTCTTATGTATACATGCAAATTATATACAATATCTCTGCAAAACGCCGCCTCAAAAGGATCCCTTTCCCCATCCGCAACCTCCAAATACTCAGCCGGCCCCCCCGCCAAACTTTGCGCAAACGCCAGCTTTCCCTGATATGCACCGCCAACAACCAGCCTCATATACGGCATACACACCCCCTCTCTCGCAGCATTCCGGATATCGGATCTGTTTCCTTATCCATTCCATTATACCTGCCCCACTACGATTTTACAAGCTTTCCCGGTCAAAAGAAAAGAGGCGCTTTTTCCAGCTATTCCCGTTTTCCTGATGCAGCGCAGCGGAGTATGAGGAAGACATACGGGGCAGCCTTTGGCAAAGCGTTGTAAAAGCTCTCAGCCCGGCCGTACCGCTTGTCTGCCCCGGCTTCTGCAGCCTTCTCGCCGCAAAAAAAGGGCGCTCCCTTCTTTCCGGGAAGCGCCCCTCTTACACTCTTTATCTGCCGTGATGCGGCCTCTCCGATACAAGTGTACAGGCCTTTGTAATCTCTACCGTAACCTGGCCAGCGTAATGCTGAGAATAGTAATTCATAAGCGGCGCAACTGCATTCTTGCTCACCACCACATACTTCGGCGTCAGATGCGTCAGCGTGACCGCGATGGTATCGGCCATGCAACGCGAACACTTACACGTTCCAAACATGTCCATGTACATCGGCACCTTATCCCGCACAAGCCTCTCCATGACATTGATAAACCGGAACTCCTCACCGTCGTCTTCCTCTGCCTCCTTGAGAAGATTCGCTTCCTCATTCTCCGCTGCTGTCGCCTCGTCAACCTCCTGTACCACAGCCTCTGAGGCCTCCTCAGGCTCTGAAAATATTTCTTCTTCCGGCATAGTCTCCTCGGTCTCCGCCACGGCCTCCTGTGAGGCAGATTCCTCAGGCTCTGCAGCCTGCGCGCTCTCCTCGGCCGAAAGCTCCTTCTCCAAAAGTTCTTTCACCGCATCCGCGATCTCGTCCTCCTCGGCTTTGGGGGAGACAATCTGTACATGTCCGTCATTTTTCTCATCTTCTTTGTCGGTCTGCGCCGCACCAGGGGCGCTCTTTCTGATTTCGTCCTCCTCTGCGCCGGCCTTACCGGATAAAAGCCCCAGCACATGATCCGTCTTATTTGTCTTTTTCGGCATGAACTTATTCCCCCTCCGTTAATCGCAGTACCTCATCAACCAGCGCCGCATAATCCTGCGCCGGCTTTGAGGAGGCTGCATAATCAAAAATACTTTCGCCGTGAGCCGGAGCCTCTGCCACTGCCACGCCGCTTCGGATCATCGTATCAAATACCTTCGTGCCAAGCTGTCCGGCGACATTCTCCGCCATCTCCCGGACATCTTTTGAGAGTCTGCGCCTCGTCTCATACTTTGTCAGAAGAATTCCCATGATCGAAAGGCCGGGGTTAGCCGAGCGCCTGATCGTCTCATAAGTGTCTTTTAACTGTACCAGGCCCACAAGGCTTAAAATCTCTGCCGCCATGGGAATAATCAGATGCTGCGATGCGCTGTAGCCGTTAAGTGTCAGAATATTAATCGCGGGCGGTGTATCAATGACGATGAAATCGTAGAGCGGTTCCACCGGGGCCAGCAGATTCTTTAAAAGTAGTTCTCTGTTCTCCCCTTTGAACATCAAATCTGCGCTGCTTAAAAGAATATTGGAATGGATGACGTCAACAGCACCCACCCGATGGATCGCGTCATAAACAGACGCATCCCCCATAAGAGCCTCATAGATCGTAGGCCCCTCCTCGATGTCCATGCCAAGGCTGAATCCCAGATTTCCCTGGGGGTCAAGATCCACAGCCAGGACTTTTTTTCCCTTCCTGGCCAGACCGGCCGCCAGAGCGACGGATGTGGTCGTCTTCCCCACACCGCCCTTCTGGTTTGTCAAAACGATTGTATGCGCCATGTTTACCTCCGCTCTCCTGTTCAGCGTCTAAATCCCCGTTCGTCAGACCCCGTTCGCTTCCTGCGCAGACGCCGCTTCAGAAAGTGCCGCCTCAGCG
>JAAWAR010000069.1 GCA_022792295.1 Lachnospiraceae bacterium
GTTTTTCTTATACTTTATATTTGTGTGCTACCTGTGTGTTACTTGTGTGCTACATGGCAAAATAAAGGGCTTCCGCTGACAACTCACATCAGCGGAAACCCTTGAAAATACACTATTTCTTAGAACTTTCCGGCTTTAGCTGCTTCCTCAATGCTCACGGCCACCGCCACGGTCATTCCGACCATCGGATTGTTTCCCGCGCCGATTAAGCCCATCATCTCGACATGCGCCGGGACAGAGGAGGAACCTGCAAACTGCGCATCCGAGTGCATACGGCCCAGGGTATCGGTCATGCCATAGGAAGCCGGGCCTGCCGCCATGTTATCCGGATGGAGCGTACGGCCGGTGCCACCGCCGGACGCGACGGAGAAATACTTCTTGCCCTTCTCCTGGCATTCCTTCTTATACGTGCCTGCCACGGGATGCTGGAAACGAGTCGGGTTTGTGGAGTTGCCGGTGATGGAGACGTCCACGCCTTCCTTCCACATGATCGCAACGCCCTCACGCACGTCGTTGGCGCCGTAGCAGTTTACTTTCGCACGCAGGCCCTCGGAGTAGGATTTTCTCCAAAGCTCTTTGACCTCGCCCGTATAATAATCCATCTCTGTCTCCACGTAGGTGAAGCCGTTGATCCTGGAAATAATCTGTGCCGCATCCTTTCCAAGGCCGTTTAAAATGACGCGCAACGGTTTCTGGCGGACCTTATTGGCCTTCTCTGCGATGCCGATCGCTCCCTCTGCGGCTGCAAAGGACTCATGTCCTGCCAAGAAGCAGAAGCACTCTGTGCTCTCCTCTAAGAGCATCTTTCCAAGGTTTCCGTGTCCAAGACCTACCTTTCTCTGGTCAGCCACGGAGCCCGGGATACAGAACGCCTGCAGGCCCTCACCGATCGCGGCTGCAGCGTCTGCGGCACGGCGGCAGCCCTTCTTGATCGCAATGGCTGCGCCTACCGTATAAGCCCATTTTGCATTCTCAAAGCAGATGGGCTGAATCCCCTCCACCATCTTATATACATCAAGCCCGGCATCTTTTGTGATTTTCTCGGCCTCCTCGATGGAAGCGATGCCGTAGCTCTCTAAGGTTTCGTTGATCTGTTTGATACGTCTCTCATATGATTCAAATAATGCCATGATTCCAATAATCCTCCTTGTCGCCTGGTTGTAATGGTTCAGACGGCCTAAACTGTTACAGCCTCCGTCCATGAAAATTGCTTTGTAATGAGGCGGAAGCCCGCTGATTTTCTATATTTTCGTATGGTCAGTGCAGCAAGACAGCCCCGCCTTTTTGGGTCAGCCTCTGCATAGCCCTGTCTAACTTGTTATACCCGGTTCTATGTAACAACCCGATCCCTTACTCCTGTCTCGGATCAATAATCTTCACTGCATCCGCAACGCGGCCGTACTGGCCTTTTGCCTTTTCATAGGCCGTGTTCGCATCGTCGCCTTTTTTGATGAAATCCGTCATCTTTCCAAGATTTACGAACTGATAGCCGATAATCTGGTCGTCCGCGTCGAGCGCGATGCCGGTTACATACCCTTCGGCCATTTCCAGATAACGCGGCCCCTTCTTTAATGTACCATACATAGTGCCGACCTGGGAGCGAAGCCCCTTGCCAAGGTCTTCAAGACCTGCGCCGATTGCCAAACCATCCTCAGAGAATGCGCTCTGGGAGCGTCCGTATACGATCTGCAAAAACAATTCTCTCATGGCCGTATTGATCGCGTCGCAGACAAGGTCTGTATTTAACGCCTCCATCACGGTCCTGCCCGGAAGGATCTCCGCCGCCATAGCAGCCGAATGCGTCATGCCGGAGCAGCCGATCGTCTCGACGAGCGCCTCCTGAATGATCCCTTCCTTTACATTCAATGTCAGCTTACATGCGCCCTGCTGCGGCGCGCACCATCCGATTCCATGTGTCAGGCCGGAAATGTCTTTTACTTCCTTGGCCTTTACCCATTTGGCTTCCTCCGGGATGGGGGCGGCGCCGTGTCCTACGCCCTGTGCAACCGTACACATCTTTTCGACTTCGTGTGAATAAATCATGATAAAACTCCTTTCCTGTTCGTCAGCTTGCCCCGTCTCATATTGTTAAAAAAATCACAGCAAGCTTTTCTTCATTTTCTCACAAAATTTCCCATTCGTCCATAGTTTTTCGGAAAAAAATCAAAAAAATTACAGGCATATACTCTCTGCCCTCCGATAATCTCCTCAATAGGCATGATAACACGCGGTTTCGCACCGCAAATTTGCGGTTCTTCTGCGTTCCTGCTGCTCCGTATACATCTGGTATGCTTTTTGAATGCTACCCTCAGTGAACAAGGGGACACACGCCAGCCGGCTCATCTCTGTTCTTACTTGTTACTGCGCGCTGTCCGCGAACTGACGAAGAATCGTTCGAGAGTGATAAAGCCAATATAGACAAAAACTGTGTATTTCGTGGCTTTTGCTTCAGCGGCCTGCGGGCCAGTTTCTCCAGCAGAGGACGGTTTTCCCGCTAAATAATGCTGCCTGCTGTCCGAATATTCCGTTCAACCGCCTTCCAGTTCGTTTTATACTGTTTTGCCACCTCTGGATACAGCCACTTTGTCACCAACAACAGTCTCTTTGGATTTTCCATAATCAGATAAACTGCATAAGCCGTTTGAAAAAAGCCTGTGTAGTTTACGGTCACACCAAGCCGATGCAGCAAATCATATATTTCAGCAAGTATATCGTTCATCTATAAAAACACCACTCCCGCCGCCATCCTGGCCCTGTAAATCATATTCAAAAGTTCCGTCTCCGATGTGGCAAGCGCAGAAAGCTCCAATAGCGATATATCAAAAGCTTCTGCTATGGCCATTAGCTTATTTGTTGTCACATTTGCGCAGCCGTGCTCAATATCCCGAAGGCGGGCAACACTTACATTGGATATGCACGCCAACTGCTTCTGCGTCAGCCCCTCCCTTTTTCGCAGCAGGGCAATGTTTTCACAGATTTGAAATTCTCCCTTTGGCCGCTTTGGTAATTGGGGAGCATTGCGGATTGCAGACAGGATCTCTTGATCCGATCTCAAAAAGATGCCGAGTATCTGCGGATCTACTCTAAGCGTTCTCGCTATTCTTATGATTGTATCTACTGTAGTATTTGAGTATCCATGCTCAATATCCTGTAAACGGCTGATGCTCAGCTTTGACCGGAATGCAACTTGTTCCTGCGTCATTCCCTGCGCTTTTCTCAACAAAACAATGTTTTCACACATTTCGTCTAAAACCGACATAAAACGCACTCCTTTGCCTAAGTTTAGGAAAATTTTTCCAATAAGTACACTTAATATATTAGCGCTTTAAGCCTCATGAAAAATCCTTGGAATCTTTTTCGCTGTACTCGCCATATTGAGAACAGCAAATAGAATGTGAGGTTCTGTTTTTACAAAAAGGGTGATATGCCTGTTCACTGACAGTATGAATGTGGCATCGAAATTTGAAGTGTGAATGTAAGATCAACAGAAGCAAAGTCCAAAAATCACACGGAAAAACGGCCCCTTGCTTTATTGGAAAAATTTCAGGAGTTCTTAATCAAATCTGCCGTTTTGCATTTTCAGCCAAACGGCGTTAAATAAATTTACAATCTGCAAGGCAGCCGGCCGAGGCGATGCAGCGGCCTGCTCCCCGCTTCTGCCTGCGTGAATCATCGGTTCCCGCTCTGCAGGATATGTCCGCCAGCCTATAAAAGCCTGAATAAAAACGTATTTTGTCGCAGCCGGATTCATGACAGGTTCTTTTTGTGTTTTCTTGGAAATAAGGACGGGATTCAGGAAACGGTCAATTAAAAAATGCCGATATTCTTTAGAACTCCTCTCTTGTTGAGGTATTTCTAAAAAATATCGACATTTCATTTTGGGTATCATCCCAGCCGATTAAAAATTCATCCGACTTTTCATATTTACTGCAGCGCTTTTCTCCTTCAGCTCCCGCAATATAGCAAACACGATCACCGCCGCCAGCACACTCGTTCCCAGATCCGCCACCGGCTGGCTAAGCTGCAGCCCGCGGATTCCGAAGATCCGCGGCAGCGTCATCAATGCCGGAAGCAAAAAGATTCCCTGGCGGCCCGCCGCCACGATGGAAGCCCGGAATCCGTATCCGATCGACTGTGTCAGCATGTTCGACATAATGATCCAGGCCTGGAACGGCATCGTCAGACACTGGAAGCGCAGCGCCCAGCTCCCAATGGCGATCACCTGCGCATCTTCACGCCGAAACATTGTCATAATCCATTCCGCACCGAGAAAGCTCACCGCGCCAAGAGTAGACAGGAGAAGCACCGCAACCTTCAGACAGAAATAAAACGACTCCTGTACTCTGTCATAGCGCTTTGCCCCAAAATTAAACCCACAGACCGGCTGAAAGCCCTGCCCGAATCCAAGAAGCGCCGAATAGACGAACATCACATAGCGCGTCACAATGGACATGGCCGCGATCGCCGCGTCACCAAACGGATTCGCCGCAACGTTCAGTGCCACGGACGCCGCGCTTGCAAGCCCCTGGCGGCAAAGAGAGGGAAGCCCCGCATGCAGGATTTCCCCGTACATCCAGCCCTTCGCCGTCATTCTGGTAAGCTTCAGGCGGATACAGCCCTTCCGCAGGCTGCACTGTAAAAGCAGGATTGCAAAGCTCACACATTGGCTTAAGACCGTTGCCAGGGCTGCGCCGGAAATTCCCATCTGAAAACCAAAGATAAAGATCGGATCCAGCAGCATGTTGAGAATTCCGCCGGCTGTAATGCCCAGCATCGCATAAAATGCAAAGCCCTGGGAGCGCAGGAGATTGTTCATCACAAACGATCCGGTCATGACCGGAGCACCAAGAAGGATAAAACGGGCATAGTCCCTCGCATACGGCGCGATAGTCTCCGTTGCACCCAGAAGCCGCACAAGCTTATCCAGGCATAAAAGTCCTGCCACGGTCATAAAAAGCCCCACAAAAATCGCCGTAAAAAACGCCGTCGCCGCGATCCGTTCCGCTTTTTCGTCATCCCGGGTTCCTAACGTGCGCGATATAAAATTGCCGCCTCCCATGCCAAGCGTAAAGCCGACCGCCTGGATCATCGCCATCAGGGAGAAAATGACGCCCACGGCTGCGGAAGCGCTGGTATTTAACTGGCTCACAAAAAACGTATCCGCCATGTTGTAAATGGACGTCACCAGCATGCTGATGATCGTCGGCACCGCCATCTGCGGGATCAATTTTGAAACAGGCGTTTCCGTCATCAGTCGGTAGCGCTCCTCGCTCGTCATAGGCTTTTTCATCATTTGTCTCTCCTTTTCTCGTTCCTCCGTTGACACAATGTATTTTATTCCGTCTGTTTCCCGCTTAAGTATGCATCAATCCCGTGCGCTCCGGCCTTTCCTGCCTCCATCGCAAGAATTACCGTTGCCGCTCCCGTCACCGCATCTCCTCCCGCAAAGACGCCCTCTCTCGTCGTCTTCCCGTTCGTCTCATCTGCCTCGATGCATTTCCACCGGTTCACCGAAAGTCCCTCCGTCGTCGAGGAGATCAGCGGATTCGGAGAAGTCCCAAGCGCCATGATCACCGTATCTGCCTCGATCGTGTAGTCTGAGCCTGCGACCTCCACCGGCCGTCTCCTTCCCGACTCATCCGGCTCCCCAAGCTCCATTTTCCGCACCACAAGGCCTCTCACCCAGCCTTCCTCATCCGTCAGGACCTCCACCGGATTCGTCAGCAGGTTGAATTGGATTCCTTCCTCCTTCGCATGGTGCACCTCCTCTGCCCTCGCCGGCAGCTCCTTCTCGCTTCTCCGGTATACAATATGTACCTCCGCTCCCAGCCGCAGCGCCGTCCGCGCCGCGTCCATCGCTACGTTCCCGCCTCCGACTACGGCAACCTTCTTCCCCGCCGCAATCGGTGTGTCATAGTCCTCCCGGAATGCCTTCATCAGGTTGCTTCTCGTCAAGTATTCGTTGGCCGAGAATACGCCGTTCGCGTTCTCTCCCGCGATCCCCATAAACTTCGGCAGACCCGCTCCCGAACCGATGAACACCGCCTCGTACCCTTCTTCCTCCAGCAGCTCATCAATCGTCACGGACTTCCCGATTACCACATTTGTCTCGATTTTTACGCCTAACTTCTTTACATTCTCGATCTCCGGCTGCACCACGCCCTCCTTGGGCAGCCTAAACTCCGGAATGCCATAGGTTAAAACACCTCCTGGCTCATGCAGCGCCTCAAAGATCGTCACCTCATATCCAAGCTTTGCCAGATCGCCCGCGCAGGTAAGGCCCGCCGGCCCCGAACCGATCACCGCTACCTTCTTTCCCTTCTTTTCCGCGCTCGCCTCCGGTACAAACCCGTTCTCTCTCGACCAGTCCGCCACAAACCGCTCCAACTTTCCGATTGACACGGCTTCTCCCTTGATCCCACGGATGCACTGTCCCTCGCACTGGCTTTCCTGCGGACAAACCCGCCCGCACACTGCCGGCAGCGCCGACGCTTTGGCGATCGTTTTGGCCGCGTCCTCGAAACGGTGCTCTCTTACTTCCTTTATAAACGCTGGTATATCAATCTTCACCGGGCAGCCCTGCACGCATTTCGCATTCTTACAGGTTAAGCAGCGCTCGGCCTCGGCCACAGCCTCGGCCTCATTGTATCCGTAGCAGACCTCCTCAAAGTTCTTTGCCCGCTCCTTTGGCTCCTGTTCCCTGACAGGCACTTTTTTCATCATGTCCATATGCATTCTCCTTCGTCTCCGGCCGTCTTTTCCACAGACGCCTCCTGATCTCTGACTCCCTCTCCGACTGGCCTCATCCGCAGTTTTTGCAGCCTCCGTGGTGCGTACTTCCCTCTCTCAGCTTCAAGAGGGCGCGCCCCTCCTCCGTCTTATACATCTGCTGCCGCTTCATCGCCTCATCAAAGTTGACGAGATGCCCGTCAAACTCCGGCCCATCCACGCACGCAAACTTAACCTGTTCCCCTACCGTCACACGGCATGCCCCGCACATGCCCGTCCCGTCCACCATAATCGGGTTTAAGCTTACAATCGTGGGAAGGTTCAGTTCCTTTGTCAAAAGACAGACAAACTTCATCATGATCATCGGGCCGATCGCAACACAGACATCGTATTTTTTTCCCTCGTTCTGCACCAGGTCCCGGATGACCTCCGTCACCATACCTTTTCTCCCATAAGAGCCGTCATCCGTCGTCACATACAGCGTCCCGGCCACAGCCTCGAGCTCCGGCTCCAGGATCAAAAGCTCCTTCGTCTTCGCGCCGATGATCACGTCGGCCTCGATGCCGTGCTCCTTCATCCATTTAACCTGCGGATAGACCGGGGCCGTTCCCACGCCGCCCGCTACAAACAGGTATTTTTTCTTCTTAAGCGCCTCAGGATCTTCTTTCACAAACTCCGACGGATTACCGAGCGGCCCCACAAAATCGAGGAACGAATCCCCGGCCTTTAAGCTCGACATACGCTCCGTGGACGCTCCGACCGTCTGAAAAACGATCGTAATCGTCCCCTTTTCTCTGTCATAGTCGCAGATAGTGAGCGGGATCCGCTCTCCCTCCTCATCCATCTTCACGATCACAAACTCGCCCGGCTGGCAGTTTTTTGCCACTCTCGGGGCCTCCACCACCATCAGATAGATCTTATCTGCCAGGACTCTTTCCTCTAAAATCGGATACATACCGCGCCTCCTTCTGTATACTGCGCACGCTCACAGTCCCTTTTTGCCCGGGAGCGTGCTCTGCTAACACTGTCCGTTTTTTCTATCCCCTGTTCAGTTTAACATTATCCCCCTCAAATAGCAACCCTCTTTTCCGGCGCCGACTAACCGGTCCGCAGCAGGCGTGAGAGAGGAATGCCTCAAACAGGCTTCTGCGGCCCCTCCTTCACCTCCTCACCCTCTCATACTTTCTGAATTCATAACAAATGCTAAAATACGTCTTTTCCTCACTCTCTGCCGTCACCGCCCACTCGGCGTCCGCATCGAGATTCGGGAAATACGTATCCGCTTCATACACAAAATCAATCCGTGTCACATGGGCCGTGTCACAGTATGGAAGAAACTCCCGGTAGATCTTTGCCCCGCCGATCACAAAAATATCTTCCGTCGGGAACTGCCCCAAAAACGAAAGCACCGTCTCCATATCATAAAAAAGCTCTACACCCTTTTTCGTAAACTCCCGATTCTGCGTCAGAACCACATTTCTCCGCCCATAAAGCGGCTGTCCCCCCGGCAGGCTCTCAAGCGTTTTCCGGCCCATCACGACGATCTTACCCATCGTCTCCTCCCTGAACAGCCTTTGGTCCTCGGGAATGGATACCAGAAGCTTTCCCTTTTTCCCGATCGCCCAGTTTTTATCCGCGGCTACCAACAGATTCATACCTTCACCCCCTCCGTTTTTTGCAGGCTGCTTGTAATCAAAAGCTCCACTGCCAGACGGTCTGCCAGATGGCCGGTCTTCACCGCCTCCTCGAGTTCCACACACAACTTCACATAGCCCAAAAGTTGCTCTCTGGAAAATGCCTTCGCCTGTGAAAGCAGACGGCCGGCCGCAAAAGGCGGCACCTTGAGCCTGGCGGCAATGCCTGTCTTGTCGCTCCCGGCGGCGTTCAGCTCCTTTACCTGTAAAAGCTGGTTGAACTGCCTCGCAATCAGAAACAGAATGCGCATCGGGGGCTCCTTCAAAGTCAGAAGATCTTCATACAAATCCATGGCCTTTTTCAGATTCCCCGATACGGCCGCAGACACCAGCTCAAAAATCCGGTTCGTCACATGGACGCTTCCAACGGCTTCCACATCCTCCTTCGTGATCGTATCGCGCCCCATCGTATAGCAGACAAGCTTTTCTAATTCCGAGCGGATATTTTCCATGTCATCGCCGGTTCGGTCAAGAAAATATTCCATGAGCTGTTTCGTGATCTTTTTTCCATCCCTAGCCAGAAGGCCAAGCGCCCACTTGGAAAGCTCTGCCGGGCTCTGTTTCTTTAATTCCGCCGCATAGCCAAGCTCCTTCACTCTCTTATACAGTCTGCTCCGCTTATCGACCTCGGTCTCGCAAAAGATCATACAGGTCGTCTCCGGAAGACTCGGCAGATAATTAAAAAGCTCCTCAGACGCGCTCTTGAAAAAACCGCTTCCGTCGATCAGAAGCAGCCGCCGTTCGGCAAAAAACGGCATAGTGTCAGCCAGGCTTATGATTTCTTTTATATCTGGGGCTTTCCCCTCAAAATAATTATAATTCATCGTATCGCCTTCGGTGATCGCCTCCCGAAAGCGTTTTTTATAGCTGCCCGTCAAAAACGGCTCATCTCCAAACAGAAGATACACCCGCCTGAACTTTTTTTCCTTAAGATCTTGATTTAACGTCTGCAACGCTTTTACTCCCTTCTTTGTATCGCGTACTCACTCTGGCAGAAAGCCTTTCATCCGAAGCCGTTTTCCGTCTGTCCACACCTGTACTGCTCCTGTCTTAGCTGTCTCCCAGAGGACAGCCCCCGCATCATAAAGCCGCCCTGTTACCTCGGGCGCAGGATGGCCATAACGGTTATTTCTTCCATAGGACAAAACCGCGTTTGCCGGACGCAGCGCCTGAATAAACGCCTGGCCGGATGATGTGGAGGAGCCGTGATGGCCGGCCTTTAAAAGCGTTACGGGAGGCAGGACGCCTTCTGTTAAGAGCACGTCTTCCCCAGCCGCCTCCAGATCACCCGTGAGGAGCATACGGAAGTTCCCATACTCCACGAGAAGCACAAGCGACTCGTCGTTGCGGTTTTGACAGGTGATGTCCCCGGCCGGATACAGGCAGCGAAGTGATACCTGCCCGCCAAGTATCCCGTCAAAACTGTCTCCTCTTTCGGCGTAGACGGCTAAAATCCCCCGCTCCTCTGTCATGGCCGCCAGCTTCGTATAGATTTCCTCGCCCTCTCCGGCCTTTGGCATAATAAGCCGGCCGACCGAGACCGCATCCTCTCCTTCTGCCTCCAAAAGATACCGGATCCCGCTTATATGGTCGGCATCCCCGTGTGTGACAAAAACCGCATTCAGCTTTCGGATGCCACGGCTTTTTAAAAAAGGAAGGAGGCAGTCCTCTCCAAGCTTTTTTTCCTGGCTGCTGCCGCAGTCCACCAGGATAGCATGGCCCTCTGCCGATAAAAAAATCCCGTCTCCCTGGCCCACGTCAAGAAACGCAGCAAAAAGCCCCCGGGAAGGCAGCCTGGCCAAAAAGATGGCGGCGAGCAGCCAGAGGAGCACGCTTTTTTGCAGCGTGCGCAGCCGGACACCAGATGGCACAGCATCTTTAAGGCCCCCCGCTGCCCGCTTCTCCATGTCTGCCTGCCAGAGAAGGAAACGGCAAAGCACAAAAGCCCCGGCGGCAAGGCAGATATAATAGGAAATAATCTGCCATGCCTGCGGTCTTCCAGGATGTAAAACTGCAAACGGCAACGTTTCCGCTCTTTCACACAAGAACACATACAGCTTCAAAATATAATGCGCCCCGCCAAGAAGCATTTTTCCGGCAGGCTCCCACAAAAGGGCCGCCGACAGCCCTAAAAATCCCGATGCAGCCACAAGCGGCATCAGGGCGACAGCCGGCAGGTTTAAAAATACGGCATAGAGAGGGATTTCAAAGGAATGATATAAGATTGCCGGAGCAGTCATCAGTTGGACAGACAGACTCACTCCAAACGACTCCAAAAGCATCGCTTTCGGTCTGCCTTTGCCAAGCTTCATAAGAAAGCTTCCGGGACAAATCACGCCCAGGACGGCCAAAAAGGAAAGCTGGAACCCGGCCTGCGTCAGAAGATACGGCCGCATAAAAAGAAGAAGGAGCGCCGGGGCACACAGCGCAGATAAAAGGTCATAGCTCCGCCCGCAAAAACCGGCCAGAAACGAAAGAAAAAGCATACACACGGCCCGTGTCACCGAGGGCCCAAACCCTACCATCTGCCCATAGCCCAAAAGAAGCCCGGCCGCAAGAAGCCCGGCCAGCCCGTAGCCGGCGCCGCATTTTCTCAATACCCTCCACACACTCATGCCGATCAGCGAGACGTGGAGGCCGCTGATTGCCAGAAGATGGGAGATCCCGTTTCTCTGATAGAGCGCATAGACCGAGTCCGAAAGCTCCGTCTTATCCCCCAGCAGAACAGCTTTTAAAATACCGGCATCCGCAGGCTCTGCGATCCTTGAGAGCGTATCGCCAAGCCGCTCTCCCAAAAGCCGTATCTTCTCTGGAAACAGCCTGATGCAGGAAATCTCAGGCATATCGTACGACTCTGCATAGACGATCCCTCCGACTCCCTGCGACCGGCAATACAGCCGATAATCAAATCCGCCTGGATTTCTTGCAGAACCGGCCGTAAAAGTCTCACCGCGCACGCAGACCTTCACACCGATCCCAAGGTCCGTGATCTCCTCAAAATAGCCATACACACGGCGGACCCGCGTGAACCGATCCCCCTCGCCGGCCACAACATTGCCGAGCTCCACACGCCAGCCGTTTTTGCTCCCTTTAATCGAAGACACGCGCCCTCGGATAAAAATCTCCTCCCCGGCAAATGCCTCAAGGCCGGCTTCTTCCTTGGCAAACGTTCTCTTTTCACAGTCCAGCCGGATAAAGCCTGCACATGCCCCTAAAAGAAACAGTGTACATGCCCAAAAAGCCGGCCGGTTTTTCCTGCCCGCCTTCCTTCCGATAAAAAGGCTGACACAGGAAACGGACAGCCAGCCAAAGGCCAGCCAGAAAATCCCCTGCTTTGCTGCCATCCAAAGGGCCATTGACTCTCCAAGTACCAGTCCCCCCGTCACATACAGCAAAGGCCTGTTAATTTTTTTCTCCCCCTTCTACATAATCATAGTTGTGTTCAAACACCGTACTGAGCGGAATCTTGTCCCGAAAGGATGCATCCTGGGAGCCGTTGATACGGATCTGTACCCGGCTCACGGTGGAAAGCTCCGTCAGCGAATTAACGATTGAATAGATCGGAATGTATTCCTGCACCTCCAGCGTACTGGTTAAAAATTCCGCATCCAGGTTGATTGAGCAGACGGATTCATTAACCGAGACATTTAAAAGCTTCATCCCGGATGGCAGTGTTGCAAATGCACCTGCGGCCTCCGGGCCCTCAATGAGCTGCTCGACAATCAGCCGCTCCACCGAAGTATTGGTATTCCGCATAACTTCCCGGTTTTCTGCCACTAGCATGTCCCCGGTTTCATTTGCAAAATACAAGGTAAGCTCCGTCCTCTCAAAGGAATTGACATCGCGGATGCTTTCCACAAAGTCCGATGCCTGCAGCATGCCGACCGGATTGCCGGCCGCATCTGTGATGGGCTGCTCTGCACAGTAGATACTCAGATAATCGATCCCCTCGATCTGGGTAAACGTCTTTGTAAGTGCCGCCCGGCACAAAATTTCCTGAACCGGGTTCATCAGCGCATAATTGGCGTCTGCGTACAGATAAAGCACATTTTTCTCGATCCGGCAGGTGATCTTTTCCACGCGGTCCGGAATCACGCTCTGGCAATCCAGATCCGCGGGTACATTGGTCAGACACGACAAAAGCTCCTGGACAAGCGCCTCCTTCTCGGCGGACTGCGGCTCATAAGCGCTGCCCACGAGCTGAATCCCGGCAGAATTCAGATAGTAGATCATACAGCCACTTTCCAAATCCGTTCCATGCCGTCCTATCCTTTTGCAGCCTGCCATAAAACAGGCGGTACAAAAAAGGCAAAGGAGAAAGAGCGCCCATTTGTACTGTTTCCTTTCCGCCATACCGGCCCTCCTCCTTCCTATGGAATATAGATGAGCGGGATGCGGACCGTAAAGGTCGTTCCCTCGCCTTCTATGCTCTCTACGCGGATGGTTCCGTGATGCATTAAAATCACCCGTTTCGTAATGGCAAGCCCCAGTCCCGTACCGCCGGTCTCCCGTGAGCGCGCCTTATCCACACGGTAAAAGCGTTCGAAAATCCGATCACTGAACTCCGCAGGAATCCCGATCCCGGAATCCGCCACTCTTAAATAAAAGAACTTATGGTCAGCATCCAGTGTCACCCGGACCCAGCCGTCTTTCTTATTATATTTAACCGCGTTTTCCACCAGGTTATTGACTGCAAGCGAAAATTTTACCTCGTCAATGTCAGCCGTCACCTCACGCATACTCTCAAAAATCAACTCGACGTTACGCCTCTTTGCGATTGGACGCAGGCGCTTTAAAATCGTCTCAACCAGTTTATTCAAATTGGCCTGGGCAAAATTAACCTCCGACGAAGTCTTATCCATCTTCACCAGGTTCAAAAGGTCGTTGATAATCTTGCTTTCCCGATCAATCTCGTCGGAAATGTCGCTCATAAACTCCTGATACAGCTCTTTCGGCGCATCCTCCATCCCCATGAGTGAATCCGCCAGGACACGTATGGAGGTGATCGGTGTCTTTAATTCGTGGGAGACATTCGAGACAAACTCTTGCCTGGATTGCTCCACCGCCTTAAGACGCGACAGCGTGCTGTTTAACGCGCGTGAGATACGCTTTGTTTCCCGATAGCTTTCCTCTGCAATATCCTCGTCCAGATTTCCGTCTGCCACCCGGTTGATCGCTGAAACAATGTCCTCAAACGGCTGCACAAGGAGACGCACGATAAAAATCGTCAGCACCAGAACCAGCGCAAAAATCATGAACCGGTAAAGCGCCATTTTGTCCAGCAGATTCTCCTCCAGAGTAAACATGCTCTCGGTAGAAGCCGTCACCAGCATAACCCCGGCCGTCCTCCCGCTCGTAGCCCCCTCGTTTACGGGTGCTGTCTCCGAAATCGGAATTGCCAAAATAAAATAATGCTTTTTTGTATTGTACTTATTTGTACTCTCGCCCTGAAAGCAGCGGATGATCTCCTCGGAAATACCGATCTTTCCCTCCGAGAGGGAGAACGTATCCTTCACGATCTTAAAGCCGGAATTTACGATCAGAATCCGCCCGTTAAAAATATCCGCCAGCGTCGAAATCTCCGTATCCGTCGCTGCGTTATCCACGACAGAGTTAGCAAAATAACCGGTCCGGGACATCTTGTTGCTCAGAATCTGGCACTGGTTCTGGACGTCAATGATACGCCTCTCGATCTGGGCCTGCCTGGACGAGCTCACCAAAATCCTCCCCTGAAACTCCAGGGGAATCATACAAAGAAGTAAAATAACGATAATCAACGGCAGCTTAACGCTGGGCGTATGCCTTTTTTTTAATTCAAACAGAAGCCTCCGGTGCTTTTTCATGTTCCTCTACCAACTTTCTCGTTGCAGTCACAGCAAGGCTTCCCGGTCCGATATGGCAGGAAATGCTGAGGGAAAGCGGCGCAATATGGCAGTCCGCATTTGGATAGCGCACAAGGATCTCGGCCATGAATTCCTTCGCGGCCTCCTCGTTTTGGGTGTGGGCGACAGCCAGGTGTGTATCTTTGCATGCACTGTCCGAAAGCCTCGTATCGAGTTCTTTCTGGATTGCAGCGAGCATCATGGATTTGGCCTGCTTCATCGTCCTGGCCTTTGCAAAGGCATCCAGCTTTTCCCCTAAAATAATTAATACCGGTTTAAGCTTTAAAAGAGTGCCGAGCGCCGCAGCCGCCGGCGTAATCCGCCCGCCCTTTTTCAGATATTTCAGTGTATCCACGGTGATGAAGATCACCGAATCAAACTTTGTCTCCTCCAGACGCTTCTTCACATCCGCTCCGGCCGATCCCCGGCTTATCAAAAGCAGTGCATCCTTTACGGACTGCTCCTGTGTCACGGAAATCCTCTGATTGTCAACCACAAAGATTTTTTCCCTGTATCGTTCGTCTGCCGCCAGCATTGCCGCTATCTCATAAGAGCTTGAAAGCCCGCTGGACATCGGGATATGCACGATCTCATCATACTCCGCAAGCAGTCTGTCCCACAAAGATGTCACGGAATCCGGAGACGGCTGGGATGTGGAAATATCCGCATCCGCACCAAGCCTTCTGTAAAACTCCTCCTGTGTCAGGGTTATATCTTCAAAATACGTTTCTCCGTCAATCATAAACGGCATCGGCAGAACAAAAATTCCCATTTCCTCCGCCTGCTTCTGCGTAATTCCGCTGTTGCTGTCCGTCACTACCGCGATTTTCATGAGCCCTGTCCTTTCCTAAATCTGATTTATACTCCGTGTAATTTTCTACTAAAAGCATGTCCCAAGGACATGCCATCCCTCCGGGACGATGCGCCCGGCTTTGTGCGCTGAACGCACAAACCGATATGCGCAGTATAATCTCTTTCGAGATTATACCATGTCCCAAGGACATGCTATCCCTCCGGGGCGATGCGCCCGGCTTTGTGCGCTGAACGCACAAACCGATA